>DAOLRO010000031.1:0-19896 GCA_035418665.1 Phycicoccus sp.
CGGCGCGTTGGTGTCCGCTGCGACGGAGGCTGCGAGCAAGGGGGTGGAACGACGCTTCGCACGCTCGCCTCCGGCGCGCGCCGCTCCTGCGGCCAGTGCGCTGCGTCCGGGGGCCTTCCCCTGCGCGGCCATCAGTCGCCCTTCCTGTCATGCGGCGTGAGCGTGGTCACGGAGGCCACCTCGGAGACTCCCCGTTGAGCCCGGCCGACCAGACTCGCGACCCCGCTCCCGATCGTGGACAGAGCGCCTTCGAGGGCAGCCTCGACCTGGGCCGGTGACTCCATCAGGTTGGGCACGGAACGGGCAAAGTCCGTGAACGCCTCACGGGTCGTGCGCTGGGGCTCGAATCCCAGGACCGTGCGCATCAGGGTCGTGTCGATACCCCGCCCGAAGGCGAGCAGGTCCATCTGGTCCGGCGAGAAGTCGATCAGGCCGAGCCGCTTGGTCCACCCACCGATCAGGCCGGCAGCCGCGACCGGCACCGGCACGAACGGTCGTCCGGTGAGCGCCACCGCCTGTTGGACCGTCAGGATGCCGTCACCGGCCAGGTTGATGACCCCGGTGGCCGTGCCGAGGGTGGCCAACTCGAGGGCAGCCACGGCATCGTCCTCGTGCATGAACTGCAGGCGTGCGTCATATCCCAGCGGCACGGGGATGACCGGCATCGAGAAGTAGTCGGTGATGGCCGTCCGGATGCGCGGGCCGACGATGTTGGCGAAGCGCATCGTGAGGATTTCGACGTCACCGCGCCTTCGCGCGAATCCGCGCACGTAGCCTTCGACCTCGATCGAGTCCTTGCCGAAGCCGGCCGTCGGGATGCGTTTGGCACTCATGTCCTCGGTGAACATGGCTGGATCGCGGGGCGTCGAGCCGTAGACCGCTGATGTGCTCTTGACGACGAGGCGACGCACCGTGGGCGACTTCTGACAGGCAGCGAGGAGTTGCATCGTCCCGATGACGTTGATCTCCTTCTGCGGAGTCCGGCCTCCGGCCAGCGTCGGGGTCGCGATGACGTTCATGTGGACGACGGTGTCGACCTCGGCATCGGAGATGATCCGACCGATCATCGGGTTGCGGATGTCCGCCCGGACGAACTCGGTGTCCCCGATCGCGTGGGGCGGGGGGATCACGTCGACGCCGATGACGTGATCGACCTCGGGGTGCTGAGCCAGTCGCCGCGCGACGATGCCGCCGAGATGGCGCGACACCCCCGTCACCAGCACCGTGCGTGCCATTGCTCCACCTCTTGACTCCACGACATTCACGCAGCCCGCTGCCCGGGCTCGACGTTCGGCTCGACCCTACCTTCGCGAGCCCACTGCTTCGCGGGGTGCGAGGAAGGTCACGCGCGCAGCGGGCGGCACAGTTGGCCGACTGCCGGCATGACGAAGGCCCCCGCGTCGGCGGAGGCCCGTCACACAGAGTGCGGGACCCGAAGGCCCCGAGCTCACTTCTTGTTACGACGCTGGTGACGCGTCTTGCGCAGCAACTTGCGGTGCTTCTTCTTGGCCATCCGCTTGCGGCGCTTCTTGATGACTGAACCCATGTGTGTTCCTTGAACTTCTGGTGATGCTCGGGAATGACTGTCGGACCATGCAGGCCGGAGGACCCGGCGCGCCATCACGGCGCGCGCGATGTCGATCGTCCCAAGAGTAGCGGGGCGAGCACCTCGCCCCCAAAACCAGTGGATCGATCGACGTCAACCCGGGCACGACCCCGGACCCCCGGACCAGCGAGAAGCGAGAGGGGCACCCCGGTCTCAGGGTGCCCCTCTCATGGTCTCGCGATCCGATCAGGCGGTGTCGACGAATGAGGTGCGCAAGTACTTGTGCACCTCGTCTTCCGGGACCCGGAAGGACCGGCCGACGCGGATGGCCGGAAGTTCACCGGCGTGCACCATGCGGTAGACGGTCATCTTCGACACGCGCATGATCGAGGCGACCTCGGCAACGGTGAGGAACTGGACCTCACCGAGCTGACGCTCCGACATGTGCGACCTCGAAATTCTGCCCACCTGGACCGTCGGCTTCCCCGCCGACGAGGCGTTCCCTGTGTGCAGACGCAACCATAGGGGCAGATGTGACGATTGGGGAAGTCAGCGACCAAATTCGTTTCCGCTGTCCACTCGACACGCTGACAGACGGCTGATCAATTGGTTGGTCAATCGAACCAGGGGTCGAGTCCGTGGTGGGGGAAGACGGCCTCCCGGGTGGCCATGATCGCCCGGTCGATCGGGTGGTCCGGGTTGTGTCCCATGGCCCACGGTCGCACCCAGATCGGCAGGTTGTCCGGCGGAAGGTCCCCCATCCGCTTGGGTCCGGGCCGGCCGAACAATTCCTCGACGTGTTGTCGCCAGTCCTCAGGCACCTCGACCTGCGGACCGATCGGACGGTGAGCGGCAATGGCGGTGAGGTGGGTCCAGGAGCGCGGGACCACGTCGATGATCTCGTACCCGCCACCACCGAGCGCAAGCCACCGCCCGTCCACGCACTCATGGGCGAGGTTGTGCATCGCCTCGTGCGCCCGTCGTTGGGCATCCATCGAGATCGAGAAGTGCGCCAAGGGATCCTCGAAGTGCGTGTCACACCCGTGCTGGGTCACGAGGAACTGGGGCCGATACGCGTGGACCAGTGGCGGCACGATCGCATCGATGGTTCGCAGCCACGCGGCATCGTTGGTGGCAGGCGGCAAGGCGACATTGGCCACGCTCCCCAGGGCTTGAGCCCCCCCGATGTCCGCCGGCCAACCCGTGCCAGGAAAGAGCGCACGTCCCGTCTCATGCACCGAGATCGTGAGCACGCGCGGGTCGTTCCAGAAGATCCGCTCGACGCCGTCGCCGTGGTGGACGTCGATGTCGACATAGGCGACGCGCTCCGCACCTTGGTCGAGCAGCCACTGGATACCGACGGCAGCATCGTTGTAGATGCAGAACCCCGCCGCATGGGCGGCCATGGCGTGGTGCATGCCGCCGCAGTAGTTGACCCCGTGATCGATCTCGCCGGCATACAGGGCCTTGGTCAGGTCCAGTGTCCCTTGGACGATCCGCGCCGAGGCTTCATGCATCCCGGCGAAGGCCGGGTCGTCCTCGGTGCCGAGACCGCGGCGCGGATCGGCTCCCGCAGGATCGAGTGATGCCTGCTTCACGGCCTCCACATAGGCCGGGTCATGCACGGTGGTGAGCACGTCGTCGCTCGCCACCTCGGGTGCATGCAACTCCACGTGCTCCAACACGCCCAGCGAGCGCGCCAATCGAGTGGTGAGATCGAGCCGCACGGGTGCCATCGGGTGCTCGGGGCCGAAGTTGTAGGCCGCGAAGGCCTCATCCCAGATGACGCGCGTCCGTGGGGCCATACCCGAACGCTACTCCCGACGACTAGCCTGCATGCCAGCACCTCGTCCACGTCCGTCAGGAGCGACAGCACCCATGTCAGCCCACCGCAACAGCGACCTCGACGTCCTGGTCATCGGTCTGGGCCGCTTCGGCGGCGCTGCAGCCGTCGAGCTCCGGCGGCTCGGCCACAAGGTCGTCGGGATGGAGAAGGACGGGCTCATCGCCGAGCGCTTCCTCGGGCAGATCACCCAAGTGGTCCATGCCGACGGTTCCAGCCCCGTTGCCGTCCGCGACGTCAAGGCCCAACGCTTCCGCATCGCGATCGTGGGCATCGGCTCATCGATCGAGGGGTCGGTCCTCGCCGCGGCCAACCTCGTGGACGCGGGCGTGCAGGACATCTGGGCCAAGGCCATGTCGCTGGAGCACGCCCGCATCCTCGACCGAATCGGTGTCCATCACGTCGTGCGTCCCGAGTCCGACACCGGCCGCCGCGTGGCGCACATGGTCGGCGGCAAACTCCAGGACTACATCGAGTTCGACGACGGCTTCGCGATCGTCAAGATGCGACCGCCGCAGGAGGCCGTCGGGTTCACCTTGGAGCAGAGCCAGATCCGCAGCAAATACGGCGTCACCGTCGTGGGCGTGAAGTCACCGGGCGAGGACTTCACGTATGCCGTGCCCTCCACCAAGGTCTCGGCTCACGACACGATCATCGTCAGCGGCCCCAGCCAGTTGCTCGAGCGGCTGGCCGCCCGCCCCTGAACGAGCCGCCGACCCCAGCAGAGACTCGGCCGGCTCAGGCGCGAGGCGCGTTGCCCGTCACGGTCTGGTCGATCGGGAGATCCATGGCGATCTCCTCCTCGCCGTCGGCCTCACTGGCCACGCGCATCGGCCGCCGCTCCGACGTGGGACGAAAGCCGAAGCCCGAGGCGAAGGCCACCGCGCGACCGTTGTCGGTGCCCACCCAATAGAGCACGTGTTCCTTGCCGGCGGCCCCCGCGGCCTCGACACAGGCCCGGACCAGCGCCGTGGCCACTCCCGACCCACGAAGGGCTGGGTCGACCCACAGCCCGAAGATCTGGCCGGCCTCAGGGCGATCATCGACCGGGCCCAGGCTCACGATGCCGACCGGTGCGTCGTCGACTTCCGCCAGCAGGCGCTGTGAGCGGGCCAGTCGGTCATGCCAGAAGCCCTCGGGCTCGTCCGCCTCGGAGGCATGGTCGGCGACGAAGGCCTCGGGGGATTCCTCCAGCGCCCGCAACCGCACGGAGCGGAAGAGCTCCCAGTCACCATCGGTCAGCGCGCGCACGTGGATGTCAGCCATGGACCTACTCTGGCAGACGGGGTCAACCCAAGGGCACCCGCACCACTGACTGTTCACCCGGACCGGGCCCCGATTCTCGACCGCGAGCGCGGCGGGTCATCCGCCGTGACCGAGTCTCACCGCCAGTTCCACCTCGTCGACCCCGCCATCGACGACCTCATTGCGCCACGTCCGACCGGTCGGGGTGAAGCCCATCCGCTCATAGAGTCGACGCGCCTGGTGGTTCTCCTCGGCGACGTCGAGGGTCACCGTGCGCCAGCCCCCCGACGCGGCTGCGTCAAGGACCTGTTGGACGAGACGCTCGGCCACGCCGCGCCCGCGTGCCGGGGCCGCGACCCACATGCCGATGAGGCTGGTCTCGTCCGGGACGCAACCCTCGTGGCGACCCATCCCGACCGAGCCCACCGGTCGATCGCCCTCCCAGGCGAGCCACGTCGGGCACGTCGTGATCCTCGCCAGCCACCAGTCCCGTGGATGGGCCACAGCACCGGCATAGGTGCTCCCGAAGGCTCGCGGTGCGTCCAACAGCATCGCGAGCCGGACGGCCAGGTAGTGGTCCAGGTTCGCTTCGGTCACCGCCTCGATCCGGTATGCCGTGGGCTCGCCACCCGCGGATGGGTCACCTTCGCGCGAGGCCGGCTCCACGGCATACCTCTCGTCGCTCACGCGCCCGACAACTCGGCCGAACGTTTCGCGGCGGCCTCCATCGCGCGGATGAAGGCGGCGCGGACCTTGTGATCGTCCAGCTCACGCAGCGCGGCAGCGGTGGTGCCCCCGGGTGAGGTGACCTGCTCGCGCAGCACGGTGGGGTGCTGGCCGGTCTCCTTGATCATCGTCGCGGCGCCGAAAAGGGTCTGGACGACGAGTTCGGTGGCCATCGCGCGCGGCATCCCGAGGACGACGCCGGCCTCGATCATCGCCTCGACGACGTAGAAGATGTAGGCCGGGCCGGAGCCGGAAATGGCGGTGACGGCGTCCTGGAGGTATTCGGGGACCTCGGCGACCTTGCCGGTGGCCGCGAGGATCGACTTGGCCTCCTCGAGTTGGTCGGCGCTGACGTAGGTGCCGGGCGACACCGCGGCCATGCCCTGGTCGACGAGGGCCGGGGTGTTGGGCATGACGCGGACGACGGCCCGCTTGGGTTCGAGGGCGTCCTCCACCGTGCCGGTCGTGATGCCTGCGGCGATGCACACGACGAGGTTGTCGCTCGTGACGTGGTCACGGATCTCCGCGAGCAGACCACGGATGTCCTGTGGCTTGACGACGAGGATCAGGGTGTCGGCGAGACCGGCGGCCTCGGTGTTGCTGAGAGCGCGCACGCCGTACTTCTCGGTGAGTTCGGCGGCGCGATCGGCCCGCCGCTCGGTGATGACGAGCTCCTCAGTTGACCGCCCTGCCCGCAGGAGGCCGGAGAGCAAGGTCTCGCCCATGACACCAGCACCGAAGATCGCAACCGTTCCCATGGGGGAAGTATCCCTTGCGCCCCCTCAGCCCTGGGACACCAGGGAGCGGAGGAAGAAGACCGTGTTGGCCGGGCGCTCGGCCATCCGACGCATGAGGTAGCCGTACCACTCGTCGCCGAAGGGCACGTAGACGCGCATCTGGTGCCCACGATCGGCGATCCGCGACTGCTCGGCCGGTCGAATGCCGTAGAGCATCTGGAACTCGTAGGTCTCCGGCAGCCGCTCGCTGTGAGTGGCGAGCGCTTGCGCGATCTCGATGAGACGGGGGTCGTGGCTGGCGACCATCGGATAGCCCTCGCCCGCCATGAGCACCTTGAGGCATCGGACATAGGACAGGTCGACGTCGTCCTTGTCCTGGTAGGCGACCGAGGCCGGCTCCTTGTATGCGCCCTTGCACAGGCGCACGCGGCTGCCCTCGTGGGCGAGGGCCTGGCAGTCGGCGAGAGTCCGCTTGAGATAGGCCTGCAGCACGGCTCCGACCCACGGGAAGTCCTGCCGCAACTCGGCGAGCACGCCGAGCGTCGAGTCGGTCGTCGTGTGGTCCTCCATGTCGAGGGTCACCGTGGTGCCGGCCCTCGACGCCGCCTCGCAGACCTCGCGGGCCAGATCGAGCGCCACCTTCTCGCCATCCTTGGGCAGCGCCTGACCGAGGGCGCTGAGCTTGAGACTGACCTCGGCCGCACCGTACTTCGTCAGGTCGGCCTCGGCGAGCGCGTCGAGGAGGGTGATGTAGGTGTCGCGCGTGTGCTCGGCCTGGGCACGATCGGTCGTGTCCTCGCCGAGGTAGTCGATCGTCGTGAGCCGGTTGGTGGCGCGGAGCTCGGCAGCCGCTGCCACGGCGTCGGGCACGCCGGTGCCGGGCACGTAGCGCGCGACCACCGATCTGCTGACCGGGGCCTTCTCGATCGTGGTGCGGACGAGGTCTGATTTGGAGAGTCCGAGGAGGGCGCCCCGGAGCAGGTCACTGGCTTCCACGATGGCCCAACCTACTCCCGTATGCCGTGTGGCCTCGACCCGCTCCGACCCAGCCGCTCAGGGGGTGCGCCGGCGGAGGGTGAGCGAGCCGAGGACCAGCGCCACGACGATCCACGCGCCCATGATGGCGAAGTCCTTCCAGACGTTCGGGTCGGCCTGCGCGGTGACCTCTTTCATCGCATCCACGGCGTAGGACAAGGGCAGCCAGTCGGAGATGGTCGACAGGATCGAGGGCATCTGATCGCGAGCGACGAGGAGCCCGCAGAGGAGGAACTGCGGAAGGATGAACGCCGGCATGAACTGCACGGCCTGGAACTCCGTGCGCGCGAAGCCGCTGGCGAGCAGGCCCAAAGCCGTGCCCAACAGGGCATCGAGCAGGGCGATGACCATGAGCATCCAGGCTGGTCCCTTGATGTCGAGGCCGCAGACCCAGATCGCGAAGGACGTGGCGACGATGGCCTGGACGATGGCGACGAGCCCGAAGGCCAAGGCATAACCAACCATCAGGTCGCCCTTGCCCAGCGGCGTGGTCATGAGTCGCTCGAGGGTGCCGCCCGTCCGCTCCCGAAGCGTGGAGACCGAGGTGACGACGAACATGATGACGAAGGGGAAGACGCCGAGCAGGGAGGCCCCGATCTGGTCGAAGACCGGCGTGGGCGAGTCGGCGAAGATCCAGGCGAGCAGACCGATCAGCACGCAGGGCACGACGAGCAGGAGCCCGACGGTCCGATGGTCGTGCCGCAGCTGGGACAGGATCCTGCCAGCGGTGGCCAGGGTGATGCGGGGGTTCATGCCACCCCCTCCGTCCGAGAGCCGGCTGGGTTGGCCGCGTTCGCGGCGTCGATGAGGGCGAGGAAGGCTCCCTCGGCGTCCTCGGCGCCGGTGCTGGCAAGCAGTTCAGGCAGTGAGGAGTCGCTGAGGATCTCGCCCGCCCGGATGAGAAGCAGGCGGTCACAGCGGGTGGCCTCGTCCATCACGTGGCTGGACACCAGCACGGTCCGACCCTCGTCGGAGAGCCGCCGGAAGAGAGCCCAGAGGTCGCGCCGGAGCACCGGGTCGAGTCCGACCGTCGGTTCGTCGAGGACGAGGACCTCGGGGTTGCCGACGAGAGTGCAGGCGAGGTTGGCCCGCGTCTGCTGGCCACCGGAGAGGTTGACGACAAGGGCGTCGGCATGGTCCGTGAGGTCGACATCCGCAATCGCCCGGTCCACGTCGGCGGCGCTCGCCCCGAGCACCCGGGCGAAGTAGGCGACGTTCTCCCGCACGGTCAGGTCGGAATAGAGGCTGGGCGCCTGGGTGAGGTAGCCGACCCGTCGGCGCAGGCCGGCCGAACCCGCTGGCTCACCGAGCACGGTCACCGTGCCGCCGCCGACGACCTGGACGCCCACGATGGATCGCA
The DNA here is from genome assembly GCA_035418665.1 of Phycicoccus sp. Lineage (GTDB taxonomy): Bacteria > Actinomycetota > Actinomycetes > Actinomycetales > Dermatophilaceae > Phycicoccus_A. Next base: position 8,493 of record DAOLRO010000031.1, read on the forward strand.
TGAGGGTCGACTTGCCGCCACCGCTGGGTCCGAGGAGGCCGATGACTTGGCCCTTCGGGACCCGGACGGACAGATCCGGGAGGACCAACCGGGTCCCGCGCTTGACCTTCAAATGGTCGACGACGATCGCGTCGCCGGTGGGCTTTGCCCCATCGGGGGTGGCGCCGGCCGCGTGCCGGCCATGGTCCTTATTCATCACATGATGAAATGTATGCCGTCCGCTCACCGCCGCGCAACCCTCACGCATTCCCCATTTGTGACCCCAGGTTCGCAGCCCTCCCCCAGACCTCCCCGTTCCTGCCTCCATTCATGACACCAGGTTCGCAGCCCTTCCCCAGACCTCCCGTTCCTGCCTCCATTCATGACACCAGGTTCGTATGCCGTGCGCCCACCAGCGCATTTCGGTCCAGACCAACGAACCTGGGGTCACAAACGGGAGGTCGGGCGCGCCGATCCGGCCCGAACCGACGAACCTGGGGTCACAAACTGGGGGTCCAGGAGGCCTTGGACGATCGGACCGAGGTGGGCCACGAGTTCCTCGCTCGTGGACTCCACGATCCCGGGCATGCGCACGATGTAGCGCGCCAGCACCAGGCCGAGCATCTGGGTGGCGATGAGACCGGCCCGAACCCGTCGCTCCTTGGCCGGGAGGCCCTTGGTCGCCGGGTGCTTCCGGATGACTTGTCCGATGAGATCGCGCTCGACGAAGCCGCGCAGCTGGTCGACCAACTCCTCGCTGCTGAGCCCGGTCCGGACGAGGGCGACGAGCGCAGGCTGGGCCTGCGGTGAGTCCCAGACCGTGAGGAAGGCCCGCAGGAGGTTCGCGCCGGTGGCTTCCGGCGGGCCGGACATCACCTGCGCGATGACCGCTGCCGGATTGACCGGGACGTGCATGACCTCGGCGAAGAGGGCGCTCTTGCCCTCGAAGTAGTGGTGCACCAATCGGGGATCGACGCCCGCCCGGCGGGCGATCGCACGAAGTGAGCTCCCGGCATACCCACTCGTCGCGAACTCGGCCGCAGCGGCCGCGACGATGGCCGCGCGGGTGTCCTCACCGGCTGGGCGTCGTCCGCGCGGGCTCACGGCCTCACTCCATCACGGGCACGGTGGCCAGGTGCAGGCGGGCGAAGGCGAGCGCCTCGGCGAGGTCCACCTCGCGCTGCTCCGGCGAGACCTTGCGGGTCGACACCTCGACGACGACGGAGCCGGTGAAGCCGGTGTCGGCCAGACGCTCGAGGAACTCACCACACGGCTGGCCGCCCCGCCCGGGCACGAGGTGCTCGTCGAGGTTGGAGCCGAGGCCGTCGGCGAGGTGCACGTGGGTCAGACGGGGGCCGAGCGCCTCGGCCATCGCCATGGCGTCAGAGCGGGCCGTCGCCGTATGTGAGAGGTCGAGGGTCACGTGGTCATAGGGCTGGGTCACCGGGTCCCAGTGCGGCAGATAGGCCTCCATCTCGCGCGACCGATCGCGACGCCGGGCCCGCCAGGGATACATGTTCTCGACGGCGAGTTCGATGCCGGTGTCGTTCTCGCGCAAGGCAATTCCGTCGGTGAACCCGGCCGCGTATTCCTTCTGCCACCGGAAGGGTGGGTGGACGACGACGGTACGGGCGCCGAGTTCGAGGGCCAACTCGATGCTTCGGTCGACCTTGTCCCAGGGGTCGTTGCCCCAGACCCGTTGCGAGATGAGGAGGGTCGGCGCGTGGATCGATACGACTGGTATGCCGTGGTGCTCGACGAGCGTCTTGAGCGCGCCGGCCTCCTGGGTGAGGGGGTCGCTCCAGACCATGACCTCCATCGCGTCGTAACCGAGTCGTTCGGCCAGGCCGAAGGCGGCAGCACAGGTCTCGGGGTAGGCGGAGCTCGTGGACAGGGCGACCGGGATGTCCGGGACGTGGACGATGCTCACGGCTGGACCTGCATGGTCACATCCGGTCGAGTCGCCGCAGGATGACACCCTCGCGCAGAGCCCACGGACAGATCTCGAGGCGCTCGACCCCGAGCAGGTCCATGGCGGCCTCGGCCACGATCGCCCCGGCGAGGATCTGGGAGGCCCGTGCCGCGGACACTCCGGAGATGGTCTGACGTTCCTCGGACGACATGGTCGCCAGTCGCGGCAGCACCTCGGAGAGGTCTGCGCGGTCGAGGTGGCGCGGCGCGTACATGCCCTCGGAGCTCGGAGCGGCACCACAGATGCGAGCGAGTGAGCGCATGGTCTTGGACGTGCCGACGGCGCGATCGGGATTGGTCGCCTTGGTGAAGGGACGCATCTCCTTGGCGAGCAGGGCGCGGACCTTTCGCCTGGCCTCCCGCACCGTGGTCGAGCTCGGCGGATCACCCGCGAGCAGGTCACGGGTGATGCGCCCCGCCCCCAAGGGAAGGGAGACGGCGACGTCGGGGTCCTCGTCCATGCCCTGGGCCAACTCCAACGACCCTCCGCCGATGTCGACCATGAGCAGGGTGCCTGCCGACCAGCCAAACCAGCGGCGGATCGCGAGGAAGGTCAACTTGGCCTCGTCGGGTCCCGACAGGACATCGAGGGTCACCCCGGTGCGGTCCTTGACGAAGGTGAGGACGTCGTCACCGTTGGGGGCCTCACGGATCGCGCTCGTCGCAAAACCCAGGAGTTCCTCGACCCCCTGATCCTCGCCGACGTGCAGGCACTCGTCGACGAAGCTCGCGAGCCGATCACGGCCGGCCTCCGCGATCCGCCCGTCGTCCTCGACGTGCTCGGAGAGCCGGAGGGCGATCTTGTGCGAGGAGGTCGGCAACGGCTGGGCGCCACCACTGTGGGCATCGACAACGAGGAGATGGACCGTGTTCGAGCCCACGTCGATGACACCCAAGCGCATGGGGTCCACGGTAGTGGGCCGTAGGGTTGCCCCGTGCCGGAGACCTCCCTCGACGCCCCTCGGACGTGGGCCGAGTTCGACGACCCAAGCGACCCCGACCAGCGTTTCCGGGTCGACCTGTCGTGGCTGTGTTCCAGTTGGACGTGCATCTTCGGTTCGGGCTGCAAGGGCATTTATGCCGACCGACCCGATGACGGCTGCTGCACCCTAGGTGCGCACTTCACCGACGACGACGACCTCGAGCGGGTCGCCGAGGTGGTCGCCGGGTTGACGGCTGAGGAGTGGCAGTTGCGGCCGAGCGAGGGCAAGTTCGGCCAGAAGGACCCGGCGCGAGTCGACCGCTGGACCGAGCCTGATGGTGACGCCATCAAGACCAAGGTCGTCAAGGGCGCCTGCATCTTCCTCAACCGACCCGGCTTCCCCGCGGGCGCGGGATGTGCCTTGCACCAGAAGGGAGTTCGCATGGGCCGCGCTCCCCACACGGTCAAGCCGGACGTGTGCTGGCAACTCCCCATCCGCCGCCACTACTCCAACGTCACCCGGCCCGACGGCACGACCTACCTCGAGATCACCATCACCGAGTTCGACCGTCGTGGTTGGGGAGCCGGCGGCCACGACCTCGACTGGTATTGCTCGGCCAATTCCGAGGCCCATGTGGGTCGCGAGCCCGTCTTCCGCAGCAGCAAGGCCGAGCTCGTCGAACTCATGGGCGAAGCGGCGTATGCCGAGCTGGAGATCCGCTGCCAGGCCCACCTGACCTCGCTGCGCACCTTCCGCAGTGTCGAGGCCAAGAAGCTCCTCCCGCTGATGGTCCATCCGGCCACCGTCGCCGCGAAGACCATCGGCGGCAAGCGCGGCTGAGCCAGCCTTGGCCATGAGTCGGTCGCCGGGCCGCGGCACCATCCCGAGTCCCAACATCTGGAGCACACCCGAGGTCTACGAACTCGAGAACCTTGCTTCCGATCGCGCCGGTGTCATCGACTCCGCCATCGCCTCGTTGCGCCCCTGGGAGGGCAGCCGAGTCCTCGATGTGGGGTGCGGCTCGGGCTTCCATCTCCCCCGCTTTGCGGCGTATGCCGCGGAGCCGGTCGGTCTCGAGCCTCACCTTCCGCTCGTTGTCGCCGCGCGAGAACGCTTGCGGGGTAACGGAACTGCGAAGGCGCCCGTGGTGGCGGGCTCTGTCGAGGCGATCCCGTTGGCTGACGCGTCGGTCGATCTCGTGCATGCGCGCTGGGCCTACTTCTTTGGCGCCGGGTGCGAGCCAGGACTGGCCGAAGTCGAACGCGTCCTGCGCTCCGGTGGACTGGCGGCCTTCGTCGACAATGACCTCACGACCGACTCGACGTTCACGCGGTGGTTCACCACGGCATACCCGGCCTTTGATCCGGAGGCAGTCGAGCGCTTCTGGCGGCGGCAGGGCTACGCGTCCGAGCGACTGATGATCGAGTGGACCTTCGACCGACGCGAGGACCTCGAGGCCGTCGTGCGGATCGAGTTCCCGCCCGAGTCTGCAGCTCGGTTCCTCGATGAGCATGATGGGCTCGTCGTGGACTACGCCGTCGTCGTCCGCTGGCGCCGCAAGGCGTGACGCGCTCCCGCCGATTCGATGTATTCCACGACCAGAATCAGGGCGTCAGATACATCGAATCAGCGCGGGATCAGGTGGAGTCCCGCCAGGGTGCAGCGGGCCGAGCCGCCGGAGTGTTCGACGGCAGGGATGTCGACGGGGAGCACGTCGACGTGGGCCTCGACGGTCGCGCGCTGGCTCGCGTGCAGGCTCGCCCAGCCGCGCGAGGACATGACCAGAAGCGGACCCTGGGCTCCGGCGAGTTCGAGCGCGTTGCCCGCGAAGTCGCCCATCTGCGCGGCGTCGATCGGAATGACGACTCGCCCGGCGCCTTCCAGCAGTGAGCGGACTCGACGCCGATCCCGTTGGGCTGCAATCGAATCCAGGCACACCATCGCGAGGTCAGTGCCCACGTTCATCATGACGTTGGTGTGGTAGATCGGTGCGCCGTCGGGGCCGTTGGCATCGAAAAGGACCGGCGTGAAGTCAAATTCGGCACAGAAGGTGCGCAACAACCCCTCGTCCGTGCGACCGGACCTCGCGACGTAGGCGTGCCGACCCACGTGGTCGAGGACCATCGCGCCCGTCCCCTCGAGGAAACGACCCTCCTGCTCGGCCGCGCTCAGATCGAGAACGCGGTTTACGGCATACGACGCCTTGAGGGTCTCCACGATGTCGGGGCGACGTTCGAGGCGGCGGCTCGGGGCCCGCATCGGATAGAGGACGAGGGTGCCGTCGGCGTGGGTGGAGAACCAGTTGTTGGGAAAGACCGAGTCGGGGGTGCTCGTGCCGAGGTCATCGACGAGCTCGACTCGCACACCGCGCGCCTCGATTGCATGCGCCATCGCCGTGATCTCGTCGAAGGCGGCCCCGGCGAGTGCATCGCCGGACAGGTCCGGCTCGACGAGGAAGGCGTTGTCGGCGCAGTCAGCGGCGTTGAAGCGGTAGTGATGGGGCCGCACCATGAGGACGGCCGACGGCGCTTGGGGCTCGGCTGAGTCGTGGGCCACGGTGGGGGTGTCAACGGCTGCAGCGGTCATGGTGTCATCGTGAAGGGTCTTCCCTGACACGCACAACGGCAGAAGTGCGCTTCTTCTGCCCAACTGGTCATCAGATTGTTCAGCATCTACTACATTTTGTGCATGGCGATCCCCCTTGATGATCTCGACCGCGCTCTGCTGGCCCGCCTCGGCGACGACGGGCGGGCTTCGGTCTCGGCGTTGGCCGCTGATCTCAAAGTGGCGCGCGGCACGGTCCAGGGTCGGCTCACCCGACTCGTCGACACCGGCGTCATCCGCCGCTTCACCGTCGACCTCGACCCCGAGGCGGCCGAACAGTCGGTGCGGGCGATCACCCTCATTCAGGTGAGTGGAGCAACAGCTCGCGCGGTCGCTCGGGCGGTCCACGGCATACCGGAAGTGAGAACTCTCCACTCCACCAACGGAAAGTGGGACATGGTCGCCGAGCTCCACTGCGGCAGCCTCGCCGAGCTCGACCGGGCCCTCGCCGCCCTGCGCGGGGTCTCGGGCGTCACGAACACCGAGACCTCGATACTTCTCGCTCGCTTGTGAGGCACACGCCACCACGGCGTGGCACGGTGGAGGCATGAGCGACCCGTTGCAGAAGCTGACCCCCCGCCAGGTGACCGACGCCGGTCTCGCCGACTGGCGCCAGGTCTTCCACGTGATCAAGGCACGGTTCCGGACCGGCAACTTCGCGACCGGGCTCGAACTCGTCAACCGGATCGGCGCGGCGGCCGAAGCCGCTGACCACCACCCGGACATCACGCTGACCTATCCGGAGGTCATCGTCGCCATGTCCAGCCACGACGTCGCGGGGATCACGAGCCGCGACCTCGACCTGGCGCGCGCGATCAGTGGCTTCGCGGCCGACCTCGGCGCCACCGCCGACGTCGCCGGCCTCACCCAGCTCGAGTTGGGTCTGGACACAGCCAATGGGGAGAAGAACGCACCGATCTATGCGGCGCTCCTCGGCAGTCAGGTCAAGCGCGGCGAACCCGTCGACCCGAGTGGCCAAGTGCCGACGATCTGGTGGCAGGAGCCGGGCGACCCGAGTGAGGATGCCGAATTCGCCTTGCCTGCACAGGATTTCGACCAGCGCTGGCACTTCGACGTCTGGATCCCCGCCGATGATGTCGCGCGCCGACTGGCTGCCGTCATCGAGGCCGGTGGGACTCTCGTCAGTGATGCTGCAGCGCCGTCCTACTGGGTCATCGAGGACGCCGACGGCAATCGATCGTGCATCTGCACGGTGGCCGACCGCGGGGAGTGATCTATCGGGGTCATTCCCCGTCTGGCTCACTCTCCAGGTCGAGGGCGATGTCGAGGATCGGGCTCGAGTGAGTCAGTCCACCGACGCTGAGGTAGTCGACGCCGGTCTCCGCATAGGCCCGCGCCACCTCGAGGGTCAGACCACCCGTCGCCTCGACCTCGACCTCCTCCCCCGTCCCCTCCAGTGCCTCGACGGTCCGGCGCAACAGGTCGGTGGACATGTTGTCGCACATGATGAATCGCGCCCCAGCGGCGACCGCTTCCAGAGCCTCGTCAGTCGTCGTCACCTCGACCTGGATGGGCACATCGGGGTATGCCGTGGCGATCGCCTCGTAGGCGGCCGTCAGTGAGCCGGCGGCAAGTTTGTGGTTGTCCTTGATCATGGCCACGTCATAGAGGCCCATGCGCTTGTTCGTGCCGCCACCGCAGCGCACGGCGTACTTCTCCAGGGCACGCAGGCCCGGTGTGGTCTTGCGGGTGTCAAGGACGAGAGCCCTGGTGCCCTGCAGCTCGTCGGCCCAGCGACGCGTGTGGGTGGCGACGCCCGAGAGCCGGCTCAGGATGTTGAGGATCGTGCGCTCGCTGATGAGCAGAGTCCGAGCAGGGCCGGACAGCCGCGCCAGGATGGCACCCTTTTCGACCCGATCGCCTTCACCGACAACGAGATCCCCCTCGACGCGGCCGGTACCCACTTCCTGGTCGACTGCTGCCAGGACGAGGTCGATAACGGGCAGACCGGCCACGACTCCCGCTGCGCGAGCGACGATGACCGCCGACTCTCGTTGGCCCTCAGGGATGGTCGCCAACGTCGTCACGTCGCGATGCTGCGGCCCGAGATCCTCGAGCAGCGCCGTCGCAACGACCCGCTCCGCATCGGCGGTCGGGAAGCCATATGGGTCCGAGGTGGTCGCCGGGGTCATCGGGGCTCCTTCGCTGTGGGGACGGCTGAGTCCGCAATCGTGGGTATGCCGTCCGCTTGCCTGGTCGTGCTCTGTCGCCGGAGCCAGTGGGCGTCGTCCTGCTCGGGGAAGTCGCTGCGGACATGACCACCTCTGGTCTCCTCGCGGCGGCGGGCCACCTGGCTGAGGGCAATGCCGAGGTGGAGCAGGTTGGTCGTCTCCCAGGACTTGGGCCCGGCGGACTCGACCATGGGCAGCGCGGCCAAGTGGCGGCAGGTCTCGAGGGCCTCCGTGGTTGACTCCGCTGATCGCACGGGGCCGGAGCCCTTGGTCATCGCCCGCTGCAACTCGAGCCGGTGCCGGGAGTCGAGGATCGCGTGGTCGTCCTCGTCGCGCAGGCAGGGAGCCGCGGGCATCGGCAACTCCCCCGCCGCGATCCGACGGGTGACGTCCTTGGCGATGCGGTGCGCGAAGACGAGCCCCTCGAGCAGGGAGTTGGACGCCAGCCGGTTGGCCCCGTGGACACCTGAACACGCGACCTCACCCGCGGCATACAAACCGCGAAGCGTTGTTCGGCCCTGATGATCGGTCTCGACTCCCCCGCCGATGTAGTGCTGGGCCGGCGCGACCGGGAGCAACTCGGTTGCCGGGTCGATACCCAACTCGCGGCAGCGGGCGACGATCGAGGGGAAGCGCTTCTCGAGGAAATCGCCGCCGAGGTGTCGGGCATCAAGGAAGACGTGGTCGGTCCCGGTCTCGGCCATCCGGCGCAGGATCGCGCGGGCAACGACATCGCGGGGCGCGAGATCAGCGAGTTCGTGCTGGCCCTGCATGAAGCGCACGCCATCCTTGTCGACGAGGAAGGCGCCCTCGCCACGGACGGCCTCGGAGATGAGCGGCTGCTGACCGTTGGCTCCCTCGCCGAGCCACAGGACGGTCGGGTGGAACTGGATGAACTCGAGGTCGGTGATCCGCGCCCCGGCGCGCAGGGACACGGCCATCCCGTCACCGGTCGAGACGGACGGGTTGGTCGTCGATGTGTAGATCTGCCCGAGCCCGCCGCTGGCCAGGACGACGGCCCGGGCATGAGCGGCGCCGACCCCGTCGATCTGGCCCTCACCGAGGACGTGCAGGGTCACACCGCAGACCCGTCCGTCGGGGTCATTCAAGAGGTCGACGACCATCGCGTGCTCGATCACCTCGATGCCGGGGTCGTCCTGCACTGCGTGGAGGGCCTCGATGAGGGCCCGCTCGATCTCCTTGCCGGTCGCATCGCCGCCGGCGTGGGCGATGCGGTCACGGTGGTGACCACCCTCGCGGGTCAGCTTGATCGTCCCCTCGGCGTCACGGTCGAAGTTGGCGCCGAGCGTGACCAGTTGGCGCACGCGTTTGGGGCCCTCGGTGACGAGGATGCGCACGGCCTCGGGGTCACACAGGCCGACCCCGGCGACCAAGGTGTCCTCGAGGTGCTCCTCCGGCGAGTCCTCCGGGTCGAGGGCGGCGGCGATGCCGCCCTGGGCCCACGCCGTCGAGCCCTCGTCCAGGACCGTCTTGGTCACGAGGAGCACCCGGTCGACCTGCTGCCGCAACTTGAGAGCACAGGTGAGCCCGGCGATCCCGGAGCCGACGACGATCACATCGGCGGAGGTCGTCCAGCCGGGCTCTGGAGCGGTGAGCCGACGTGGGATGCGCAGCGGATCGGTGGGTGGTTCCTGCGGTGCAGGGCTGGTCACGATGACTCCTCGGTCGAGAGGTCGGGCTCGGGCCACGTGCCCGCGAGGTCGGCAGGATGCCCGCCCACCGTACCCACTGGATCGCTCGGGGGGTCGCTCGGGCGAACGCCGCCTCACTTCATCATCGAGCAGGTCGCGTGAGAGCGGCCCGAAGACGGCGACCGGATCGTGGACACCGGGGATCCTGACCTCGCGGCAAGGCCCGACGTCGTCGGATCTGCACAATCGTGAGGTCGCAGCCCACGGCAGCCACTACCGTCGAAACCCGTGATCCCATGGCAGGAAGCCTGGCAGGAGGCGCTCTACGGAGAGCGCGGCTTCTATCGCGCCCCGGCCGGGCCAGCCGGACACTTCGCCACCTCGACCCACCCACCGTTGGGTGCCGTTTTCGCCGAGGCGATTGCCGCGCTCGCTGACCACGAGGGTGTATGCCGTGTGGTCGACATCGGTTGTGGCCGAGGCGAATTGCTCACCGCACTGCATGCGATCAGACCGGATCTGTCGCTCACAGGGGTCGATGTCGTCCCCCGCCCTGATGCCCTTCCCGACCAGATCAGCTGGCTGGTTTCTCCCGGTGGGCCGGCACTGCCGCCGAGCCTCGCCGACCTCACCGAGGTCCTGGTCGTCGCCCACGAATGGCTCGATGTGGTGCCCTGCCCAGTCCTGGAGTGCGACGAGGACGGCCGCTGGCGCGAGGTCCTCGTCGATCCCGCCACCGGCGAGGAGGAGTTGGGCATCGGTCGATGTGATCCTGCCGATCTCGCGTGGTGTGACCGTCATTGGCCAGTGGACCAGGGCCGAGCCGGCGACCGGATCGAGGTCGGACGGACCCGCGATCTGACCTGGGACAGCCTGTGCGCCCGGGTCGGGAACGGGACCGTCGTGGCGATGGACTATGGCCATCTGCGGTCTGGGCGGCCGAGCGGCGGGTCCCTCACGGCATACGCCTTCGGTCAACCCGTGCCGCCTGTCCCCGATGGTTCCTGCGACATCACGGCGCACGTGGCGATGGATTCGTTGGCCGGGGCGGAGGTGCGGACCCAGCGGGAATGGCTCCATGACCTCGGGCTGCGCGCTGAACATCCGCCGCATGAGCTGGCCCGGCGGGAGCCGCTTGCTTACCTTGCCGGGCTGAATCGGATGGGAGTGATCGCCCAACTCACCGAGCCCACCGGCCTCGGCGGCTTCCTCTGGGCGGTCAGGCGCCTCCCCGAACCAGCCTGACGATGAACGCTCCCACCGCAAGGGCGGTGACGAGCGCCGGGCCGGCAAGGGCCAGTGCCACGGACCGGCGGCGGTCGGGGGACGGTCGCTGGCCGACCACGGTCACGCCGGCTGCGGCAGCGGCGGCCACGAGGATGCCGAGCGAGCCCAGGCCCAGACCGAGTGCAGGCCCGTCGTTCCAGGTTGCGTCGAAGGGGGCCCAGCCTAGCGTCTGAGCCAACTCACCAAGGCCAAGGAACAGGAGGACCGCCGGGAACCACGCCAACGCGGCCCCCACGAGCGCGCCGATCAGGCCCCTCACGAGTGCCGCCCCCATGACACGGCAGTCTAGGCACGGTCGTAGCGAGCTGACGTGTCCACCGTTTGCAGGCCTGGTCGCGTCCGCCAGCCCTCGACACCAGCCAGTCGCGCCTCACCTGACCCGCTCGCCTCCCCATGTCCCAACCCAGTTCGTATGGCGTGTCGCACCTGGACTGCTTGCCCTCCCCATGTCCCAACCCAGTTCGTATGCCGTGCCGCATCCGAGCCGCTCGTCGGCCCCATTTCCCATCCCAGTTCGCATGCCTTCCGGAGGAAGGCCGACCCTTCGGATCCAGTCCTCGAGTCGCCCGCAACCCACCGCTCGTCGACCGGGACTTTGCCTCCCGGCACGGCCACGCGCGCTGGCAGGCAAACTCCCGAATTTGATTGCACTGTAAGCGAACTCGACACGATTAGCACTTGTGTTCGAACCAGTTTCGGGAGACAATAGGACATGGACACGACGAGCACCACGACACGGTCGGCGGAAACCCCGCTGCCCGAACTCGTCGCTGAACTCGGCCAACTCACCGCTTCC
>DAOLRO010000032.1:0-17867 GCA_035418665.1 Phycicoccus sp.
TCGCCGGCGAAGGCCTTGTCCCCGGTGAGCAGTTCGAAGAGGACCAGCCCCGCGGCATACACATCCGAACGCTCATCGGCCACCCCGCGACCGACCTGTTCGGGGGAGACATAGGCGACCGTCCCCAGCAGGATGCCGCTCGCGGAGGTGACTGTCTGGCTCGAGACGGCACGGGTGAGGCCGAAGTCGGTCACCTTGACGACGCCGTCGTCGCGGATGAGGACGTTCTCGGGCTTGATGTCGCGGTGGATGTCACCGAGGCGGTGCGCGTGCCCGAGAGCCTGGAGGACCGGCGCCATGAGGTCGAGGGCGGCACGCGGCGTCAGCGCTCCCTCGGTCTCGAGCACCTCGCGAAGGGTGCGACCGGGCACGTATTCCATTGCGATGTATAGCCGGCCGTGCTCACGACCCTGATCGAAGACCGAGACGATATGGGGGTGCTGGAGGCGGGCCGCGACCCGGGCCTCGCGCTCGAAGCGACGCACGAACTCGTCGTCCTGACCCAGGTGCGGGCGCAGCACCTTGAGGGCGACCTCACGGTCGAGCCGGAGATCCATCGCGAGATAGACCCGCGCCATGCCGCCGTCCGCGAGGTGCTCGAGCACCCGGTATCGGCCGTCGAAGACCGTACCGATCAGCTCGTCTTCGGCGTCGGGGGACACCGATGAAGTGTACGTAGTCATGACGGGACTCCCACGCAACCGGGCGTGGAGGGGCTGATCGAGGCGGCGAGCAGGGTGGTCACGGCGGTGGCTTCACATCCGGGACTTGAGGGCCAGGACGGAGCGGACGTAGAAGCTGGTGTCGGCATACCAGCCACGGGCCTTCACCGAGGCCAAGCCCTGGTAGTAGGACGCGATGGCCTGCTCCTCGCTCCCGGCGAGACGGCCCAGGCCGCGCAGGATGACGACACCGGCGGTGACGTTGTCGCGGGTGTCGAGCAGGTTGAGGTCACGCCCGAGCAGGTGCTCGGCCCAATTGCCGGCGGCCGGGATGACCTGCATGACACCGATCGCGTTGACCGGGGAGACGTGGCGCTGGTCCCAGCCCGACTCCTGCATGGCAATGGCGAGCGCGAGCTTGGGGTCGACCCCGTGCTGGTTCGCGATACCGACGATCATGTCGTGTGTGGCCGTGCGTGTCGGCACGGTCGCGGTCGCGAGCAGCGCGCGGTTGGCGGCCGCGGAGGTCGACGGCGTCGGGGTCCCGTTGATCCCTGCGAAGGTGGTCTCACCGGTCGGGGTGCGCGCGACAACGGGGACCGGGGCGGGCTTGGCCGCCGATGGTGCTGCCGCTGTCGCGCCGGGGATGCTCAGCGACTGACCGATCTGGAGCAGGGATGAGGTGCTCAGGCCGTTGGCCTTGAGCAGGGCCGGGACGGTGACATCGTGGGCGCGGGCAATGGCCCAGGCCGTGTCACCGGCTTTCACCGTGTATGCCGTGGCGCTGGCTGCACTTGCGGGCGCGGCTGGGGTGGGGGCCGGGGCTGTGGAAGGGGTCGCAGCCGCCGCGACCCCCGAGCTCGGGACCCAGATCGTGGCGCCCGCCCGGAGGGCGCGAGGGTTGTCGATGCCGTTGCGCGTCGCGAGTTCACCCACGGTGCTCCGGTGGATGGCGGCCAGGCCGATGAGGGTGTCCCCGCCCTTGACGGTGTAGGGGACCCAGCCGCTCGGGGCGCTGGCCCGGCTCGTCGCGACGGTTGAGGCAGGGGTGAGCGCGGGCAGGGTCAGCACGTCGGCCGGCAGGGCAGGGGCCGCGAGAAAGACCATGTCGGGTGTCCTTCGGGGGTCGTGAGTGGTCGGGCCTGGCAGGTGAGGACCCATCGGTGGTACGGATGTGACTAATGGGACTCCTGTGAGGCTAACGCAGGTGATGTCGTGCCCGTGGGAGGACACTCTCGCGGCGCTGACGTCCCATCCGGTCGCTGGCCCAACGGCATGTGGCACGCTGACCTGCGTGAGTGATGTCGACGAGATCCAGTGGTGGACCGTGCCGGAGGTCGTCGAGCACCTGGACCAGCCGTTGCTGACCGTGCGTCGCTGGCTCGAGGACCGCGAAATCCTCGGGCTGCGCCGCGGGGAGCGTTCGGTGCTCATGGTCCCGGTGCTCTTCTTTGATGACGAGGGGCCGCTGCCTCATCTCAAGGGCACCTTCACTGTTCTGGCCGACGGCGGGATGAAGGACGACGAGATCATCCATTGGCTCTTCGAGCCCGATCCCACGCTTCCGGTGGAGGGTGGACCGATCCACTCCATGCTGGCCGGCTTCAAGACCGAGGTGCGCCGGCGCGCCATGGAGACCGCCTTCTGACCCCTCCTCCCGCCGATTCGATGTATCGGGCGCACAGAATCTGTGCGCCCGATACATCGAATCGGCTCAGGAGGAGCGAGCCGTCGAGGCCTCGATGAGGGCCTCGAGCACGGCGTGAGCCTGGGGCTCCAGACCGATGGTGGCGTCGAGTGCTGCGCGGGCCGACCCGGTGAGGGCATCGATGCTCGCCTCCACGGCATCGACGGCCCCTGAGCCGGTGATGATCTCGCGGAGCACGTCGACCTGATCGGCATCGAGATCGGGGCGTCCCAGCAGGGCATCGATGCGCTCGCGCCCACCGGGTGTGGCCCCCGTCAGAGTGTGGGCGATGAGGACGGTGCGCTTGCCCTCGCGCAGGTCGTCGCCCGCGGGCTTGCCGGTCGTCTCCGGGTCGCCGAAGACCCCGAGCAGGTCGTCGCGCAACTGGAAGGCCTCACCCAGGTCCAGTCCGTAGCGCGACAGCAGCGCAGCATCCTTGGCGTCCACCCCGCCGGAGGCTGCCCCGATGAGCAGCGGGTGCTCGATTGTGTATTTCGCACTCTTGTAACGGATGACGTGGCTGGCCCGCGCCACTCGCTCGGCGGCCTCGAGGTCATCCCATGGGCGCACGGATTCCACGACGTCGAGGAACTGCCCGGCCATGAGTTGGGTCCGCATCCGGTCGAAGAGGGGGCGCGCACGAGCGAGGTCCTCGGGAGCAATCCCGCTGGTCGCGTAGAGCTCCTCGGTCCAGTTCAGGCACAGGTTGCCGGCGAGGATGGCCCCGGCCATGCCGAATCGGTCCGCGTCACCGCCCCAGCCCCGCTCGCCATGGTGAGCGGCGAGTGCCCGGTGGGCGGACGGCATACCCCGCCTTGTGTCGCTGTCGTCCATGACGTCGTCGTGGATCAGGGCCGCGCCCTGGAAGAACTCCATCGAGGTGGCGAGCCGGATGACGGCGTCACTGTCGGGGCGACCACCGGCGCGATGGCCCCAGTAGAGGAAGGCCGCGCGAAGTCGCTTCCCACCGGTGAGCAGTCGACCGATGGCGGCGAGCAGGTCATCGACGTCCGGACCGATCTCGGCGAGGACCTCGTGCTGGTGGACGAACTCGGCGTCGATGCACGACTGGACCCGCTGGCGCAGGTCGGCGACCTCGAGGGGGCTGGGCACTCCTCGAGCCTAATGGGTGGGTGAGATCGGTCCCCCCGGCCCGCCCGACGCCGGACGAGCCGTCCCTCGCGGCGGTGACGTGCGTAGGATTGCCGACGATTGGCGGGGGGCCTGCCACGCTTGAGGAGGACGCGATGATCGGCTTCGAGTCGATCCTTCGGGATGCTCGGATTGCCGGCCACGAACCTCTCCTGTATGCCGTGACCCCGCCTCGGGTGACAACTCCTCCGGAGCGGGTGGCCCAACTCGCCGAGCGCACCGTGGAGCGGCTCTCGGCCATGTCGGCCGATGGTCTGGTGATCTATGACCTCGTGGATGAGGCAGACCGGTCCGAGGCCGAGCGCCCGTTTCCGTTCCTGCAGACCCGTGATCCGGCCGAGTACCTCGAGCACTGGCTGGGGGACTGGCAAGGACCATCGATCGTCTATCGCTGCGTCGGAAAATACGACGAGTCCGAGCTGCAGACCTGGATGCTGGCGCAGCCGCGCAGTGTCGGTGCGGTCTTCGTCGGGGCGGCCTCGGCGGGGACTCCGGTGCGCACGGACCTACGCGCGGCTCAGCGCCTGCGGGCTGAGGTGCGTCGGGACCTGCCGATCGGTGGGGTCGCGATCCCTGAGCGACACTCGGTGCGCGGTGATGAGCATGCCCGACTGCTCCGCAAGCAGGCCGCGGGCTGCACCTACTTCGTCTCCCAGGTGGTCTACGACCTCGGGGGAGCCAAGGACCTGGCCTCGGACTACGCCTATGCCTGCCGAGAGGCCAGGGTGCCGCCGGTGCCGGTCTTCTTCACCCTCTCCCTCTGCGGATCGGCCAAGACCCTCGACTTCCTGCACTGGCTCGGGGTCGACATCCCCCGGTGGATGCGCAACGAGATGCTCCATGCGGACGACACACTCGAGGCCTCCTTGGCCTTCTGTCTCCAGACCGCGCGTGAACTCGCCGAGTTCTGCCGCTATCTTCGGCTGCCGTTCGGCTTCAATGTCGAGAGTGTCTCGACTCGTCGGGACGAGATCGAGGCAACGGTCGACCTTGCTGTCGCCGTGCGCGAGATCATCCGCGAACCCCAACCTCCCCGTCCACGCCTGCGAACCCACACTGCGGGGCGATAGTCCACGACCGACTCGGCGTGTGACCACAAGAGGTCCCAGCGCCGGGCCAGCGCAGGCTCAGACCACCTCGAGGGGAGTGCCTCCGGTCAGGGTGATGAGGTCGGCGTAGGTCGTCGCGAACACCGAGTGTGAGTGGCCGGCCGCGGCCCACACGACGGCGAAACGAGCCAGGCTCACGTCGACGACGGTCCGTGGCTGCTGGAGGTGACCGACCGGCGCCACGCCGCCGATCGCGAAACCGGTCCAGGACCGGACCTCCTCGGGTGTCGCTCGCCGCAGGGGTGGGAGGTCGAGGGCCTCGGCGATCTTGACGAGGTCAACCTTGTGCCCGCCCGAGGACAGCACGAGCAGGGGAGTGGCTGGGCTGCCGTCGGCCGGGTCGGCGGCAAAGACGAGGGAGTTGGCGATCTCTGCCGGGGTGATGCCCAGCGCCTCGGCCGCGGCGGCAGCGGTGCGGACCGCGTCGGGCAGATGGCGGATCTCGGGAGTGTGTCCGTGGCTGCGAAGCACGTCGAGGACGCGCGCCACCGAAGGGTGTTCGCTGCGGTCGTGCTCTCCGGAGGGCTCGTTGGTCGGTGCGCTCACCAGCGCAGCGTATGCCGTGGGTGGTCTCCCGCTCGAGGGCTCGCCGGGCGTGTGGTCGCCGCCGGATCGGCGGCTGGGAAATGACGACGCGCCGACCGAACCGGACACGCCGGAGGACTTGACGGGTCCGGTTCGGCAAGGGCTAGTCTTGAGGCATATCGAACAAACGTTCGAATATTGCACAGGTTGCCCACATCCCATCCCCAGGCTCGACAAGGAGTCCATGTCGTCATGCGCAGATTCGATGAACCCATCCAGGTCCGCGTCGATACCGCAGGGGACACAGAGGCTGCAGGGTCCGCAGGAGTTGCGGCGCCAGCAGAGCTGACCGGGTCACTGGTGGGACGACCCACGGCCTTCCTCTGGCGGGGTCGTCTCCACGTCGTCCGGTCCGTCGAAGGGCATTGGCAGGAGCGTCGGTCCTGGTGGCGCGGTGAGGGTGAAGGAGTGGCCATGGGGGACCGGCGGGTGTGGCGGGTGCACGCCCAGGCCGGACGCACCGGCAGCCCCGGGATCTACGAGCTCGGCAGTGATGGGCCGGGCGCGGCCGGACCGTGGGTGCTGCTCTGTGCCCAGGACTGACGACCACGTGTCGCAGTCCGGTCGATCAACCCGACCCCGTCGATCGCACCGATCCAGTTGAGCTAACCGTCAAGGACCGAGGAGACCCGATGACCTTCCCGCACCAGATCAGCCCTCCGGACAACAGCACATTGGCCTTGGTCGAGCGCGCCCACGAGTCCCTCGTCCTCGGCTACGCGGCGGAGTCGGCCACGGCGCGACACCGCGCCGCCCACCTGGCGGCCCTGCGCGCGGCGGCGGCCGTCGTGGCCGCGCGTGACCGTCGACGTCGTCACGAGCACGCGGGTCCGGTCAGCCTGTGGGACCTGCTCACCCGCCTGACGCCCGAGTTGTCCGAGTGGTCGCGGCACTTCGCCCTCGTGACGAGGCGGCTCTCCCTCGTGGAGTCCGGGCGGGTCCGGGTCAGTGTGCGGGAGGCCGACGACCTGCTCCGCGATGCCGAGAGCTTCCTCGCACGCGCCGAGATGGTCATCGGCCTCCCGGTGCGGATCGAGGCCCATCCGGGGCTGGCCCCGGTCCGCACCGCCTAGACCTGAGTTGGGTGCGCTGGGGTGGGTCAGGGCCCATCTGGACGCACCCAACTCGAGAGGAAGTGGAGGCTCGTGGACTCGACCGATTTCGTCCATCTCCATGTCGCTTCGGGCTTCTCGATGCGTCATGGTGCCGCGACCCCGAAAGCCCTCGTCGAACGTGCTGCCGAGCACGGCCAGCCGGCGCTTGCGCTCACCGACCGCGACGGTCTCTACGGCGCGATCCGGTTCGCGACGGCCACGACGGCCGCTGGGATCACCCCGATCCTCGGCGTCGACCTGGCTCTCGCCTCCTCTCCGAGTTGGGTGCGCAGGGAGGGGCCAGGGCAACCCTTTGCGCACCCAACTCGAGACAGGTCTCCGGTGCGTGGGGGAGCGATCGTCGATCCGCGCCATCCCCGCGTCGTCGTCCTCGCAAGGGGCGGTGCAGCCGGGCTCGGGTCGGCGAGTGGCTGGTCGGCCCTGTGTCGACTCGTCACCGACACCCACCTGCGCGGCGAACGCGGCACCCCGATCACCACCCCCGACCTCCTCGCTGCTTGGGCCACGCCGAGGCTCGGCCCCACCGCCCCAGTCGAGTGGGCAGTAAAAGACGTTTCAGAGGGCGCTCAAACATCCTTTACTGCCCACTCGACTGCCGGTGGGCCGGCGCGGTTGCGGGTGCTGCTCGGGCCGGACTCCGACGTCGGACGGGCACTCCTCGCCAATCGCCTCGACCGTGCTCGTGACCTCCTCCTCGCCTGGCGGGCCCTGCTGCCCGACGACGCGCTCGCGATCGAGGTCGTCCATCACGGTGGGCCGGACGGAACTCCCGGGTGTCGTCGTCATGCCGCCCGACTGCTCGGTCTGGCCGACGAGGTCGGCCTGCCCGCCGTGCTCACCGCAGCGGTTCGCCACGTCGCGCCCGCAGATGCCGTCGTCGCCGATGTCCTCGATGCCGCCCGCCGTCTGGTCGTGCTCGACACCCGCCACCTCGACCGGGTCACCGATGCCGGACATCTCGCTGACACCGCGACCATGTGGCAGCACGCCCTGACCGTCACCGGGGACCGCAGCCGCGCCACCCGACTCTTCGCCGACACGATGGCGCTCGCGGTCGAGTGCGCCCAGGATCCAAGGGCTGACCTGGGCATCGGGGGAGTCCATCTCCCCGAGCCGCACATCCTCGGCATCAAGGAGGGCACCGACCCGCAATCCGTTCTCGCCGAACGCTGCCGGAGCGCCATCGGGAGGCGATACCCGGGAGCGGACGACAGCACACGGCATACGGTGGAAAGAAGGCTGGACGACGAGCTGAGGGTCATCGCCGAGCTCGGCTACCCCACCTATTTCCTCACCGTCGCCGAAGTCACCGACCTCATCCGCGAGAAGGGAGTGCGGGTCGCAGCCAGAGGCTCGGGCGCCGGCTCGCTCGTCAACTTCCTCCTCGAGATCAGCGGCGTCGATCCGATCCGCCACGACCTGCTCATGGAGCGCTTCTGCTCACCGCTGCGGGCCGAGCTCCCCGACATCGATGTCGATGTCGAGTCCGCGCGCCGCACCGAGATCTACGAGGCGATCCTCGAGCGCTTCGGAGGGGAGCGGGTCACCTGCGTGTCGATGATGGACACCTACAAGGTGCGGCACGCGATCCGGGACGTCGGTGCGGGCCTGGGGATGCCGCCCGCGGAGGTCGACGAGATCGCCAAGGCCTTCCCACACATCCGGGCCAGGGATGCACGGTCGGCGATGGCGGACCTGCCCGAGCTCCGCGTGCTCTCCCGGCGCGGAGTGGACGCCCAGCGCCTCGACACCCTCTTCGACCTCGTCGAGCGGCTCGACGGACTGCCGAGGCACATCGCCCTGCATCCCTGTGGCGTCATCCTCTCCAACGCCGGACTGCTCGACCGGACGCCGGTGGAGGCGAGTTGGCTCGGCTTCCCGATGAGTCAGTTCGACAAGGACGACGTCGAGATCCTCGGCCTGCTCAAGCTCGACGTCCTCGGCATCCGGATGCAGTCGGCAATGGCCCATGCGGTCGCCGAGATCGCTCGGGTGGAGGGAGTCGATGTCGACCTCGACGACGAGACGTGCGTGCCCCTAGACGATGAGGCGACCTTCCGGATGATCCGGACGACACGCACCCTGGGCTGCTTCCAGATCGAGAGCCCCGGGCAGCGCGAACTCATCGGCAAGTTCGGGCCCGAACGCTTCGACGACCTCATCATCGACATCTCGCTCTTCCGCCCCGGCCCGGTGAAGTCCGACATGATCACCCCCTTCCTGGAGAGTCGGCACGGTTGGCGTAGAAGGAGATTCCTCCACCCGAGCCTCATCCCGTCGCTCGCCGAGACCGAGGGGGTCGTCGTCTTCCACGAGCAGGTGCTGCGGATCGTCGCCGAGACGACCGGGGTGAGTCTGGCCCAGGCCGACGAGGTGCGGCGCGCCATGGGCAGCCCCAAGGGCCAGGAGGAGACCGAGGCCTGGTGGCGCCCGGCAGCCAAGGCCAAGGGCTACACCGCGAGTGAGCGCGACGAGATCTGGGAGGTGCTCAAGTCCTTCGCGTCCTTCGGCTTCTGCAAGGCTCACGCCGCCGCCTTCGCCCTGCCGACCTACCACTCGGCCTGGCTCAAGACCCACCACCCTGCGGCGTTCCTCGCGGGGGTCCTCACCCACGACCCGGGGATGTACCCCAAGCGCCTGATCCTCGACGACGCCCGCAGCCTGGGCATCACGATCCTGCCGCTCGATGTCAACGCCTCCACCGACGTCTATCGCATCGAGGCCCTCGACGTGGTGGGGGAGACCCCTCACGACCCGGACCTGCCCGACGGCAGCCGCCACGGCATCCGACTCTCCCTCGCCGACGTCAAGGGGATGAGCGGAGCGGAGGTGGCCGCGATCGTCGCCGGCGCCCCGTATGCCGACCTGTCCGACTTCTGGTCGCGCGCACGGGTGAGTCGGCCGGTCGTCGAGCGGCTCGTGCTCGCGGGTGCCTTCGACTCCCTCCACGGACTCGGGGGCACGACCGGGCCCGAAGGGCGTGCGGCTGGGTTGGGCCGGCGTGGTCGGATCACCCGTCGTGACCTGCTCCTCCACGTCGCCGAACTCGACCGGTGGCAGCGCTCGCTCGGTCGCACCGGTGGCCGAGGTGGTCGTGGTGGTCGCGGCCGGACGGCTCCGCGACCGATGACACCGCGCGGTGAGGGTGATGTGCGAGCCCTCGCGGCGGCCCAGTCCCAGGCCGCCCAGGAGGTGGTCCCGGCGGAACGTCAGTCGGTCCAGCTCCTTCTCGACCTCGGGGATCGCCCTGACCTCAGCGTGGGCAGTGGACTGCCCGAGATGACCGGCACCGAGCGGGTGCGGGCCGAGCTCGACATCCTCGGCCTCGATGCCTCGGCACACGTCATCGCGTTCTACGCCCCGATGCTGCAAGCGCTGGGGGTGACACGCAGCGCCGACCTGATCCGCGGGCGCAGTGGCAGCACGGTCCTCGTCGGTGGAGTCAAGGTCGCGACCCAGACCCCGCCGATCCGCTCGGGGCGTCGAGTCGTCTTCCTCACGGTCGACGACGGCACCGGGCCCGCGGATGCCACCTTCTTCGAGGATGTCCAGGGTCCCTATGCCGCAACGGTCTTCCACTCCTGGTTGCTCCTCGTGCGTGGGGTGATCCGCCGCACGGGCGCTCGTGGACTCTCGCTGCGAGCAACCGGTGCGTGGGAGATCCCCACCCTCTGGGAGGCCTGGCAGGAGGGTGGTGTCGACGCCGTCCGCGCTCGCCTCGAGGAGGTCGATTCCTTGGCCAGGGCGCGCGCCGAGGAGGCCGAGGCGATGGCCGATCCGCGACGCCGGGTCCTCGTCCATGCCTCCGGCTTCCGGCAATCCCCGTATGCCGACACCAAGCCTGCAGGTATCGGCATCCGGTCGGGTTCAGGGGCGCCTCCCGGGGTGGCGGTGCCCGACGGGCCCGGGGTCGCCGAGGGACAGCAGCCGCCGCGCAAGCTGTGGCACTCCAGTCCCGGGAGCTCAGGACATTAGGGTGGGCCCGTGACCGATGAGCGACTCTCGCACCGCCGCCCGGGCGTCGAGGCGTCCGTCCGCACCGCCGCCATCTGGGCGACCGTCGCCGAGCACGCCAGTCGGCGACAGGCCGAACTCGATCGACCTCTCACCGTGCTCGACCTCGGCGGGGGGAGCGGTGGACTGGCCGTGCCCCTGGCCCTCGAAGGTCACGAGGTACTCGTCGTCGACCCCAGCCCGGATGCCCTGGCCTCCCTGCGTCGACGCGCCGCAGAGACTGACGCGTCACACCTGATCACGGCCCGTCAGGGTGACGCCGACTCCCTGAAGGCCCTGCTGGACGGCCGGGCCGTCGACCTCGTGACCTGCCATGGCACCCTCGAGCACGTCGATGACCCAGAGAGCACCGTGGCCAGGCTCGCCGAGGTGCTCGCGCCGGGTGGGCTGCTGTCCCTCGTGACCACCCAGCGACTGGCGGCCGTCCTCTCGCGCGCCCTCGCGGGGGCCTTCGACAAGGCCCGCACGGCCCTGTCCAGTCCGGACGGCCGGTGGGGAGCGGACGACCCGGTGCCCCACCGCTTCGACAGCGACGAGGTCCTCGCGCTCGTCCGCGCAGCAGGTCTCGCCGTCGTGGACACCCATCCGGTGCGGATCTTCACGGATCTGGCCCCGTCGGCTGCCCTCGACTCCGAGGCGGATCGGCACGCCCTCCTCGCCCTCGAAGAGGCCGCAGCGGCCCACCCTGCGTTGACCTCGCTCGCGAGCGCGCTGCACGTCGTCGCCGCCCGTCCCTAGGTGCTCGGACAGGCCCCATGAGCCGGCGCCAGTACGCCACACCCGCCCGTCGCGGCGACGGACCACCCGACGACACCGGGTGCACCGTCCTCCACGTCGACATGGACGCCTTCTATGCCTCGGCCTCGCTCCTGGCCCGACCCGAGTTGCGCGGAACCCCGGTCATCGTCGGAGCGGCCGCCGGGCGCGGAGTGGTGCTCTCGGCAACCTACGAGGCACGCGCCTTCGGCGTCACCTCGGCCATGCCGATGAGCCGGGCCCGACGGCTCTGTCCCCAGGCCACGATCCTGGCGCCCGACCATGGGCTCTACTCCCGCATCTCGGGTGCGGTGATGGAGATCTTCCGCTCGGTGACGCCGGTGCTCGAGCCACTCAGCCTCGATGAGGCCTTCCTCGACGTCAGTGGCGCGATCCGCCGGATGGGCCCTCCCGCCGCCATCGGTGCGCACATCCGCAATCTCGTCGCCGACGAGCAGGGCATCACCTGCTCGGTCGGAGTGGCCTCGACCAAGTTCGTCGCCAAGCTCGCCTCGGGACTGGCCAAGCCGGACGGGTTGCTCGTCGTCCCCGCGGACGAGGTCGTCGCCTTCGTGCAGCAGTTGCCGGTCGGGGCTCTCTGGGGAGTCGGGGAACGTACCGAGGAGGCCCTCGCGCGGCTCGGCCTGCGCACGGTGGCCGACATCGCCCACACGCCGCTGACGACGCTGACCAGAGCACTTGGCGACGTCGGTGGGCGACACCTCCACGACCTCAGTTGGGGACGTGATCCACGATCGGTCGAACCCGAGCACCGCGAGCGGAGCATCGGCTCGGACGAGACCTTCGCGCACGACATCGACGACCCGGTCGAGATCCGCAAGCACCTGCTCAAACTGAGCGACCGCACGGCCGCCCGGGTCCGGGCCGCTGGGATGGCGGGACGGACCGTGAGCATCAAGGTCCGCTTCGCCGACTTCACCACCATCACGCGCTCCAAGACCCTGCGTGAACCCACCGACGTCAGCAGGGACATCTACGAGACCGCGGCCGGGCTCTTCGACGCACTCGGGCTGCAACGGGCGCGACTGCGCCTCGTCGGAGTGCGAATGGAGAAGCTCGTGCCCGTCGAGGAGGCGCCGATCCAAGGGATGTTGGGCGAGCCCGACCACGGATGGCGCGACGCGGATCGTGCCATCGACCGAGCGAGTGCCCGCTTCGGAGCCGGTGCCGTCCGACCCGCCAGCCTGCTGTCCAACCGGCGCCCCGACCGCCGGCCCGAGCCCTGAACGGTGAGCATTCTGCAGTGATGGGGCCGCGACCTACCGAGACGTGCTGCGGCGATCTATCCTTCAGAGAGAACGTTCCACGCGACCACTGCGAGAGCAGGGTCCACACGAGGTCTTCCAGGGAGGTTGCCATGCCGTTGTCGGAGCATGAGCAGCAGATGCTTGCCCAACTCGAGCAGGCCCTGGCGAGTGAGGACCCACGGTTCGCGGACCAGATGCGTGGTGGCGCGGTCCGGGGTCAACGACGCACACGCCTGGTCGTCGGCCTCGTCGGCCTCGTCGTGGGGCTGGGTCTGGTCCTCCTCGGTGTCAACACCACCATGTGGGTCGGAGTGGCCGGGTTCGCGATCATGGTGGCCGCTGTCGCCTACGCCCTCTCGCCGGGGCGAACCCTTGACGCCCCGCCGCCGAGTCCCGGTGGCGTCGAGCGCAAGGGCCCGAAGGGACCGGCGAGTTCAGGATTCATGAGCAAGCTCGACGAGCGCTGGGAGAAGCGCGAGCGCGACCTCTGAGTCGCCCGGCGCCCTGCTCCGTCAGGTGACGATCAGGCCGATGACCCACGTGAT
This sequence comes from Phycicoccus sp., assembly GCA_035418665.1. Lineage (GTDB taxonomy): Bacteria > Actinomycetota > Actinomycetes > Actinomycetales > Dermatophilaceae > Phycicoccus_A. The sequence goes on from DAOLRO010000032.1 coordinate 12,894, forward strand.
GACGATGAGGATCGCCGCGATCAGTTCGATGCCGATCGAGGTGAGGATCGCGCGTAGGGCGGCCTTCGTGCGCCGCCAGGCGGCAGCGGTGTCGCGCCGTGGCAGGTAGGCCTGCAGGAACAAGCCGACGACGAAGCCCACGAAGAAGCCGATGATCGGGATGACGAACATCCCGGCGATCCCGCAGAGCGCCGCCAGCACAAGGGCACCCGTGCTCACTCCCTCGGCCTTGAGCCGCTTCCCCGGGATGAGATATTGGCCGGCCACGCCCGAGACGAAGAGCACGGCGCAGATCGCGAACACGATCCAGCCGCCCGTGGTGCCTGTCTCGAAGGCCCACAGCAGGACCCCGAGCAGGGTGATCAACAGGCCGGGCAGCACGGGCACGACGATGCCGACGATCCCGACGAGCATGATCAGTGCGGGTGCCCAGATGTGGGCGCCCTCGGGCAGCAGCCCGGTCACGCGAGTGGAGCGTCCTCGGTCACGTTCTCGGCGGTCAGTCGGTCGCTCTCGTCGTGGATGTCTGCGTGGTCGCGCAGGACGGGCGCGTGCTGACGGCCGTGGTGGGCGCAGAAGAGGAGTTCGCCGCCGCCGTGGAGGCGCGCGCGCACGTAGGCCTGGGCGCCACACCGGTCGCAGCGATCGGCGGTGGACAGGCTCGGTGCCAGTGCAGCGTTCACATCGGCCTCCTCATAAGGCTCTTCTCGTGGATCCGGGTGGATCCGGTGTCGGGCGGGGTGTTGGCCCCGCCGTCCTGCCAACAGTCAAACACGCAAAACCCTTCCCGGCCCAAAAGTGTCCGTCTCGTGATCCCGCGTGTCCCCTCTCGTGCCCGACCACAGACCAACCGTCGCGTATGCCGTGAGCCGGCTCCCCGGCATACCTCGCCGTTGCCGGGAACGACGTGGGGAGGGGGCCGCGTGGCGGGGCGGCGCTGTCGGTGGCCGCGGTTAGCCTGAGGGCTGCACTGTTCCAGCCAGCGCTCGTTGGCCCGCACGCACCCGACAGGAGCGATGATCGCCCGTGGCCACAGCCGCGAAGAAGGCCGCGACGACCAAGTCGAGCCAGGACTACACCGCCCACCACCTTCAGGTGCTCGAGGGCCTGGAGGCCGTGCGCAAGCGTCCCGGCATGTACATCGGGTCCACCGACGGTCGCGGCCTCATGCACTGCCTCTGGGAGATCATCGACAACTCGGTGGACGAGGCGCTCGGTGGGCACTGTGATCGCATCGAGGTGATCCTGCACGCCGATGGCTCCGTGGAGGTGCGCGACAACGGTCGTGGCGTGCCGGTCGACATCGAGCCCAAGACCGGGCTCACCGGGGTCGAGTTGGTCTACACCCGCCTGCACGCCGGTGGGAAGTTCGGGGGCGGGTCCTACACCGCCTCCGGTGGCCTGCACGGTGTGGGTGCCTCGGTCGTCAACGCCCTGTCCTCGCGGCTCGATGTCGAGGTCGACCGCGGGGGCAAGACGTATGCCATGAGTTTCCGACGGGGGGAGCCGGGTGTCTTCTCCGACGTCGCGGGCGCCAAGGGGCGCAAGGACCCCGAGCACGAGTTCACCCCCTACATCGCGGGCAGCCAGCTCGAGATCATCGGCTCGGTCCGGCGTGGGGTGTCGGGCACGCGGGTGCGCTACTGGGCGGACCGGCAGATCTTCCTGCGGAATGCGGGCTTCGACCTCGACGGCCTGATCGCCCGCGCCCGCCAGACCTCCTTCCTCGTGCCCGGGCTCACCCTCGTGGTCCGAGACGAGCGCAGCGAGGAGGTGACCGAGGAGATCTTCGTCCACGACGGTGGCATCTCCGAATACTGCGAGTTCCTCGCCATCGACCCTCCCGTCACCGATGTGTGGCGTTTGCAGGGCTCCGGCACGTTCACGGAGACAGTGCCAGTTCTCGATGCCAAGGGGCACATGAGCCCGACCGATGTCGAGCGCGAATGCCAGGTCGACATCGCCCTGCGGTGGGGGACCGGCTACGACACCCTGATCCGCAGTTTCGTCAACATCATCGCCACCCCCAAGGGTGGCACCCACATCGCCGGCTTCGACCAGGCGCTCCTCAAGGTCTTCCGCAAGCAATTGGACGTCAATGCGCGTCGGCTCAAGGTGGGCTCGGACAAGGTCGACAAGGACGACATCCTCGCTGGCATGACGGCCGTGGTCACCGTGCGCCTGGCCGAGCCACAGTTCGAGGGTCAGACCAAGGAGGTGCTGGGCACCTCGGCAGTGCGCGCCATCGTCGCCAAGGTCGTCGAGCAGGAGTTGACCTCCTTGCTCACCTCGACCAAGCGAGGTGAAAGGCAGCAGGCGGCCCTGGTGCTCGAGAAGGTCGTCTCGGAGATGAAGTCGCGCATCAGTGCGCGACTGCACAAAGAGACTCAGCGGCGCAAGACGGCGCTCGAATCCTCTTCACTGCCAGCCAAACTCGCCGACTGCCGCAGCAGCGACCCCGAGCGCACCGAGCTCTTCATCGTCGAGGGTGACAGCGCCCTCGGCACGGCCAAGCTGGCCCGTAGTTCCGACCACCAGGCACTGCTGCCGATCCGGGGCAAGATCCTCAACGTCCAGAAGGCCTCGGTCACCGACATGCTCGGCAATGCCGAGTGCGCGGCGATCATCCAGGTCATCGGGGCCGGCTCGGGTCGCACCTTCGACCTCGACTCGGTGCGCTACGGCAAGGTCATCATCATGACCGACGCCGATGTCGACGGAGCCCACATCCGGACCCTGCTGCTCACCCTCTTCCACCGCTACATGCGCCCGCTCGTCGAGGCAGGGCGGGTCTATGCGGCCGTGCCACCCCTGCACCGGATCGAGGTGGTCAATCCGGGCAGCAAGCCCAACGAACTCATCTACACCTACTCCGAGGCCGAGATGCGCCGCACCATGGCGGGCATTGCCAAGCGCGGACGCTCGATCAAGGAGCCCATCCAGCGCTACAAGGGCCTGGGTGAGATGGATGCCGACCAGCTGGCCGAGACGACGATGGACCCCGGGCATCGGACCCTGCGGCGGGTGACCATCGGCGACATCGAGGCGGCCCAGCGCGTCTTCGAGTTGCTCATGGGCACCGACGTCGCTCCTCGTAAGGATTTCATCATCGAGTCCGCCCAGACTCTCGATCGTGAGCGCATCGACGCCTGAGCTGACTGGGTGAATTCCTCACCCTCTCAACCCCCGTCGGCACCTCGGCCTGTGCCACAGTGATGGACTCATGAGGGGGTCAGCGTCGACTCCCGTGAGGGGAGTCGGTCATGGCGGAGGCGAAGACCACCGGAGCGAGCAGCGCCGAGCTCAAGGTGTCGGACACCGGTGAGGTCGAGACCGACCTCAAGCGGGTCATGGGGCCCAAGCTGCTCCTGCTCTTCATCGTCGGCGACATCCTCGGCACCGGGGTCTATGCCCTGACCGGTGACGTGGCTGCCGAAGTCGGGGGGGCGGCGTGGGTGCCCTTCCTCGTCGCCTTCGCGATCGCCATGGTCACGGCCTTCTCCTATTTGGAGTTGGTGACCAAATACCCACAAGCGGCCGGCGCTGCGCTCTACACGCACAAGGCCTTCGGCATCCACTTCCTCACCTTCATGGTCGCCTTCACGGTCATGTGCTCGGGCATCACGTCGGCCTCGACGGCCTCGCGTGCCTTCGCCTCCAACCTGGCGAAGGGTTTCGGACTTGACGCCAAGGACACCACCCTCGTCATGTTCATCGCGCTGGGCTTCATGGCGCTGGTGGCGGCCGTGAACTTCCGTGGGGTCGGTGAGAGCGTCAAGGCCAACATCGTGCTCACGTGCATCGAGCTCTCCGGCCTGCTGCTCGTGATCATGGTGGGCTTCTATGCCCTCTTCGCTGGGCGCACCGACTTCTCGCGGACCATGGTCTTCGACAGTCCCAGCGACAAGAGTGCCTTTCTCGCGGTGACCGCGGCGACAGCTCTGGCCTTCTTCGCGATGGTCGGTTTCGAGGACTCGGTCAACATGGCCGAGGAGACCCATGACCCCGTGAAGAACTTCCCGAAGATGATGATCACCGGGATCGGGGCGACCGGGATCATCTACATCCTCGTCGCCCTCTTCTCCGTGGCGATCGTCCCGGTGGGGGAGCTCGGCGAGACCGACACTCCGTTGGTGCGCGTGGTCGAATTGGCCGCACCCGGCATACCCATTGACACCCTCATGCCCTTCATCTCGATGTTCGCCGTGGCCAACTCGGCCCTCATCAACATGCTCATGGCCTCACGCCTGCTCTACGGCATGGCGCGCCAGGAGGTGCTGCCGCCCGTGCTCGGCTGGGTGCACAAGGGACGTCAGACGCCGTGGGTGGCCATCATCTTCACGACGCTCATCTCCTTCGGCCTCATCGTGCTCGTCACGAAGAACTCCGGCGACGTCATCTCGGCATTGGGCGGGACGACGGCCCTGTTGTTGCTCGGGGTGTTCACGATCGTCAACATCGCCGTGCTCGTCCTGCGCAAGGACACGCTGCAACGACGGCACTTCCGCACCCCGACCGTCCTGCCGATCATCGGGGCGATCGCGTGTGCCTTCTTCGTCACGCCGTGGACCGGGCGGGATCCCCTGCAATACACGATTGCTGGCTGGCTGCTCGCGCTCGGGGTCGTCCTGTGGGTGCTCACCTGGTTGGCCAACCGGTTCTTCTTCGCCAAGCGCACCTATCTGCGCGACCCCGAGCAGTATCTCGGTGGGAGCGAGACGGTCAACTGAGCCGGGCGAGGCTCAACGCAACATCGAGGGGCCTCAGCGGGGAGGTTCAGCGAGCAGCACTGGTCGAGGTGCGCACGATGACCTCGGTCGGGACGTGCACCTGCTGACCCTCGTCGAGATCCCGGCCCTCGAGCAGGGCGTCGAGGAGGAGCTCGCCGGCCACGATGCCCTGCTGTTGGACGTCTTGGCGCACCGTCGTCAGTCCCATGACCGCTGAGAGCGAGTGGTCGTCGATGCCGATGAC
>DAOLRO010000032.1:17967-19583 GCA_035418665.1 Phycicoccus sp.
GGGTCGAGGGGCAGGTTGAGGGTGATGACACCATCGACGCGCTTCCAGAGCATGTTCTGGCTGAGCGAGAGGCGAGAGTCGTAAGAGTCATCCTCGAGGTCGAAGAGGAGGACGTGGTGGCTGCGCGCACGCAGGGACTTCTCGATCGCGCTCACGATCGACGCGAAGAACCACCGGGTGAGAAAGGGTGCCACCACCCCCACGACCTGCGTCCTGCCGGAGGCGAGGGACGTGGCCGTGGGGGAGGCGACGTAGTCGAGCTCTTGCGCGACCTTGAGCACCCGCTCGCGGGTGTCGGCACTCACACGATCGAGGCCCCGAAGGGCTCGGGAAACCGTGGCCACGGAGACCCCGGCCTCCCGAGCAACATCGGTGATGGTGCTCATCCGTGTGGAACGTGCCTGCTCGGCCATGTCAGCCCTTCGTACCACCGGCCAGCAGGCCGCGAACGAAGTAGCGCTGGAGCGAGATGAACACCGCGACCGGGAGCGCGATCGAGATGAACGCGGCTGCCGAGAGGAGGTACCAACGGTTGCCCAAGGTGCCGCTGATCGTGTTGAGGATCATGGTCAGCGGTGCGCGCTCCGGCGACCCGCCGAGCATCGTCATGGCCACGAGCAGGTCGTTCCAGACCCAGAGGAACTGGAAGATGCCGAAGGAGGCCAAGGCTGGTGCGATGAGCGGTAGGAGCACCTGGAAGAAGATGCGGACGTGCCCCGCACCGTCGACCCGGGCAGCCTCGAGGAGTGATGCCGGGATCTCCTTCATGAAGTTGTGCAGGAGGAAGACCGCCAACGGAAGAGCGAAGGCACTGTGCGCCAGCCAGAGCGACCAGTAGTTGCCACCGGGCCAGTTCTTGACGCCGAGGTCCTGGAACATCTGGACCAGAGGGAGAAGAGCGATCTGCAAGGGCACGATCTGCAGCGCGAAGACGGCAACGAACAGGCCGTTGCGGAAGGGGAAGTCGATCCAGGCGAAGGCATAAGCCGCGAGCGATGCGAGCAGCAGTGGCAGGAGCACGGCCGGGATCACGATGACGAACGAGTTGATGAAGAAGTCCGTCAGCGGTGGCTGGCCCTCGGCGCCCTGAAGGACGCCCTTGTAGTTGTCGAGGGTGAAGCCGGTCGCCCACGCGTTCCACCAACCGGTGGTCTGGATGTCCTTCTGGTTGCGGAAGGAGGTGACGAAGAGCCCGACCGTGGGAGTGGTCCAAGCCAGCGCCATGATGATCGCGAAGACTGAGGCCCACGGTGAGGACACGGCGCGGGCAGCATTGCCGGCGGCGCTCTTGCCCTTGGCCTTGCCAGTCTCGAGCGAGGGGTCGCCGCCTGCCTCCTCGACCGCGACGTTGGCGACCGATTCCGGGACGGGGGGAGGGGTTGCGCTGCTCATCAGGCGTCCTTCCGCATCTGGATCACGTTGAAGATGATGATCGGCATGACGAGCACGAAGATGACGATGGCGATGGCCGCGCCGAGTCCGGGCTGCTGGGTGACGAACGAACGGGTGTAGAACTCGTTGGCCAACACCGAGTCGCCGAGTTTGCCTCCGCTGGAGGCCTGGACGATGTCGAAGGCCTTGAGGGTGGCGATGGCGATCGTCGTGAGGACGACGAT
>DAOLRO010000033.1:0-17297 GCA_035418665.1 Phycicoccus sp.
CCCGCGCGAGGAACCCACGACCCATGGCCTGGACGATCCCCGAGTTGGAGATGCTCCGGCAGCCGATGCTGCTGCGCCGTCTGGCCAGTGTCCGTGACGGCATCCATGAGGTGCTGACGCCACTGTCGGTGACGATGGCGCGCTCACCCGAGCCGGTCCCCTTTGCCGAGCGCGAGTCGCTCTCCTATCGGCGGGTCAAGGCCGGGTCGACCTGGGGCCGGGCTCATGTGTGTGCGTGGTTCCACGTGGAGGTGGACCTGCGGGGTCTCATCGGCGATGAGCTCATGGCCGCGAGCGGGCTGGCGCTGATCCTCGACACCGACGGCGAGGCGATCCTGCGCAACGACGCGGGCGAGGTCGTCGGGATGGTGACCAGTCGCCTCACTCCTCTGGAGCGGCACGCACCGGCCCGGGCGAAGACCCGGGTCGAGTTGACGCCCGAGTTGTTGGAGGCGTGTGCGCCGGCGGGTCGGCTGTCCTTGTGGCTGGATGCCGGCTTCAACGGAAAGATGGTGCAGCCCTTCGGAATTGCTCGCATTCGGGCATTGGATCTGGTCCGCATCGACCGGGCTCGCGAGGACGCCTACCTCGACCTGCTGACGGTCGCGTATGCCTCCCTCCGGGCTGGTGGGCTTGGAGACCGGTATGTCGTGGCGCTGGATCATGGGTTCGCTGCCGCTGCCGAGGGTGATTGGGGTGGGGTGAAGTCAGCGCTGGCTCCGGTGTTGGGTGGGCCGGGGTGCGCGGCCATCGCCTTCACTGGGTTGGGCCATGCGCACCTCGACATGGCGTGGCTGTGGCCCATCCGGGAGACGCGGCGCAAGGCGCACCGCACGTTCCGGGCACAGGTGGACCTGCTGGACGCGCATCCGGATTTCCGCTTCGGAGCGAGCCAGCCACAACAGTTCAAGTGGATCGAGCAGGACGATCCGGAGCTCTTCGCCCGGATGCAGGCGGCGGTGGCAGCCGGGGTCTTCGAACTCCAGGGTGGCTTCTGGATCGAGCCGGACACCAACCTCCCCAGTGGAGAATCGTTGGTGCGTCAGGCGATTCACGGCCAGCGCTACTGGGAGTCGCGTTTCGGACAGCGGGTGACGACGTGCTGGTTGCCCGACGCCTTCGGCTACTCGGGGGCTCTACCCCAGATCCTGCGCGGCGCCGGGATGGACACCTTCCTCACCATCAAGTTGGCGTGGAACGAGCACAACGACTTCCCGCACCGCTCCTTCGTCTGGGAGGGGATCGACGGGACCGGGGTGCTGGTCCACATGCCACCCGAGGGCACCTACACGTCGTCAGGGACCGGTTTGGCGATCGGCACCGCGCGAGATCAATATCCCGAGGCCGGCGTCGCGCCGATCGGGATGATCCTCTTCGGTACGGGGGACGGCGGTGGGGGGCCGAGTGAGGTCCACCTCGAGGTCACCAAGCGTTCGGCACACCTGCTCGGGATGCCGACTCTCACCCCGGGGACGGCCACCGAGTTCTTCGGCCGGCTCACGGCATACACCGATGTTCTGCCCCACTGGCGAGGTGAGCTCTACCTCGAAAAGCACCAGGGCACCCTCACGACTCAGGGCGCGATCAAGGCCGGGAACAGGCGGCTGGAGCACGAGCTGCACGACCTCGAATACCTTGCGGCACAGTCTGTTTGGGCTGGTGGTGGGGAGTGGCCCTCGGCCTTGCTGGATCGGACGTGGGAGGAGTTGCTGCTCCACCAGTTCCACGACATGCTGCCCGGCAGCTCGATCGAACGGGTGCATCGCGAGTCGCGCGAGGTCTATCAGCGGCTGTCTGCGGACGTCTTTGATGCGACGGCCGAGGTCCTCGCTGCGGAGCACTCGGACGACTTGCCCTTGGCCTTCGTCAACACCACGCCGGTGCCGCGGGTCGGTTGGGTCGAGCACGGCAGGCAGTGGTGGCACCACGAGGCCGCGCCCTTCGAGACCGTTGCCCTGACTCCGTATGCCGGGGAGCCGGGTGGTGCGCTCGGCTTCGATGACCACTCGATCTGGAACGACCGGTTGCGTGTCACGTTTGGCGAGGACGGGACGATCACGTCGCTCGTCGATGTGTTGTCAGGTCGTGAGCACGTGCGTCGGTCCGGGGCGCTGAATCGCCTTGTCGTGCATCGAGATCCGTTCACGATGTTCAACGCGTGGGACATCAAACCCAACTACGTCGACCTCAAGCGCGAAGTGCTCAGCCCGGTGCGCGTGGAGACCTCGATCGTTGGTCCTCGAGTGGTGCGGCACCAGGAGTTCATGCACGGGGACACCCGGATCCGGCAGGACGTGGTGTTGATGCTCGGTGAAGATGTGGTGCGCTTCGAGACCGATGCCGACTTGCACGAGCGGCTGCGGATGCTGCGGGCGGAGTTCGAGCCCGAGGCCTGGTCGGACGTGGTGACCTGTGAAATCCAGTTCGGGCAGATCGAGCGGTCGACGCGGGATGACACGCCTCAGGAGCGGGCGCAGTACGAGATCTGTGGGCATCGGTTCGTCGACGTCAGCACGGAGGCGGCGGGCCTCTCCGTGCTCAATGACGGGAAGTATGGGCATCGCGTCAAGCAGGGCGTCATCTCGCTGAATCTCCTTCGGGCGCCGGTCTATCCGGACCGGACCGCCGATCGTGGCAGGCACCGCTTCACGTATGCGATCCACCCCCACGAGGGCGGTCTCGGACCGTCGACGACCAGGCACGCCCGACACCTCAACGCACCCGTGGTCATCGCTCATGTAGCGGCCGCTCCCCCGGCCTTCGTCGTCGAACCGGCCAACGTCCTCCTCGACACAGTCACGTTGGCTGCCAGTGCTCGAGGCGCAAGGGGTGACCACTACAGAGGCGAACGTGACAACAGCGAGCCCGGTGGCGGTGATCTCGTGCTGCGCCTCTACGAGTCGGACGGGCAGGAGTGCGTGGCGACCGTTGCTCTGGGCCCCCAGTGGGGAGACATCGACCTGAGTGCATTGCGCACGACGAACTTCCTGCTCGACGACCTCGGCGACGACGGACGCGTGGACGTCGATCCTGACGGGGCGCTGCGAATCCCGTTGCGGCCCTTCCAGATCGTCACCCTCCGCATCCCACAGACCCGTTGAGAGTGCACGACTTGCCGGTGTCAGGCCGTTTGGGCAAGCGTGTCGTGCACTCTCAACGCGCGTGGTCCGCCCCAGCCGGGCCCTCCTCAGGGGAGGCCGCCTTGGCGGCGCGCACAGCGGCCAGGCGAGTCGACAATGTCGGTTCGTCCACGGCATACCTGAGCAGTGGCAGCACCGACAGGAGCGCGCTGATCGCCGGGATGATGGTGCAGGCGGCCCAGATGCCGGCCTTCATCCCGTCGGTCACGGTGGCCGTCGCCTCGTAGCCGCTGGCCGCGACCGCCCAGCCGAAGGCCATCGTCGCGATGGCGGAGTTGAGCTTGGCCGTGAAGGTCTGGCCCGCGAAGCTGGCCCCGTCGGTCCGTTCACCCGTGCGGACCTCGGTCTCGTCAGCGGTGTCACCGACCATGCGAGTGGTGACCACGCTGGTGATGCCCATCGTGACGCCGGCGACGGCCAGCCCGATCGCCACCTGGATCACCGAGCGTGCTCCGATGAACCAGAGCACCAGATAGACCACCGTGGCCACGAGATTGGTGACGATGAGGGTGCGCTTGGCCGTGACGCGGCGCAGCAGAGCCGGCGTGGCGATGGTGCCGATGAGGGTGCCGACGATGAGGGCGGCACCGAGGGTCGTGAAGTTCGCGATGTCCCCGAAGACGACCGTCGCGAGGACGGCACCGCCGACCTGGAAGACAAAGGTGCCGAAGCCGATGACCATCGACAGCAGCAGCCACTGGAGCGGCCGGTTGCGGCCGAGGATGCCGAGGGCCTCGCGCAGGGGGACCGGGTCGGGGCGGTGTTGGACACGCTCCTTGGTGGCGAAGAAGGCGAGGGTGAAGAGCGCCATGCCGACGAAGGCGACGATGGCCGCAGAGGCGGTCCAGCCGACTTCCTTGGTCAGCGTGGGGCCGAATAGGACGGTGAGTGCGAGGGCGATCGTGGCGCCGATTCGCGCCCAGGACACCGTCTTTGCGCGCTCGTCCTCGTCGGAGGTCATGACCGCGGTGAGCGACCAGTAGGGGACGTCGCTCGCGGTGTAGACGAGGTCCCAGAGCAGGTAGGCGATGGCCACGAGGATGATCGATCGCGTCTCGCCCGAGGGGTCGGCCGGCTTGGGGATGGCGAAGAGGAGCGTCGTCAGGATGGCGATCGGCAGTGCCGTGATGAGCGGGTAGGGGCGAAAGGTGCCCCACCGCGTGCGTGTCCGGTCGACGAGCAGGCCGATGGCGATGTCGTTGACCGCGTCCCAGATGCGCACGACGGTCAGGACCACGGTCAGGGTGGCGATGCCGCGGCTGGAGAGTTTGAGGCCCTCGTAGAGGAAGGCGAGGAGGAAGAGGTTGAGCCAGTTGTAGACGAGGTTCTGCCCGAAGCCGGCCGTCGCGTGCCCGAACCGCTCGCCCATGGTCATGCGCGGGATCAGGGACATGGGAGGCGTCGAGGACGGAGGAGAGGACGGGGACGTCGTCGTCATGGTGGGGAGACTAGGCCCGATTGCGTATGCCGTGGGCTCACCTCGCGCGAATGGCCGCCTTCCCGTTGAGAGTGCACGACTTGCAGGTGCCGTGCCGTTCGCCGCGGAGTGTCGTGCACTCTCAAGGGTCGGAACCATTGACATGTGACTATTTGGTCACCTATTGTCTGGGACGTGAACGACGACCTGGTGTTCAAGGCACTCGCCGATCCGACTCGGCGGGTGCTCTTGGATGCCCTGTTCGCGCAGGACGGGCGCACGCTCGGGGAACTCGAGGCCGTCGTGGCCGAGCACACCGAGATGACCCGTTTCGGGGTGAGCAAGCACCTCGGGCTGCTCGAGCAGGCCGGGCTCGTCGTCACGCAGAAGAAGGGACGAGTGAAGTTGCACTTCCTCAACCCCGTGCCGATCCGGCTGATCCATGACCGTTGGATCGACAAGTACACCGAGCACCACGTCGTGGCGCTCGCCGCTCTCAAGAAGCAACTGGAGGAGTCACCATGAGCAAGGACATTCAGGTCTTCCGCGTCTACATCGAGTCACCGATCCAGACCGTCTGGGACGCCATCACGTCCTCGGAGTTCACCACCAAATACGGCTACGGAGGCGAGGTCGCGTATGACCTCGTGGCCGGCGGTGACTACCGCGCGCTCACCACTCCGGAGATGAAGGAGATGGGCATGGGCGACGTCGCCGTCACCGGCAAGGTCCTCGACGCCGATCCGCCCCATCGACTCGTCCAGACGTGGGTTGCCGCCTGGCACCACGAGGAGACGACCCTGACCTGGGATCTCAAGGAGTACCCCGGCGGCCTGACCGCGCTCACGTTGACCCACGACTGCACCGATGCGCCGAACACCGCCCAAGACGTCGAGGGCACTGGCGATGCCGCGATGGGTGGCGGCGGCTGGCCGTGGGTGCTCGCCAGCCTCAAGACCCTGCTCGAGACCGGTCACTCCATGCCGGGCGCCGGTCGCTGAGCGGATGTGCCACTTGAGGGGTCTCGACACGCCGACGTCAAGGCGGATTCGCCTGCGTGTCAAGACCCCTCAAGTGGCGGGCGAGGTCAGTGGGCGGCGCGGAAGCCCACGCGCTCGGCGAAGCCTTCGTCGAGGAACCACACATCCGGGTTGACCCCGTCATAGCCGGCTTCGCCCGGACGGACGAAGGTCATCGTGTCGTGCCACGCCTTGACGCTGTGGCCGAAGGGCATGAGTCCGTCGTCGAAGGGGGCTGCCGAGCCGACACCGTAGCCACCATCACGCACGTCCTCGAGCCTCGACTCCAGGGCCTCGGCCCCCGACTCGTCTGCAGTCCAGTCGCCGCGTTGGCGGAACTCCGATCCGGCCTCGACATCGTGGTCCTTGGGATCGTGCTCCTTGGCGAACTCTTCGTCCCGGCGACGGCGCTCCTCCTCGTCATCAGGGTCCCCGTCATCAGGGTCCTCGTCCTCTTCGTCAGAATCGTCGGGCTCAAACTCAGGCTCGGGCGCTTGCTCCGGTTCCGCGGACATCGCCGGCTCGGATTCATCGGCCATCACCGCGTCGACGGCACCGGTGCCGGCCTCGTCGAAGTCGTTGGTGAGCTCAGGGTCGGCGGCGTCGTCGCTGTCGTCGGGGTCAGCGTGGTACTTCTCGGCGAGATCCTCCTGCACAAGGGGCTGGTCCGCGAGGCCCGCCAGAAGACTGCCCTCCGTGGCCTCGTCGGCCGTGGCCTCGACGTCGCGATCGGCCTCGTTCTCGGATCCGGTGTCGCCTGGTCCGTGGATGTCCTGCTCGGTCATGACGCGCTCCTGGGTTCGTCTCCCCGGCCACGGCCATCCGTGGCCCCGATCGGCTGGTCGTCAGCCTGATCCGAGACTAGCCATGTCCGAGTGTCGAAGGAGCCCGAGCCTCCGGAGCATTGTGGGAACTCTTGGGGTGCCCTCACTCACCCGTAGGGACACGGACCGTCAACGCCAGGGGCTCGACGTCGACCTCCAATTCAGAGGCTTCCCGTAGGACATCCCCGTCGACCTCCACCAACTGCGCCGGGGAGACCGTGACGGCGACGCGGGAGCCGCGCGCACGGCATACGACATCATCGTCGCCTTCCTCACCACCGGAGGAGCCTCGCTTCAGCGCAACGTCTTTCGCCACCGCAGCCCACTCCGCCAGCGACGACGGCGTGAGCACGACCGTGTCGAGGATCCCGTCGTCGATCTGAGCATCGGGAGCCAGCTCGATGCCACCCTGCAGGGCGCCGCAGTTGCCGACGACCACCATCCGCGCCTCGCGCTCCTCGCGATGCCCGTCCACAGCGAGCCCGAGCGAGAAGGGTTCGCCACGCAGATTGCGCGCTGCCGCAACGACATACGCGGCCCAGCCGACCTTGTCCTTGAGTCCCTCGGGGGCGTCGTCCATGACCGCGGCATCGAAGCCGAGACCGGCCATGACGACGAAACCCTCAGCCGCGCCGCCATCCAACCGAGCCCAACCAAGGTCGATCCGACGGTCCTCGCCGGTCCAGGCCACCCGCACCGCCTCGGCCAGATCCGTATGTGGCACACCGAGATTGCGTGCGAGCAGGTTGCCCGTGCCTCCCGGCAGCAGCCCGAGCGCCACACGCCCCTCAGGCTCGCGGTCACGCATCAGGCGGGCGAGTTCGGACGCCACTGCGCGCACCGTCCCGTCCCCACCGAGTGCGCAGACGATCCCGGCACCCGCCTCGACAGCAGCCCGGGTCTGGCCGAACCCCGGATCATCCTCGGTCGTCTCCGCCCACACGGGCAGCGCCCCATGGAACTGAACGACCGCCGCCTCCACCTCCGCACGCACCCCCGAGGTGTCCCCATCGAACTTCGCGGGATTGACGATCACGTGGATCGGACGATCGGTGGCTCCCATCCCCGCAAACTACCCCCGCAACCTGCCACGATGCGGAGATGGACGAATCCGATGCCAAGCAAGCCGCTGCCACGGCCAAGGGCACTGCCAAGCAAACCGCGCACAAGGTCGGCAACTCGACGGTCGTCGAATACGGTGCACGACTCGGCTATGCCGCGAGCGGGCTGCTCCACTTCCTCATGGGCTGGATCACGCTGCGCATCGCGCTCGGCTCCAGCACCGGCGACAGCGCCGACCAGTCCGGCGCCTTCAACAGCATCGCCAACACCGCGGGTGGTGGGGCTCTGCTGTGGATCATCATGGTCGGCTTCGCGCTCCTGGCACTGTGGCAGGTGTCCGAGGCGGTGACCGGCGGCTATGGCGGGGAAGCGAGCGACCGCATCAAGGCCGCCTCCAAAGCGGTGATGTATGCCGTGCTCGCCTGGACCGCTTTCACCTTCGCCCGCGGTGGGCGCACGTCGAGCAAGGAGCAGACACGCGACTTCACGGCCAGCTTCATGGACAGCACGATCGGGCGGATCTTCATCGGCGCAGTGGGCCTGGGCATCGTGGCCGTCGGGGCCTATCACGTCTACAAGGGCTGGAAGAAGAAGTTCCTCGAAGACCTCGCCGAGCACCCGCCGACCTTCGCGGTCCACGCGGGGCGGATCGGCTACATCGCCAAGGGTTTCGCGCTTGGGGTGGTTGGAGTGCTCTTCGTGCTCGGTGCGTGGAAGGGCTCGACCGAGAAGACCACCGGGCTGGACGGGGCCCTCAACACCCTGCGCGACGGCCCCTTCGGCACGGTGCTCCTGGCGCTCGTTGCCTTGGGGCTCATGGCATTTGGTGTCTACGCCTTCGCCCGCGCCCGCTACACCAGGGTCTGACTCCCCGAGGAGCGTCAGGAGTCCCGGCGGTCGCGGCGGCGAAGGTAGTGCCAGGCGAGCAAGGCCGACACGATGCCGTTGATCATCCCGACCGTCACATCCGAGATGTGGTGCATGCCCCGATAGAGCCGGGCATAGCCCACGAGCAGGGGCGCGGCCACGCACAGCACTGTGACCACCCAGCGCAATGCCTTGTTGTCGATCCGCTGGGCCATCAAGGCAAAGGTCACATAGAGCGCCGTCGCCGCACCCATGTGTCCGCTGGGGAAACTCGACGTGGGAGGTGCCGGGTCGAGGTGCTCCACCGCGGGCCGAGAACGATCGGCCACGAGCGTGGCGAGCACGAAGACGGTCGCCTGCACCGAGATCGCGATGCCGGGGATCACGGCATACCACCATTGCTTGGTCCGCCACCACAGCAGCGCGACGGCGATGACGCACACCCCGATGACGTATTCGGTGTTGCCGATGTGCGACCAGAGCATCGTGATCGTGTCCCACGTGGGCGTGCGGCCAGCGGCGAGGCGGATGTTGGCGATCTCCTCCTTGGGCCCGAACATCTTGAGTGGCCCCTTGAGCAGCAGCCCGAACGCCACGATGGCCACCCAGAGGATCACCGCCGGCGCGATCACCCGCAGCGCCAGGTCCCTCAGGGCATCGGTCACCTTGGGCTTCGACGTGTCCTCGTCGTAGCGGGTCAGAAAGCTCATCGCACGACCTCCTTCACGTTCGCCATGTCCTTCGGGTGCCAGTTCTGATAGCCGGCGTAGGACGCGAGCACGAGCCCCACACCGAGGATGACCCCGCCCACGGTGTCCGACGGGAAGTGCACCCCGAGCCAGATCCGGTCGATCATCGTCATGACGACCATTCCGACCGCCACCGCGATCGCCGCCACCTTGCTCGACGTGCCGCGCAGGAGCGGCCAGAGCAGGACAAGCATCGTGGTCATCGCGATCGTCATGTTCGCCACATGTCCAGACGGGAAGGAATAGCCCGGCGCCTTGGTGATCGGATCCTCGACGACGGGGCGGGCCCGCTGCACGAGGTACTTGATCACCAACGCGAGGTTCCAGCCGACCATCATCGTCAGGAAAGCCCACCACGCACGCGTCTTCTCGTTGCGCCGCAACCACATCCACGCGCACACCGCCGTCGTCACGAGGTAAACCCGGATCGGTTGGGTGGTCCATTCCCAGCCGAGCAGGAAGTCCCGGAAGGCGGCATGAGAGCGGGTGTATGCCGTGGCGCTGGCGATCGCAGCCGCGTCGAAGTCGGTCACGGGGTTGGCTTTCGACCGCACGACGAAGACCAGGGCCGTGACGGGCACCGCGACGAGGACCCCGTAGACCAGGGCTCTCGTGAGACGACGCAGGCGCTGCATGTCGTGGGACGTTAGTCGCCGAGCCGGGCGATTTTGGCTTTCGGTGCAGTCGGCTTTGCCCGCTTCACCCGGCGACGTGACCGAAGCACACCGGCTGGCCGGGGACGAGTTGGGCCACGTGATCGAGCTGGGCGCTGGCGATCACCGCAAGGACCGGATAACCGCCGGTCACCGGGTGGTCGCGATGAAGAATGACGAGCTCACCGCCCGGTGGTGCCTGGATGGCGCCGGGCACCATGCCCTCGCTCAGGAGTTCTCGGCCCTCGAACTGGGGGCGGCGTCGGAGTGCTGAGCCTGCGGGGATCAGCCGAATTCCCTTGCGGTCACTGCGCTCCGACACGGTCCATGTCGCACCGAGCAGACCTCGGAGATCTGCGCCCCTTTCGAACCAGTTCGCTCTCGGTCCCGGACTGACCCGCAGCGTGACCCGTGTCGGCACGTCCCCACGCGGTGCGGCCGGAACATGGTCGACGTGGGGAAGATCTGCCGGCTCAGGTCCGACCTGGAGGAACTGCCCTGCTCCGAGTGGCGGTGGACCCAGACCCGAGAGAGTGTCCGTCGAACACGAGCCGAGGGTGGACTCCACGACGAGGCCGCCTCGAACCGAGAGATAGGTGCGCAATCCCAGGGACGGCATACCCAGGGTGAGAACTTGCTTGTTGCGCAACGGAATCAGTGAACCCATGGCGACCACTTGACCATCCACCGTTGCAGGGGTGGGCGCGCCGGTGAGACAGGCGAGCAGATCACCGTGCGCGCGCACGACGAGTCCGCCGAGGGTTGCCTCGATCGCGGGCGACCCCGCTGGATGTGATCCTGCTCCGTTGCCGAGGAGGCGCTGGCCGAGAGCGTAGGCGCCTGGGTCTGCTGCGCCCGAAGGACTGACGCCCAGTGCGAGATGGCCGATGCGACCCAGGTCCTGGAGGGTGGCGAGGGGTCCGGTGGCGAGGATCTCGAGTGCGCGCGTCATGACTCTCCCGACACTTCCGTGCGGGAGGCGGCGTCGATGAAGCGGACGAGGGTGCCCGGGGCGAGCAGGGCAGGAGGGTCACGGTGGGGGTCCCAGAGGACGGCGTCGGTCGTGCCGATGAGTTGCCAGCCGCCCGGGGAGGAGCGGGGATAGATCCCGCAGTAGTCACCGGCCAACGCCACGGAACCGGCCGGGACCGCGGTGCGGGGGCTCGCGCGACGGGGGACCGCCAGTGCCGGGAGATCCGGGCGGTCTGGGTCGCGATCGACATCGGCAGGGACCAGATAGCCGAAGCCGGGCGCGAACCCCGTGAATGCCACTCGCCAGCGCTGGGACGTGTGGGCGGCGATGAGCTCGGGGACGGCCATTCCGAGATGCGCGGCGACCACGTCGAGGTCCGGGCCGTCATAGCGGACCTCGATCTCGATCTCTCGACCCACTGGCTCGGGCGCCACGGCCGGGACCTCCGCGAGCGCATCGGTCAGAGCGCGCCGGAGCGCCGCAAGGTCGGATCCGGGTCGAGCCACGACGAGCACGGTGCGCGCCGCGGGCACGAGATCAGTGACCTCGTGAGCAAGCCCGCCGACGAGCAAAGGGCGCAGGGCGGCGTCGATGGCGAGGACCGAGTCGAGGTCGCTGGTCTCGATCAGGAGGGCCCGGTCCCCCATCGGCAGGATCTCGAAGTGCACCGGATCGGTCACGTCGGTCATGGACTCACGAAGGGTGCCAACTCCACCCCGGCCGTCGCGAGCGCAGCTCGCACGGCCCGCGCGATCGCCACGGCATCAGGGGTGTCGCCGTGGACGCAGATGGTGTCGGCCTCGATCGTGAGGGCGCTGCCGTCGATCGCCGCGATCTCACCGGTCGTCACCAGCGAGACCATCCGGGCCGCGATCTGGTCCGGATCCGTGAGCACCGCACCCGACAACGACCGATCGACGAGATGTCCCTCGGGCGTGTAGGCCCGGTCGGCGAACGCCTCCCGGACGATCGGAAGCCCGGCCTCCTCGGCACACGTGAGCAACTCAGACCCCGGGAGCCCGACGACCGCAAGCGGTGAGGCACCAACCGAATCCGGCTCCACGGCATACCTGCTCGTGACGCCGCGGGACCACAGCGAGACGGCGGCGATGACGGCTTCGGCCTGGCGACGGTCAGAGACGCAGGTGTTGTAGAGGGCGCCATGCGGCTTGACATAGGCGACTCGGCCGCCGGCCACCCGACACAGGCCGTCGAGTGCGCCGACCTGGTAGAGGACGTCGGCGGTCAGCTCGTCCGAGGGGACGTCCATGCGCCGGCGGCCGAAACCGGCCAAGTCTCGATAGCCGACCTGTGCCCCGACGACGATGCCGCGGGCCACGGCCGACGCGCAGGTGCGCTGGAGCGTGAGGGCATCGCCAGCGTGAAAGCCGCAGGCGATGTTGGCGGACGTGACCACCGAGAGCATCGCCTCGTCATCCCCGAGGCGCCAGTGCCCGAAGGATTCGCCGAGGTCGGCATTGAGATCGATGTGCGACGTCACCGCCCAAATCTCCCACTTCGCGAAGGGCCCTGTCGCCCCTGCCCGGGTCTAGCGTGGATGACCTGTTGCGGCGTCGACGGCGAGGAGTGCTCCATGGCCCGGTTGCGCAAGGTCTCGCCGACGATGAAGGGGTGGACGCGTCGTCGCGCCGGCAAGGGCTTCACCTATCGCGATGCCAAAGGCGCGGCGCTGCCAGCCGCGGACGTCGAGCGCATCAAGTCGCTCGCCATTCCGCCCGCGTGGGAGGACGTGTGGATCTGCCCGATCGCCAACGGTCACATCCAGGCCGTGGGCGTCGATGATGCAGGGCGGAAGCAATACCTCTATCACCCGGACTGGCGGATCAAGCGCGACAAGCAGAAGTTCGACCGCGTGCTCGCGGCCGCCGCCACCCTGCCCAAGGCGCGTCGTCGGGTCGCGAAGGACCTGGCTGCCACCGGTATGCCGCGTGAGCGGGCGACCGCCCTGGCCGTCCGGTTGCTGGACCTGGGCTACTTCCGGATCGGGAGCGATGCCTACACCGACGCCAATGGTTCCTTCGGGCTGACCACCCTGGAGCGTCAGCACGCGCGCAAGACCAAGGACGGGATCGTCTTCACCTTCGTCGGGAAGTCCGGGATCGAGCACTCGATCACGATCGACGATGCCGAAGCGATCGCGGCGTTGGATCGGATGCGGGCCCGACGGGGTCGAGGCAAACGGCTGCTCGCCTATCAGGACGACAAGGACTGGGTCGACGTCGACGCCGCTGCGGTCAACGCCTATCTCAGCGCGATCCTCGGTGGGGAACTCACGGCCAAGGACTTCCGGACCTGGCACGCGACCGTTCTGGCTGCCGCTGCGCTCGCCGCGACGGACGAGCCCGGCGACACCAAGGCCTCCAAGCGCCGCGCGGTCAAGGCGGCCGTCGAGGAGGTCGCCGGCTACCTGGGCAACACCCCGACCATCGCCAAGGGTTCCTACATTGACCCCCGCGTGCTCGACCTCTATGAGGGCGGCACGACGATCGTCACGCCACGGATGACGGCGCGGACATCACCCGCGAGACGTCAGGCGCTGCTCGAGACGGCCGTGCTCGAACTCCTGGGCTGAGGCGCGGCCGAAGGCACGACCGAGCGCGCATCCACCAGCCAGTCCACCAGGTGCCCGTGGACCTTGGGGTGGTTGAGCAACGCCAAGTGGTGGACTCCCGTGACGACCGCGACCTTGCTCTCGTCCGCGAAGCGCGAGGGATGCACATCGCCCTCCGCATGACGCGCCGACGGGGCCGGCACCATGAAGTCCCCGAAGGCATCTCGCAGGTGGTCGGGCACCCGCTTCGTGGCCACACCCACCACCGCGTGGTGTCGGATGTGGGGCGCGTGCTCGGGCAGGCCAGCATGGGTCCGGCGGTCGGTGAGGTCGTCAGGGTGGTGGTCGCGCCAGTCCTCGGCGACGACGTTGCCGTGGTTGAGGTCGCGGATCCCGACACTGCGCAGCCGCAGGACGTCGGCCAGCCACTCCCCTCGATCGTGCCCTCCGAAGAACTCCGCCGCTCGGTGCACACCGCGCGCCACCGGCGACCCGTGGTGTGGTGATCCCAAGGACACCGTGTCGCTCACCAACGCCGGCCAGGTGGCTGCCCCCGATTGCAGCAGGGCACTGTGCAGGACGAGACCACCCATCGAGTGCCCGATCAGGACCATCCGCTCGACCGGCACCGGCCACGCCGCGACCAACTCCTCGAGCAACTCGGAGAGCGCCAGCCCGTTGTCGGAGATCCGCAGTCCCGTGTTGTAGCGGACCATCACCGGAGTGAGGCCGACCTCGGAAGCCAGGCGCACGGCATACGTCTCGCGTGTGTCGCTACCCAACCGCCACGCGGCCTCGGTCTCGAAGAGGCCATGGAGGAAGACGGCGATCTGCCCGGTCGCCTTCTCCTCCGGCCGGGTGCCGTCGATCGGGTATGCCGTGGTCGCGCCTTCGCGGGTCGGCTCCAATCGTCGTCCGGCCGGGGTCCGGAGGTGCATCTTCGGCGCGAGCGTCGAGGCCTCCTTGGCGAAGCGGTCGCCGTAGAGGCCCATGAGGACGGCAATGCTGCTGTGCGCGGCGGGGCCGTCGTGGACGCTTTGTCGATCGTTGTCCTTGCCGACAAGTCGTTGTGTCGCAACGTATCCCGTGACCATCGCCGCGGCTTGCACGCTGCGGTCGGTCGCGGCGTAGACGCCCTTGGTGACAACGTCCTGGATGACCTTGATGGGCGTCGTGATCGGGTCGGCGGCCGGGCCGACGAGCAGGCTGACCCCGTCGTGGACCGTGTCGCTGATCGCCAGGTGGGCACCCTTGATG
Source organism: Phycicoccus sp. (assembly GCA_035418665.1). Classification (GTDB taxonomy): domain Bacteria; phylum Actinomycetota; class Actinomycetes; order Actinomycetales; family Dermatophilaceae; genus Phycicoccus_A. Next base: position 14,534 of record DAOLRO010000033.1, read on the forward strand.
GCCTTGGTCAGGTGCCTCAGACCGCTGCCGGCCGTGGTGGCGACGTCATATGCCTCGGTGGCCTTCATGGCCTGGCTGCCTTCATGCCACCACGCTCCCACGCCCAGACCGGCCGGGTGTGGGAGCGTGTCGACGCTCACGTCGGCCCGGCGAAAGTCCGACTCGGGGCGGGTGTGGCAAGGGTGTGTGCACTGCTGCGCGGGGACGCAGCAGTGCACATGATCACCTCAATGGCTGCCGTCTCTCAGCAGGTGGCACTGATCAGGTCGAAGAGCGCACCCACGTGGTCATAGGGCTGGACGAGTTCGCCGTCGAAGTAGCGGCCGTTCGCGGCGACGGTGTAATTGCGGCTGCCATCGGGCGAGGTGAGCGTCATGCTCATGGAGCCGAAGCTGGCTCCGTCATGACCATAGAGCCAGGCCGGCTCCTGCCCCTCGGCCGGGGCGGGGGCGCAGGGGTCGGGCATCCGATAGAGGCCCAGTCCGTAGTCGAGCCCCTTGCTCGACCGTGGACTCTTCACCTGCTCCAGCCAGGTCGGGTCGAGGAGGCGGCCCTGGAGCAGAGCGTCGTTGAAGGCGTTGATGTCCTTGGTCGTGGACACGACCGAGCCGGCTGACGAGAAGAGCGCTGGGTTGAAGTCGGCCAGTGAATACCACTGTCCTTCGGCCCAACCCGCGTCCTCGAGACCCTGGCCGCGCATGCCCGCGGCATCCTTGAATTCGGTCTGGTTCATCCTCGCGGGCTTGAAGACATCTCGCATGAGGATGTCGGCCATGGTCCGGCCTGTCCTGGCCTCCAGCATCATGCCGAGCACGACATAGCCGGCGTTGGAGTAGAGGAAGTCGGTGCCCGGCTCGAACGCCCACGGCAGCGCATTCATGGCGTCGACGATCTGCTGGTCGGTGTAGTCCTGCGCCATGACCGCAAAGAACTCGGCATTGGATTCCTGGTCCTGCATGCGGCTGGTGATGAGCGAGAACAAGGGATCCGGCATACCGGAGGTGTGCGAGAGCAACTGCTCGATCGTCACGCCCTCGTGTCCGGGCACCAGGCCCGGGAGTACCTCGCCGATCGTGGTGTCGAGGCTCCACGTCCCCTTCTGGACCTGTTGGAGCACGGCCGTGGCGACCATCGGCTTGGTCTGGCTGGCCACCCGGAACTGTGAGTTGGGCAGCGCGGGCGGGTTCTCATTGACCGCGCGCTTGCCGGCCGCGACCGACCCCGAGTAGGTGGGCGTGTCGACCCGCGCGATGGCGCCGATCGCCCCGTCGGTGACCATCTGGTCGACGCGTTGCTGGATGGCGAGGCCGACGGCGTCCTTGGGCTTGGGCGCCGCCTGGGCAGTCGGTGCCACCAGTGCGGTGGCGGCCAATGCAGCCACCGCGGCGGTCACGGCAGTGCGGGTGGGCAGCGCGGAACGATTGGTCCACGAGGTCATCAGATCTTCTCCCCTGCGATTGCTGACTGGTTGTGGTGCCTCCAGCCAAGCAGGGATCAGGGGTCAATGACTCCCTCGCGGGTCGGGGATTTCGACCCGCACGTCCCCCCGGAGGGGGAGATGGCTTCGCTCAGCGCCAGTAGTTGTTGGCTGCCGCGACCGTTTGGAAGTTGATGGCGACCACCTGGGAGGCGGCGGTGAGCGCCTCGGCCGAGTTCGCGTAATCGGGGCGCAACTTGTGCAGGACGTCGACATCGGGCTGGGTGTATTTCACGCCCCGCCGACTCAGCGTGATCGCCAGCTCGAAGCCCGCCTGCGGCGTCTCCGTGATCAGTGAGGTCAACCAGTCGTCAGCCATGCCATCTTCCTTTCACACAGGACACGTTGTGACAAATCACTGTAGGGCGAAGGGCGGGCTTTGCGAAGGGGTCGCGCCATAGGCTCGAGCCCATGGAGTTCGGACTCGACATCGCCCAGCAGCGCATGCCCTTCGACGAGGTGGTCGATCGAGCCCGCTTCGCCGAGGACCTCGGCTTCACCGGGGTTTGGGGCTTCGACCACTTCGTGCCGATGTACGGCGAGGGGCCGGGCGAGTGCTTCGATGGCATGACCACGCTGGCTGCCCTCGCCACGGCCACCACCCGAGTTCGCTTGGGGCTCATGGTCACTGGCGTCACCTACCGCCATCCGTCGGTCTTCGCGAACCAGTGCCTCACCATCGACCACGCGAGCCACGGTCGACTCGACATCGGACTGGGCAACGCCTGGTTCGAGGCCGAGCACACCGCGCTCGGGATCGACTTCCCCGGCACGAGCGAGCGCTTCGACCTGCTCGAGGATCAGTTGGAGATCCTCACCCGCCTCATGACCGGAGACGAGGTTTCGTATGCCGGGAAGCGAGTTTCGCTCTCGGCCGCCCGGATGCGTCCACTCCCGGTGCAGGAGCCGCACCCGCCGATCTGGATCGGTGGGTCCGGCCCGAAACGGACCATGCCCCTGGTGGCGCGGTTCGCGGACTATTGGCACGTCTTCGGTGGATTCTCGTCAGAGCAGCTGGACCGGATGGCCGAGTTGTGTGAGGCGATCGGGCGCGATCCGGGCGAGATCACGCGGGTGGCCTCCTTGTCGCTCGACGGCTCACCCGAGGAGATCCGCGATGAGGCGGGGAAGCTCATCGAGTCCGGGATCGGCTACCTCTACTGCGGTTGGCCCGGCTCTGGTCGTGACCAGATCGAGAAGTTCGCCACCGAGGTGCTGCCGAGCTTCACCCCCGTCCACCCTTCGGACGAAGAGTGAACATCAGCCGAACACGTTTGCGTAAGCGTT
>DAOLRO010000033.1:17397-19569 GCA_035418665.1 Phycicoccus sp.
CGTCCACCCTTCGGACGAAGAGTGAACATCAGCCGAACACGTTTGCGTAAGCGTTTACGCGCCGAGCAGAATTGAAGCGTGAACGGCACCCAGCCCACGTCCCCCGTCACCACGTCAGACCTGCTCGCGGCGGTCAACCTGCGTCTGGCCCTTCTGGGACTCCCCAAGGTCGCCGCCACCCACGCAGGGGGTGACGAGGACGGGTCCGCCGAGCAGCTCGTCACGCCGATCCTCGAGCGCCAGCGCGAACTCTCCCGGCGCCTCGCCGACACCCTCCCGCCGGTCGACGAGCGAATCGAGAGTTTCCTCGAGAGCTACCTGCACGGCATACCCACTCACGAGATCCCACGCCTGCCGCGCCGCACCTTCACGCTCGACCTGCCCGGCCTGGCCCGCACCCTCAGCCTGCCGGTCGACCAGGACAGTTACACGTCCGAGCTGATCACGAGCTACCGCCTGGCCAACGGCGTCCTGCACAACCCGAAGAACGACCGACGCACCACGGCCGGCGTCTTCCACCTCGCCGAGGGTGGCCTCCCGATCCCCGACGACAAGTTGGCCGTGCCGCGCGAGGTCTTCGCGCGACTGCTCGCCAAGGCGCTCACGCCTCCGGAGGCTGCGCTCGAACTCCCCATCACGTCAACGCAATCCGAGCGCGCGCGCTGTTGGGTCTCGCTCCTGCTCCGCCCGCTCGTCGTCGTCGGCGTCCCCGGTGCGACCCGTGAGCGACGGATGGAGACGCGCTTCATCGTGCCGGGGTCGATGGTTGCCAACCTCGACTTCGTCGAGGGCATCTTCGGCAACGCCGGCGACCCTTACCTCCCGGCCAACGACGCCGCCCTCGACCCGCTCGGCTGGACCGGGCACACCGGCCTCGTCGTCCTCGCGCCGCATCTGACCGGTGTGACCAAGCAGGCCCTCGGCCTGCCGCACCGCGACGACGCGACGGAGCGCCAGGTCCGCGACGGCATGTGTTGGACCGACCCGGCCGAGCCCTACAACGGCGGCAAGGCCTTCAAGTCCTGCGCCCGCGACGAGCGCGGCGTCATGGTCACGGTCATCGCGGACAACTACTTCGGCTACTGCAAGAAGGAGGTCAAGACCCAGATCTCCATGTCCGCCAACCTCTTTGGCGGGGCCGAGGAGGAGCACTCCGGTGGAGCAATGGTCTTCCCCTCGTGGGACGAAGGGCGAGAGTTCACCAACTCGTACTCAGCGGACGCGCCGTCCGTGGGCGCGGTCGTCGCCCGTGACCCCGAGCTGTGGGTCACCCATGACGAGGGGTATGCCGTGTGCCTCCCCCACCCGCACCTCACCTTGGTCCCGGCGGACGCGCGCTTCTCCCTGGCCAGCCGCACGATCACGTGGGCCGACAGCGAGGGGCGGCAGCACGGCATACCCTTCCGCGGCGACACGACGTATCTGGACCCGACCGGCTTCCGCACCGTGATGAAGCAGGTGCGACGCGACCCGGCCCAGTGGACGATCGTGGGGACGTCGGCGCGAACGACGGTGTGCCACAAGCCCTCCACGGTCTCCGGCGGTGGCAAGTCGGAGATCTCCAAGTCGATTGCCGACGCGATCACGATCGGCAACGCCTATGTCGCCGACTTCGATGCGGACATGGACGCCGTCGAGGAGATCTTCACGCGCGACCACTCGCACCGTTACGCCGAGCCGTCGTGGAACGGCAAGGACACGCGCCCGGTGCTCGGGTCGCAACGCAGCATGGGCTCGATCATCAAGTTGCTCACGCCCAGCAAGGAGTTCAGCGACGAGCACAACGCGTGGATCCGGTCGATCCCGCAGCACGTGTTGGAGTTGGCGTTCGTCATCAAGGAGGCCTACCGGCCCGAGTGGCGTCAGGACTGGCGCAGCCACTTCTCGGTGAGCCGGGTCAACGGCCGTCCGGGCAACCGGCTGCGCCTCGACGGCCAGCAGGTGCTCGTCGACATGTTGCGCGTGGGCTTCGAGTCGGATGGCTCCTACCGCCTGTTCAGCCTGCGGCCGGACTTCTCGCCGTCCGTGAAGTTGCAGACCGAGGACGACATCACCGCGTCAGTCGTGGTCGCCGGCGCCGCCGGTCGCGATGCGGGAGCGCCGTCGGTGAAGTACGCGGAGAACTGTGAGGGCTTGCTCTTCCAGCGGCCCGACGACGCGATCACCCCCGGC
>DAOLRO010000034.1:0-19465 GCA_035418665.1 Phycicoccus sp.
GGTCCCTCGATCTGCATGACAAAGGCCCGACCCCGGGGCCAGCGGCTCAGGTGCCGTACCGCAGTTGCGCGCGAGCCCTCGCCTTGGCCGCCTCCACCTCGCGGTCCTTCGGCGGCGCAGCGGTCGTCAGGTGGTCGAGCAACTTCCTGGTGGCAGCAGCCACCTCGGCGACGGCGACATCGAAGGCCTCCTGATTCACCTGGCTGGGCCGCGTTGCGCCGGAGACCTTGCGGACGTACTGGAGTGACGCGGCATACACCTCATCCCGGGTCGCCGGGGGCTCGAAGTTGTGCAGCTGGCGGATGTTTCGACACATGCAATGCAGCGTATGCCGGGTGCCCGGCGGCCCGCTCGTCGCCCATCTTCGCTCCCACGCCTTCGGTGTCGCCCCCACATCACCTGACGCACTCACCGAGTGAGCCGGACCACGCAGGCCAACCTGACTTTCGGCGCCCCAACCGACGGGCCAAGATGGACTCATGCGGACGATGACGACCGACGAGCTCACCCGACTCCTGTCCACCCTCGGCGACAACACCCGGTTCGTGGTGAGCGGCAACATGGCCGTGCCGTGGACGGCGCTCAAGTGTGTCGATGAGGCACTCGAGACCTATACCCTGCATGCGCTGAACGCACCCAAGGGCATCCCGGACCGACCGGGCGTCACGGCCGAGACCTGCTTCGTCGGTGCCGGCATGCGCAAGCATCAGGCTTTGAAGTACATCCCGAGTCGGCTCTCGCTCGTCCCAGTCCTCCTCCAGCGCGTCATCCCGCCGGACATGGTGATCATCCACTGCGCTCCCCCGCGCGACGGCATGCTCAGCCTCGGCGTCGAGGTCAACATCCTCCCCGCGGCCATCGAGGGCGCCAAGCGTCGCAGCGGCCGGATCATCGCCCAGATCAACGACCAGATGCCCTACACCTACGGCGATGCCCTCATCCCGGTCAGCCAGGTCGACTACGCCATCGAGGTGTCCGAGCCACTCCCGGCCGTCGACCCCCGCACACCCGACGACGACAGCCGAGCCATCGGTGACCGCGTCGCCGCTCGGGTCTCCGATGGCGCCACTCTGCAGATGGGCATCGGCGGCGTTCCGGACGCGACGTTGGCCGCTCTGACCAGCCGCAAGGGCCTGCGGATCTGGACCGAGATGTTCTCCGACGGTGTCCTCGAACTCGACCGGATCGGCGCACTCGACCCCAACCACCCGCTGACGACCTCGTTCATCTTCGGCAGCCGCGACCTCTACTCCTGGCTCGACGGCAACCACCGGGTCCGCATGATGCGCACCGAGCACACCAACGACCCCGCGCTCATCGCCCTCCAACGCTCGATGACGTCGGTCAACACCGCCCTCGAGGTCGACCTCTTCGGCCAGGCGAACGCCTCGCGCATCAAGGCCCGCATCTACTCCGGCTTCGGCGGGCAGACCGACTTCATCGTCGGCGCCCTGCACTCTCCCGGTGGCCAGTCCTTCATCGCGCTGCGCTCTTGGCACCCCAAGGCCGACGTCTCGACGATCGTGCCGCTCGTCGACGAGCCCGTCACCTCCTTCCAGCAGAGCGCGATCGTCACCGAGCACGGGGTCGCCGAACTCTTCGGCTACGACCAGGTCGCCCAAGCCCGCCACATCATCCGTGACGCCGCGCACCCCAAGGTCCGCGACGAACTCTGGGAAGAGGCTCGCCACCTCGGCCTGGCCTGAATCCCGTTGTCCCGTCACACTGCTCGGCACCCCTTCACCGATTCCGTATGCCGTGAGCTGGCTTCCGCGGGCGACCCCGAGCGGGCGGTGGGCCAGCAGCGTTACATGAAGTCGGAGATGCCCTATCGCGGCATCACGTCGACGGAATTGAAGGCTCTGCTCAAGCCCTTGTTGGCCGATCTGGACCTCCGGCCAAGCTCGCGCGGGGAGTGGGAGGCGACGGTCCTCGAGTTGTGGGATGGGGCGGAGTATCGCGAGGAACGTTATGCCGCAACGGCTCTGCTCGGGCATCGAGCCTTTCGAGGCTGGCAGGACCCTGAGTTGTTGCCGCTGATCAGGCATCTGATCGTGACCGGCGCCTGGTGGGACCATGTCGACGAGCTCGCCTCCCACCACGTCGGACCAATCCTGTTGCGGCACAGGGAGATCGTGACACCGGTGATGAGGGACTGGGCCCACGGCGTCGACCCATTCGCGGGGGACCGATCACACGACGGCCCGGCCCAGGACGACCTGTGGCTCAGGCGCACCTCGATCATCTGCCAACTCACGCACAAGGAGGCGACCGACGTCGACCTGCTTGCCGAGGCGATCGAGGCGAACCTGGAGACGACCCGTGATGGTGAGCGGACGGCATACGGATCGGTCTTCTGGATCCGCAAGGCGATCGGTTGGGCCCTCCGCCAGCAAGGTCGCGTCGATCCTCAGTGGGTGCTGGATTACGTTGCGGCCCATGGCGATCGGATGTCTGGCCTCACCAAGCGCGAGGCCCTCAAGCACCTTCGGTGACTACTTGGCGTAGATGCCGACCTCGTGGATCGAGTACCCATAGTTGGGCAACCCGCGGACCGTGTTGTTGATCCGCACCCAACGGGCATTGGTCGTCGGGAAGACCGCGGTGTCGACACCACCGGTCCCGGCTGACACCTGACCGGCAGTGGACCAGACCTCGCGCCAGTTCCAGCCGTCGTTGCTCACCTGGACCGTGAAGGACTTGGCATAGGCCGCCTCCCAGTAGATCCCGACCCGCGAAACCGGTTGTGCCGAGCCGAGATCCACCTGCCACCACGCAGTCGGGCCCCAGTTCGAGGCCCAACGCGTGCCCCAGTTGCCATCGTTGGCCTTGGACGGGCTGAACGAGCCCCAGGGGTCCCACTGCGACGAGGACGCCGAAGTGGGCTTGCCCCGAGCCAAGTTGGTCTGGGCCTGCCAACCACGGGCCCTCTCCATGGTGCGCAGGTAGGACTCCGCACCACCCAAGAGGTCGGCCTTGAGCTCGGGAGCACGACCAGTCGTGTCGGCCACCCAGTCCGGGATCATCCCGTAGTGGGCAACTCCCTCGACGTTGTAGTCGAAGGTCCGCTGACCCGAGACCTGACGCGTCAGGGTCGAGCCTCCGTCGACGCTCGTGAAGGGATAACTCATGGCCGACCCCGCACCGGGCGGCGGCGGTGTGCCTCCGAAACCGTTCATGTCCATGCCGTAGCCGTAGGCCACGCCGTACTTCGCACGCACCGCACGGCTCGCCTGCCACTCGGAGACGAATTGGGCTGCACCGTGGCCGTATTGGGTCGCGACGCCACCCAGTCGGAACATGCGGTCCATGAACTGGTCGTTCATCCATGAGTGCGAGGAGACGGCGCCGCCGTAGTTCGCGTCCTCGAGGATGTCGAGCGCGCGGTCAGCGGCCTTGGCGCTCATGTGATCGAGCTCGACGATCATTCCGCGCTTGATCATGCCGCGCAGCGCGTAGTCCCCGAGGTCGGTCAGGCCGCGCGGATTGCAGTGTGGCCCAGCGGGATAGACCGGCATGACGGCCAAGGGAGCGGCCGGGACGACCGAGGGCGGGAGCGCACCGCCGGAGACCGTGTTGTCAGGGACCTCACCGGGCTTGCAGGTCTGGGGGTTCCACCAGGTGCCCGTGGTGATGAACTGGCCGAGGTTGACGATGACGCCGGTCGTGCCCTCGTCGTAGCGCACGCCGCACAGCGCGTTGTCGAACTTGTGGCACAGGAACATCGACGAGATGCCCAGGCTCTTGAACTCGTCGAGCCCACGATCGATGGCCGCCTTGTCGCAGCCTGGGATGCCGAGGGTCTGCTTGCAGCCGAAGGGCTCCGAAACCTCAACGCCCAGCACCACCGCGAGCTTGCCCTGAGCCACGACATCGCGCGCCTGCTGCGGGCTGGTGACGATGCGATACCAACCCTTGCCCGCGCCGCCGAATTGCGCGTCGATGAAGGCCTCAAGGCTTCGGGCAGCCGCTGCCTCGCGCCGGATCGCCTCCATGTCGTCGCACGAGTACTTGTTCGGCGGCTTGAGCGTCCCGAGGATCTGGCACAGACCCGAGTTGTTGACCAGGTCGTTGACCATGATCCGCTGGCCACCGCGCCAGGCCCGCTCGACCCACTTGTAATACATCTGCTGGTGGGTGAAAGAACTCCATGTCGGCCACGACGTGAAGGTCGGCCAACCGTTGGGGTCGTGTGTGGCGAAGATATTGCCGCCGACCTGGGAGTTCGTGAGGTTCTCGAGCGTCGCGCCCGAGCCATCGGGGTAGTGGTGGGCACAGTCCTGCAGCGCCGTCGCCGGACCAGCCGCGCTCCACGTCGCGCCACAGACGGCGTTCCCGCCGAAACCCAGGTCACTGAACATGTGCGTGTGTCCGTCGACCATGCCCTGGACCGCACCCGAGGAGGTCGTCCCCTGGAAGGGCTCCCCGACGACATTGACCTCGCTGTCGGGTGTTTGGGGGTTGCTCGCGTCGTACCAAGGGCCGGCGGCGGACGCGGTGGAGCCGAGCAGGCCCAGCGACAGCAGCGCTGCGGTCAGCAGCGCCAAGAACCGACGCGTCACGGCACACCTCCCCTCCGCACCGGCCTCCGCGCCGGCTCGAAGGACAAAAACTAGCCAACATCGGGCCCAGATGCACAGGTTCTTCCGTTGAGAGTGCACGACACGCCGACCATTTCCCGAAACCTCCGGCAAGTCGCGCACTCTCAACGGGCGGCGCCCGTCGCTGCGGCCATCCGTCCACCGACTCCCGCTACGGCGCAGTATGTGTCGCTGTAGCAGCACTTACTGCGCCGTAGCGAAGGGCGTGGATGGACCAACAATGCGACGTATGCCGTGTGCGGACTAGCGTCGCCGTCGTGAGTCACGGGTTGGGCGGGCCTCCGAGCGACGGGGACGGCGCCGCCTCGACGCGCGCCCAACACCGTGAGGTCCTCCGTCTGGCCGTGCCGGCGTTCCTCACGCTCATCGCCGAACCCCTCTTCCTCCTCGCCGACACCGCGATCGTCGGTCACCTCGGCACCAGCGCCCTCGCTGGCCTCGGCGTTGCCAGTGCCGTTCTCCTGACCGCGGCGGGCGTCTTCGTCTTCCTCGCCTACGGCACGACGGCCATCGTCGCCCGACAGATCGGTGCCGGCTCTCGAGCCGGAGCCATCAGCGCCGGCATCGACGGCACCTGGCTGGCCATCGCCCTGGGCATCGTCACGGGCATCGTCGTCGCCCTCACCGCCCGCCCCCTCTGCGCTCTCTTCGGCGCCTCCCCCGAAGCTCTCGACCAAGCGGTCACCTATCTGCGTGTTTCTGCCGCCGGGCTCCCCGGCATGCTCGTCATCCTCGCCACGACCGGCGTGCTGCGAGGGCTCCAGGACACCAAGACACCCCTCGTCGCGAGCGTCGTCGGCTTCACCGCGAACGTCATCCTCAACGTCCTCTTCGTCTACGGCTTCGGCCTGGGCATCGAAGGGTCGGCCCTCGGCACCGTCCTCGCGCAGACCGGCATGGCTGCTGCTCTCATCGCCGTCCTCATCCGGTATGCCGTCCGCGAGCGTCTTCGTCTCCACCCCCACCCCGGGCGGGTCCTCGGGGCGGCGACTCACGGCATACCCCTGCTTGTCCGCACGCTCGCCCTGCGCGCGTCCCTGCTCACCATGACGTGGGTGGCTGCCGGGATGGGGGATGTGCCGTTGGCGGCCTATCAGGTGTCGGCGACGATTTGGAGCTTCATGGCCTTTGCGCTCGATGCGATTGCGATTGCCGCTCAGGCATTGACGGGGAAATCGCTGGGGGCCGGCGACGTGGAGGGGACGCGGTCGGCCACGACGCTCATGACGAAGTGGGGAGTGGCGATGGGTGCGGTGCTCGGGGTGATGTTGCTCGCGCTGCACCAGGTGCTGCCGCCGCTCTTCACGTCCGACCCTGAGGTGCGCTCAGCGCTGTCGGTGGCGCTGGTCGTCGTCGCGCTCGGTCAGGTGCTGTCGGGCTATGTGTTCGTCATCGACGGGGTGCTCATGGGCGCTGACGACGCGCGCTGGCTGGCGGGCGCCTATGTCGCGACCTACCTGCTCTTCCTGCCGGTGATCCTGACCGTGCGGGCGCTGTCGGAGCGGATCGTGGGGCCCGTCGGGTGGTTCGCGACGACCGGCGATGGCTGGTGGGGGGCGGTGCAGCGCCCCGGGCCCGCGCAGGCGATGGTCTGGCTCTGGGTCGGGCTCAACGCGTTCATGGCGATCCGGGCCGTGGCCCTGTGGTGGCGGGTCCGTGGCACGAAGTGGATGGTGACCGGCGCCTGAGCCCCGGTCACTGCGCGATCCCTTCGCTCACCCTGGCCAATGGCGCACCCATACCTGCGCCACCAGGCAGGCTCAGCGAACCCAGTCGCTCACCCTGGCCAGTGGCGCACCCATACCTGCGCCACCAGGCAGCCTCTGCGAACCCAGTCGCTCACCCTGACCAATGGCGCACCCATACCTGCGCCACCAGGCAGGCTCAGCGAAAGGGTCAGGGGAGGAGGGCCACAGCGGCGGCGCGACGCGCGTCCCCGGCAGCCACGAGTTCACCGTCGACCGACAGGTAGCCCGCCCCGACACCGCCGAAATACATTGAGCTCTCGCCGTGGTCGTTCCCGACCAAGCCCAACTCCACGCACGCTGCGGCGATGGCGGGATCGGTCTCGTGCTCGACCCGCGGCATACCCACGTTGTCGAAGGCGACATGCGCGCGAGGCGCGGCAATCGCCGACGGGAGGTCGGCGCCGTGCAAACAACCCTGGATGAGCACCTGCATGAGGGCAGTCGTGATCCGGTCGGCTCCCGGCGAACCGATCGCGAGCGCCCGCCCATCCGCCGTGCGGCCCGTAGTGGGCGCCATGTTCGAGGCCATGCGGGTGCCGGGGGTGAGGGTGTGGAGGCCGAGGCGGTTGAGTTCGGGCTCACCGAGGGCGTTGTTGAGGATCATGCCGGTGCCCGGGATGGTGATGCCCGAGCCATAACCACTCGACACCGTGATGGCACAGGCCAGTCCGTCACTGTCAACAGCCGAGACATTGGCGGTCGAGGCCGACGTCGGCAGACCGGCGAGACCGTGGCGCTCGACGGCGAGGAGCAACTCATGCCCCTGACGCTCGAGATCCCGCGCCAGATCATGGACAGCGAGCCGATAACCGAGCACGTGTCGCTGGATGTCGATGATGTCGCGCCAGTCGCTGCGTGCCGCACCGGCCCGGGCCCGCTGGGCCAACTCGCCGAGCATCACCGCGAGCATCGGTCCGCCGACGCTGGGCGGTGGGTTGATCGCGAGGTCCCAGTCCCCCACCGTCAGGCGCACCGGGGTCCGCACGGCCGGGTCGTATTCGGCGAGATCCCGCGCCGTGATCAGGCCCCCGTGAGCGTCCATGTCGGCGACCAGTGCCCGCCCCACCTCACCGATCGTCATGACAGAGGCACCTTCACGCCCGATCAGGTCGAGGATGTCGGCGAGCTGGCCGTTGGTCGAGATGTCGCCGGGCTGAAGAGGGCTGCCGTCCCCCCGAGTCACGAGCGCCCGCGCCTCTGGGTCGAGCCCGAAGAGCACCTCGTGCGTGTGGCCCAAGTAGGTCGCGGCTGCTCCCCCAATCGGATAGCCGGTCCGGCAGGCGTCGGCGGCAGGCGCCACGACCTCGGACCATGGAGCCAGGCCGCGCTCCTCCACCGCGAGTTGGCAGGCCGCAATCGCGCCGGGCGTGGCGACCGAGCCATGCCCGCCATACATGGTCACGCCGCCGCCATAGGCGAATTGCACCAAGGTCACGCCCTCGCCGAAACGCTCCTTCGGCAGCCCCCGACCCGGCATCTCGACGTTGCCATCGATGACGATGGGGTCCTCGTCGGGCGCCCAGATCGAGATGAAGCCACCCGCCCCCAGTGAGACGATCCCCGGCTCGGTGCTCATGGCGGCCATGGCGGCCGCCACCGCGACATCCACCGCGTTGCCGCCGGCCCGCGCCACCGCACGTCCGGCCTCGAGCGACACGGGTCCAGTGGCGGCGAGCGCGACCTGGCGCAGCGCGGCGGATCCGGACATGGGGCCGATCCTGCCACCGCGACGCCGTTCCTTCCTGTCACGTCCGGGCACCGACTGGCGGCACCCCTCGGCCCAGATCGGGATTCTTGGGTCGAGCACGGTTTGCAAGGAGCAAACAGGACAAGGGGCCCACCCATTCGAGTGGCGCAGGTAGCGTGGCCCGGGTGAGCACGCCACCCCTGGGAATCATCGCGGGCACCGGTTTCTATGACCTCGAGGCCCTGACCGACCCGACCGAGGAGACCGTCGAGACCCCCTACGGCCAGGCGAGATTCACGCGCGGGCAGTGGCACGGCATACCCGTCGTCTTCCTCACCCGCCACGGCGCCGGCCACAGCGTCCCACCCCACCTCGTCAATTACCGGGCCAACATGCGGGCCCTCGCCGACGCCGGTGTACGCGATGTCGTCGCGGTCAATGTCACCGGCTCCATCGACCCCGACCTCGAGCCGGGCGACCTGCTCTGCCTCGACGACTTCCTCGACTTCACCAAGGGTCGACCAGTCACCTTCCACGACGGGAGCGGCCCCGAGGGCGTCGTCCACGTCGACGTCATGGAGGCCTATCACCCGGCGATCCGGCGCGAGATCCTCGATGCCGCGTCCTCGATCGGCCAAGCGATCCGCGACGGCGGGGTCTATGCCTGCTTCGAGGGGCCGCGCTTCGAGACGCCCGCCGAGATCCGCCTCGCCCGCCTCGCCGGCGGCGACGTCGCGGGCATGACCGGCGTCCCCGAGGTCACCTTGGCGGTGGAGGCCGGGCTTCGGTATGCCGCGATCAGCCTCGTCGTGAACCCCGCCGCCGGCGTGGGGTCGGGTGAGCCGATCACCATGGACGAGATCAACGCCGTCCTCGCCTCATCGTCGGCCAAGGTCTTGGCCATCCTCGACGACCTGGTCCACACCCGGGCGACCTTCGCGGACTGATCATGGCCACGATCCGCATCGAGAAACTCACCCATGTGGTGACGGTCGACGACGCGTTCACGATCTTGGGCGACGCGACGATCGAGATCACCGACGGCGTCATCACGGCGATCACCTCCAGAAACTCGCCCCAGGTTCGTCGATCCGGCCCCGAAACAGGGGCTGAAGGCCAAGGTTCGACGAACCTGGTGTCACAAATGGAGAAGAGCGGCGGGGGCGGCAGCGGGGTCGGGGGGGAAGTGGGGGCCGGAGCGGAGGTCACGGTCATCGACGGGCGCGGCAAACTCGCCCTCCCCGGCCTGGTCAACCTCCACACCCACCTCCCGATGACCCTGCTCCGGGGGCTCGCCGAGAACGTCGACCTCCAAGGCTTCCTCACCAAGGTCTGGGCTGCCGAGGGCGCCGTCATGGACCCCGACACCGTCCGCATCGGTGCCGAACTCGGTGCACTTGAGTCCCTCCTCGCCGGCGTCACGACGACCCTCGACATGTACTTCCACCACGAAGCCGCCCACGAGGGCGCCCTCGCCACCGGGGCCCGCCACATCATCGGGCCGGTCTTCTTCGACGGCCCCGGCCCCGACGGGCTGGCCTGGGAGCAGCGCCTCGACCAACTCGCCACCTGGCCCACCCGCCTCGCCGAACTTTCCGCCACCCCCGCTTGTGACCCCAAGTTCGTCGAGAAGCACCGATCTGGGAGCGTTTCGCGCCCAAACCGACGAACTTGGGGGGAGTTTCAGGGCGAAGGACTTCATCGGGTCCCGGGGCCATTCGTGCCTGCCGCCGCGATGCCGCACTCGACCTACACCTGCTCGCCCGAGCACCTCCGCGAGATCGCCGACATCGTCGCCACCTGGCCCGCCGACTCCCGCCCGCTCATCCATGTCCACGCGAGCGAGAACCTCGCCGAGAACGCCGACGTCATCGCCCGCCACCACGCAACCCCCACCCAAGTCCTCACCCAGGCCGGCCTGCTCCACGGCATACCCAATGCTCGAACGGTCCTCGGCCACGGCGTCCACCTCTCCCCCGAGGACCGCGCCCTCATCGCCGCCTCCCCAGGAGCAGCTGTCGCCCACTGCCCCGGCTCGAACCTCAAACTCGCCTCCGGCGCCCTCCCTTGGCAGACCTATCGAGACGCGGGTGTCCCCCTCGGCCTGGGCACCGACGGATGCGCGAGCAGCAACGACCTCGACCTCTGGCAGGCGATGCGCCTGGCCGCCAACCTGGCCCGCCTCACCAGTGGCGACCCCACCACCGCCCCTGCCGCCGAGATCATCCGCGCGGCCACCATCGAGGGAGCCCGAGCCCTCGGCATCGACGACCTCATCGGCAGCCTCGAGGTCGGCAAGCGTGCCGACCTGGTCCTCATCGACCTCGATGCGCCCCATCTCACCCCCGCCCACGACCTGTCCGCCCTGCTTGTTTTCGCTGCTGGCCGAGGAGATGTCACCGATGTCTTCGTGGACGGCCGGCAGGTCGTGCAGGATCGGAAGAGCACCCTGATCGACACGAGTGACCTGCTCCTTCGCGCTGGCGAGCGCGGACGGGTCGCCGCCAATGCAGCGAAGGACGCCTGACATGCGCACGGCCGAGCAGATCATCCGCGACCTGAAGATGCAGCCGATCTCCGGCGAGGGAGCCTGGTTCGCGCCCGGGCCCCGCACCCAGGAACTCTCCTCGATCACTGTCCTGCTCACCGACCAACCGGACGGCTTCTCGGCCATGCACTCGCTCACCATCGACGAGGGTTGGCAGTGGCTCGACGGCGCACCGGTCGCCCTGCTCCGGCTCCGGCGGGGCGGTCGCGGCGTCCTCAACCTCCTCGACGACAAGAACCGCCAGATCCTCGTCCGCCGCGGTGACTGGCAGGGCGCGGCCCCCATGGGTCCGTGGTCGCTCGTCTCGTGCTGGTGTTCACCGGCCTTCCGTGACCAGCACTTCACGTTGGGCGACGCTGACGCACTCACCGCCGCCTATCCCGACTTCGCCAACGAGATCCGCACCCTGACTCGCGACACCGGCGGGACCGCCGGTCCAGAGGACCGATGACCGCGCTCGTCACCGGCGCGAGCGGTGGCCTCGGCCGAGCGATCGCGGTGGCGTTGGCAGCGGCCGGGCACGACATTGCCGTGCATTACCGCAGCGATGACGCCGGCGCCGCCGAAACCTCCCGTCTCGTCAAAGAGACCGGACGGCAGGCGTATGCCGTGTCGCTCGATCTCGAGATCGCCTCACCTGAGGAGTTGGACCGGACCGTCGACGATCTCCTCGCCGATGTCGTGGACCACCTGGGTGACCTCGACGTCGTCGTCCTCAATGCCTTTCCGCAGGACGTCACCCCGTGGCACGCCCTCGACACCGAGGCCTGGGACGTCATGCTCGACGGCGGTCTGCGCCCCACCGCCGCCCTGCTCCGCGCCGCCGCGCAGTCACTCGCCCCGGGCGGGGTCATCGTCACGATCGGCTCGATCGAAGGCTTTCGACCGGCAAAGGGCCACACCCCGTATGCCGTGGCCAAGGCCGCCCTGCACCACCTCACGGCCGCCGCCGCCCACGAACTCGGGCCACACGGCATACGCGTCGTCGGTGTCGCACCCGGCCTCATCGCGAGGGAAGGCCTCGCCGAGAACTGGCCCGACGGCATACGCCGGTGGGAGAAGGCGAGTGCGCTGGGACGCCCGGTCACGGCCGACGAAGTGGCCCAGGTCGTCGCCTTCCTGGCGTCCCCGGCAGCATCGGCCGTGACCGGTGTGACGATCCCGGTCGACGCCGGCTGGTCGGCCTCCCCCGGCTGGTGAGCGCACAGCGCAACCCCTGCCCCATACGTCACAGCGGCGCAACTCGTGGGTAACGACACGACAACGTCGGCGCGAAACTGTCGAGAGCATCGCCGCACCCACCGTAGTCTTGGTCCACTCATCACCCTTCCCTAGGAGATCCCTCACATGAAGGCCTCGCGTTACCTGGTCGCTGGCACTGCGGCCGTCCTCGCTCTCGGGCTCAGCGCCTGTGGCGGCAGCACCGGCACCACGGGTGGTTCCGGCTCGAGCGGCGGCGCCTCCGGCGCAGCGGGCGCTCCCACCGACGACAGCAAGTGTGCGGACAAGGAGGTCTTCTGCATCGGCCTCGTGACCGACACCGGCAAGGTCGACGACAAGTCCTTCAACCAGTCCGCGCACGAGGGTGCGAAGAAGGCTGCCGAGGAGACCAAGGGCTTCTACAAGTACGTCGAGACCCAGGACGCCAAGGACTACGCCGCCAACATGGCGCAGTTCACGTCCAAGAAGTACGACGTCGTCGTCACCGTCGGCTTCCTCATGACCGACGCGACCGCCGAGGCGGCCAAGGGCGCCCCCGACACCAAGTTCATCGGTGTCGACCAGTTCTACGACCCGGCCAAGGTGACCGAGAAGAACATCACCGGTCTGCTCTTCCCGGAGGACCAGGCCGGCTACGGCGCGGGCTACCTCGCGGGCCTGATGACCAAGAGCAACAAGCTCGGCCAGGTCCTCGGCATGGAGATCCCCCCGGTGCAGAAGTTCGCCAAGGGCTTCGAGGCCGGCGCCAAGGCCGCCAACCCGGCCGTCACGGTCACGACCGTCTACCACCCCGCCGGCGACAACGCCTTCAACGACCCGACGTGGGGCGCGGCCGAGGCCAAGAAGCAGCTCGACCAGGGCGCTGACGTGATCTTCGGTGCAGGTGGCAACACCGGCAACGGTGCCCTCCAGGAGGTCGCGAAGTCGGCCAACGCCGGCAACGGCACCTACTGCGTCGGTGTCGACTCCGACCAGTGGGACACCGTGCCCGCCGCCCAGAAGTGCCTCATCACCTCGGCGATGAAGCTCATCACCCCCGGCGTCACCGAGCTGATCGTCAAGGCCAAGGACGGCGACTTCGGCGGCACCACGTCGATGGGCAAGGCCGGTCTGGCCCCGTTCCACGACTTCGACTCCAAGATCCCGGCCGACATCAAGACCAAGGTCGCCGACATCGTCAAGCAGATGGAAGCCGGCACCCTCAAGACCGGCGTCACCCTCTGATGCTCTTGATCTGACCGTTTGACCTGATCCGCACGGATCGGCCGCAAAAGGGGGCGGGGCTCGGGACAACCGGGCACCGCCCCCTTACGCTGTCCACCAGAGATCAAGGCACCACCCGCAGAACCGGCAAGACCAGCACGAACAGCACAGACATGGCGTATGCCGTGCCGCCACCGACGATGGAGTCGCCCGTGACCGCTGACCCGGCACCCCCGGACACCCAAGGGACATCCCCTGCCGCGACGGATCCGAAACGATCCCGGGGCGGAGATGATGGCGGCTCCGGTGGCGGCTTCGGCTACATCCTTCGGCACCAGAGTTTCGTCGTCATCGTCGTGGCGCTCGCGGCGGCTCTGGTCATCGGGGCCATCCTCATCCGCTACCAGGGGGTGAACCCCTGGTACGCCTACGAGACGATCTTCCGTGAGGCCCTCCTCACCGAGAACGGTCTGACCCGCACGCTCATCAAGACCACACCGTTGGTGCTCACCGGTCTGGCCGTCGTGCTCCCGCTGCGCGTGGGTCTGTTCAACATCGGCGGTCAGGGCCAGTTCGTCATCTCGGCCGCGATGGCCGGGTGGGCGGCCTACGCCACGCGCGAGACGGGCTTCCTCGCCCTGATCATCGCCATCGTCGTCGGCTTGCTGACCGGAGCCATCTGGGCCTCGATCGCCGGCCTGCTCAAGACCTCCCGCGGAGTCCACGAGGTCATCTCGACCATCATGCTCAACAACATCGCCCTCGGCATCATCTGGTGGATGGTGACGACCGGGCCGGCCGTCCACAAGAACACCAGCCAGATCCCGATGACCGGCCCGCTCGACGAGGCGGCCTACATGCCCGTCATCGCCGGCATCCCGCTCGGCTTCGTCATCGCCGTGCTGCTCGCGCTCGCCTGCTCGTGGATGCTCACCCGCACGACGATGGGCTTCCGTTTCGACACCGTCGGCAAGAACAAGTTCGCCGCGGGGTATGCCGGCATCCCGATCGCGCGCGTGATCCTCATGGCCATGGCCTTCGCCGGCGCACTCGCTGGTCTGGCCGGGGCCATGGAGGTCACCGGCACGATGCACCACTTCGAGCCGGCCATCGGTGGCACCCTCGGCTTCGACGGCATCACCATCGCGCTGCTGGCCCGGTCCAACCCGATCTGGACCATTCCGGCCGCCTTCCTCGTCGGCATCCTGCGCACCGGCGCCGCGGGGCTGCAGTTCGCCACGGGCATCGCGCCCGAGATCGTCGACCTGCTCCTCGCGCTGATCCTGCTCTTCGTCTCGATCCCGGTCCTGGGCAAGTGGATCTTCCGGAGTCGCGCCGACAAGGTCGAAGCCTCGTCCACGAGTTGGGGGAACTGACATGAGTGAGTGGTTCGCACGCAACAGGGCGATGGCCATCCTCGGCCTGGTCGTCCTCGTCCTCGCCTACGCGTATTACTTCGCCGACAAGACGACCGCCTTGTCGATGTACCGCTATTCGTGGTCGTATGCCGTGCCCTTGGTGTTGTGCGCCATGGTCGGAGTCATCGGCGAACGTTCGGGTGTGGTCAACATCGGCATCGAGGGCCAGTTGTTGGTCGCGGCCTTCGCCGGCTTCTTCGGCGCCGCCTACAGCGGCTCGATCATCGTCGGCATCCTCGCCGGCGTGGGTTGCGGCCTCATCATGGGCGGCTTCCTCGCCTGGACCACGGTCAAGTGGCGGATGGACCAGATCATCGCCGGTGTCGTGCTCAACATCGTCGCCACCGGCATCACGTCCTTCTATTACAAGCCGGGCCAGTTGCTGCCCTCCCTCATGCCGCACGTCAACATCCCCGGGCTGTCGTCGATCCCGCTCATCGGCGAGGTCTTCTTCAAGGGCACCGGCGTGATTGCCCTGGCGGCCATCGTCATCGCGATCGGGGTGCACTTGGCCCTCTTCCGGACCAAGTGGGGTCTGCGGACCCGGGCCATCGGCGAATACCCCTCGGCCGCAGACACCGCCGGCATCAACGTGATCCGCATGCGCCTGATCAACGTGACGATGGCCGGTGCACTCGCGGGTCTGGCCGGTGTCTATCTGTCGATGGACTCGACGAGTTCCTTCGAGCGCGGGATGAGCGCCGGCCGAGGCTTCCTCGCTCTGGCGATCATGATCTTCGGTGCGTGGCGGCCGCTGCGCGCGGCTGCTGCGGCCCTCTTCTTCGGCTTCGTCACCGCAGCCGCCAGCCAGTTGCAGGCCGACAAGGTCATCGACGTCGCGCCCCAGCTCGTCGGCACCCTGCCCTACGTCATGACCCTCGTCGTCCTCGCGGTGGCCGCGGGCAAGGTGAGGGCGCCCGGAGCGGTCGGACAACCCTTCATCAAGGAAGGCCAGTGATGAGCGACCAGACCCAGGGCACGAGCCCGGCGAACGACGGCACCCAGCCTCACGGCATACCGGCATCTGCGGGAAAGGGTGACGTCGACGCGGCGCCCACCGAATACGACCCGCACCCCGTCGAGGTCGACGCCTCGCCCGAGCACCTCGAGGCGATCGTCACGAACGAGGAGATCCTCGCGCTGCCGCCGGAGAAGTCGGGCTTCGGCGCAGGAAATGTCGGTGAGGTCCTGCTCGACGTCAAGAACTTGTCGAAGGCGTTCGGCAAGGTGCAGGCGAACAAGGACATCACCTTCAACGTACGCCGCGGCGAGATCGTCGCGCTGCTCGGGGAGAACGGCGCCGGCAAGTCGACGCTGATGAACCAGATCTTCGGGCTCATCACGCCGGACACCGGAGAGGTCACCATCAAGGGCGACAAGACGCCGGTCAAGAACCCCAAGGACGCGATCGGTCGCGGGATCGGCATGGTGCACCAGCACTTCCAGCTCGTGCCGGTCATGACGGTGGCCGAGAACATGGCGCTCGGGCACGAGACCAGCAAGGGTGGCTTCCTCGATCTTGAGTCGGCGCGCGCGATGGTGCGCGAGTTGTCCGAGAAGCACGGCCTCGCCGTCGATCCGGACGCCGAGATCGAGGACCTGCCGGTCGGCACGCAGCAGCGCGTCGAGATCCTGAAAGCCTTGTCGCGCAAGGTGGATCTGCTGATCCTCGACGAGCCCACGGCTGTGCTCACGCCGCAGGAGACCGATGAGTTGCTCGGGGTCATGAAGGACCTGGCCAACTCGGGGACGTCGCTCGTCTTCATCACGCACAAGTTGCGTGAGGCGTTGGCCGTGGCGGACCGCGTCTATGTGCTCCGCCGCGGTGAGGTGGTCGGCCAGGTCGACGACCTCACGCACACGACGACCACTGACCTGGCCACGATGATGGTGGGCCGCTCGGTCGTGCTCAACGTCGAGAAGCCCGAAGCCAAGCCTGGTGAGGTGGTGCTCGACGTCCAGGACCTCCACGTCAAGGACGACCGCAACCTGATGGCTGTCAACGGTTTCTCGCTGCAGGTGCGGGCCGGCGAGATCGTCGGTGTCGCCGGCGTCGAGGGCAACGGTCAGCGGGAGCTCGTCGAGGCGCTCGCGGGGATGCGCAAGGTCGTGTCGGGACGGATGTCGCTGGGCGACATGGACCTGACCAAGGCGAATCCTTATCAGACCCACCACGCGGGTCTGGGGCACATCCCCGAGGACCGCGAGAAGCACGGGCTGGTCGGTGCCTATTCGATCGCGGACAACCTCGTGCTCAACGAATACGACCAGGAGCCCTATGCCAAGGGTGGCGTGCGCCAGTTCGACGCGGTGCGAGCCAATGCCGAGAAGCAGCGGGACGAGTTCGACATCCGGTCCTCTGGTGTCGAGCAGTCGGCTGGCTCCCTGTCCGGTGGCAACAAGCAAAAGGTCGTCGTCGCACGCGAGATGGCCTTCGGGCCCAAGGTGCTCATGGCGGCCCAGCCGACCCGTGGTGTGGACGTGGGCTCGATCGAGTTCATCCACAAGCGGATCGTCGAGGCTCGGGACGCGGGGGCTGGTGTGCTGCTCGTGTCGGCGGAGTTGGACGAGGTCTTGTCCCTGGCCGACCGGATCGCCGTCGTGCACGGCGGTCAGGTGGTCAAGGAGATGCCCGCCGAAGGCGCCGATCGAGCCGAGATCGGCCGCCTGATGGCCGGCGACCACTGACCGATCAGCTTCACTGTCAGTGTGTGGGCGTCTCAGCCTGGGAGCCAGGTCGGCCACCAGAGCGGTCGATTGCCCGGGCACCCGAGCACACTCTGTGGGTAGTCGATCGGCGGCGCCGAGTCCGCGAGCAGCCAGAGGCTGGCGGCCAGGACAACCAGGACGATGGCGGTCAGAGCCAAGCCCCTGGGCAGGAGACGTCGCGCCACTTCGGCCAGCGGCACAAGCACGAGGACCATCAACACCGCTTTGAGATGAGTCCCCAGCATCGCGGCACCCACGTTGATGCCCACGTCGCAGTCGACGGTCGCTCGGGTGCGCAAGACGACAGTCGCGGCGACTCCGCACAGGATGAGCAGCGGGCCCATCCACCAACTCGCTCTGGCCGTCCTGGACGCTGCGACAGTGGACATGCAGGGCAACCTACCGAGGGCTTTGGATCAGGCGCAGCGAGAGAGGTGCCGAACGTGTGAGGACCTGGTGAAGCCTGCACCTGGGCACCTGGGCACTTGGACACCCGTGGACAACTGGACAGCGTCTCCTCTGGGCCCTGCGAACCCGCTGAGCAGTTACGAGTTCGTAGGTTACGGCACCGTAGGTTACGCTTCCGTATGTGAGCGCCCCTGCCATTCAGCGACCCCGCACGCCCGCGGCACCACAAACCGCAATCAGCCGGTCAGTGCCGCTGCCCTCCCGCGCCCTCGACGGTTTGCGCAAGGTCGCCGCTGCACTGGCCTCGCCCCTGGTGCCGAGCGACTATCTCGACCTGTTCGATCCCCTCCGTGCGGGTGCCGACCTGCGCGGCCGCGTCGTCTCCGTCACCCGCGAGACGCCCGACGCCGTCACGACGACCATCCGACCGGGCAAGGGTTGGCTCGGGCACACACCCGGCCAGTACATCCGGATCGGCGTCGACATCGACGGCGTCCGTCAGTGGCGCGCCTACTCCCTGACCAGCCTCACGCACGACACTGCTTCCGAGTCGGGCTCGGACGGCCTGATCTCGATCACGACCAAGGCCATTCCCGACGGCAAGGTCAGTTGCTTTCTCAACGCGGGCGGACTCACTCCCGGCACGCTCGTCCACCTCGATCAGGCCACGGGCGACTTCACCCTGCCGAGGATCGCACCAGCCAAGGTCCTCTTCATCACCGCGGGCTCGGGCATCACCCCGGTCATCGGCATGCTCCGCAACCGTCTCGCCGAGCTCCCCGACGTCACCCACCTTCACGTCGCGCCCACAGCCGAGGCCGTCCTCTTCCGCAACGAACTGCAGGCGTATGCCGGGGCGCAGGCCAGCAATCCCCGTCTCGACGGGAACTATCGGTTGGTGGAGCGGCATGACGACGTCCACGGTTACCTCGACCTGGCCCGCGACCTCGACGCGCTCGTTCCCGACTGGCGCGAGCGCCAGGCCTGGGTCTGCGGCCCCACCGGCCTGCTCGATGCTGCTGAAGGCCTCTGGAGCACGGCCGAACTCACCGAGGCCCTCCACGTCGAGCGCTTCCGCCCCACGATCATCGAAGGCGGCGAGGGCGGCGAGATCACCTTCCTCGGCTCCGACGTCACGGTGGATGCCGACGGCACCACCCCGATCCTCGACGCCGGCGAGGAAGCGGGAGTCCTCATGCCCAGCGGCTGCCGCATGGGTATCTGCTTCGGCTGTGTCGTGACCATGCGCCAGGGCGCCGTCCGCGATCTGCGCACCGGAGAGATCACCGTCGCGGAGCCCGGCGACGAACTCCCCATCCAGACCTGCATCAACGCCGTCGCCGGCTCCTGCGACCTCGAACTCTGACCATCCGACCACGGCCAACACCAGCTGCTACTCGCGAGAAACCAACCAGGAGAACACTTCTCATGACCCTCGCCCCCGAGCGCCGCGCCCACGACATCCGCCCCTCGAGCGATGCCGCCGAAGCCCGCCACCTCCTCAAGCCGACAGCACCGCACACCGAGGGCACCCGGCATACGGTGGTCGGACACCGGAACCCGTCCACCCGACTCAGCGTGACGAGTGCCGAGCCGCGACCGCAGCGCCCGGCATACAAGAAGAGTGGCCGCCCCAACCCGGCCGCACACCTCACCCCCGAGCAGATCGAGGCGATGGGCCGCGAGCTCGACGCGATCCGCCAGGAGGTCATGGACTCCCGCGGCGAGCGCGACGCGGCCTACATCCGCAAGGTCATCAAGACCCAGCGCTACCTCGAGCTCGGCAGCCGGGCCGTGCTCCTCTTCTCCGGAGTCAAGGTCAAGGGCATCCGTCCGGCATGGTGGATCGGCACCGCCGGCCTGGGCCTGGCCAAGATCCTCGAGAACATGGAGATCGGCCACAACGTCATGCACGGCCAGTG
>DAOLRO010000035.1:0-19416 GCA_035418665.1 Phycicoccus sp.
GCCGTCACCCTGGTGACCACCCTCTTTCTTGTGGCGACGCCGATCCTGCAGCACACGGCATACGACCGTGCCCTGGGCGATGCGCTCACCGGTCAGCCGACCGCGAAACGGGACATCAACCTGCGCTATCCCACGGACCCCAACCCGGGCTCCATGACAGGGCAGCCTGCGGGCACTGGTCCCGCACCGCCCTTCGAGGCGGTGGACGCCTTCGTGCGAACTGCGTTGGGCCCCAAGGTACTTCCGTTGCTCGGGAAGGCCACGCACGCGTCCACGACCCCGTCCTTGCTCGTCGCGCAGCGCGCTGAACGACCGTTGACCAAGGAATTCCAGCAGGTCGTGGTGCGGCTCCAGTCCGACGTCGAGGGCAAGGTGCGCTGGGTCGAGGGGGCGGCCCCCGGCGCGCCCACGGATCGGTTCACGGTTACGCAGGGGCTGCCCGAGGGGATCACCCACGTCGTGCCGATCATCCCGGTCGCGCTGCGGGACACGACGGCGACGACGATGGAGCTCGGTGTCGGCGATGTCCTCGAACTCACAGGGGTCGAGTCGACCGTGAGCCCCATGGTGGTGAAGGTCGTCGGTATCTACACGCCGGCGGATGCTCGAGATCCGTTGTGGGAGAGCGATGCTCGGATGCTGGGGATCGCGCGAGTGCCTGCTGCGCAGGGGGCGGTCGTCAATGAGGCCGCGATGCTCGCCTCCCCGGACAACTACGGCGCGGTCAGTGACAGTCTCCTTCGACTCCCACTGGAGCGGGGCGACATGTGGCGGTCGGTCGTCCTGACCGACACGTGGCGCTATCCGCTCGTCCCGGAGCGTCTCCGCGAGAGTGACGTGCCGATCCTGCGTGACGCACTGTTCCGGCTCCAGGCGGATGCGCGGACCTGGCAGGGTCTCCCCGAGCCGCCGAGCGTCTCCACCGGACTCGTGCCGTTGCTCGCCGGCTATGAGCGCAGCCTGGCCACCACGGGCGCCGTCACCTCCTTCGCGTATGCCGGGATCGCCGGCCTCGCCGCCCTCACCCTGACGGTGACCGCGTTGGCCGGGCTGCGTCGGCGCCGGATGGCCATGATGCTCATGAGAGCACGAGGAGCGTCGATCGGTCAGGTCCTGCCCCTCATGGCTGTCGCGACCTCGGCTCTGGCGGTGGGGGCGGCTGCGCTCGTGGGGCTGGTCGCGCGGTTGGTCGGCGATCCTGGCGTGCCCGCATGGATCGCGGTCTTCCTCGTCGTGACCGTGCCGCTCTGTGTGGTCCTGGGCGGCGTCATCCTGGCCCTGCGAGTGCCTGCTGCCGGTGTGTCAGCCGTGGGCGCGCGGGCCCGTACGTTGCGGCGGGTGGTCATCGAACTCGCGATCATCGGGGTGGCTGTGCTGGCCGCGACGACGGTGCGTTCGCGTGCCGCCGAGATCGCTGGTGCCGGCGCGGCCGCCGGTTCCGGTGCCGGCCGAATTGACTGGTATGCCGCGCTCACTCCTTTCCTGCTGGCGCTCGCCACCGCTGTGGTCGCCCTGCGGGTGCTGCCGCTGGCCATCGGCTTCGTGGCCCGACTGGTGGCCCGACGTCGGTCGGTGGTCGCCTTCCTCGGGTTCACGCGGGCGGCGCGGTCCGGCGCGGCGGGCGTGGTGCCCGTGGCCGCACTGGTCGTCGGGTCGAGCCTGATCACCCTGCTCGGGTCCGTGGCGACCGACATTGCGCAGCACCGGGTCGTGGCCTCCTATCTGGTGGTGGGGGCTGATGCCCGGGTCGATGCCGAAGTGGTCGACGAGGCGATGGTCGCCGCCATTGAATCGATGCCAGGTGTGTCGGAGGTGGCCGTCGCGCACGTGGCGCCCTCGGCGTCGATGGTCCTGGCCAACGGCGATGACACGACGGTCCACGTGGTGGCGGTGGACTGGCCGACCTATGCGAAGCTCTTGGCGGACACGCCACTCAGCCTGTCGACCGTGACTGCGCAGACCCTGGGAGCCGGTGGAGAGACCACCGGCGGCGAAGCCGGCGGGCTCACTCCGGTGCTCGTCAGCCGGGTCCTGCCCGAGGCCAAGAAGCTCTCGGTGCGGGGCACTCCGGTGCCGGTCCACCAGGTGGGGGTGGCGTCGGCATTGGCGCGCGTGGTCGCCGGTCGGGACGTCCTCGTTGCGCTGGTACCCAGGACCGGACCTGTTGGCTTGGAGGCCAAGGTGCCGCTGGCCCTGCCCAACACGGTCTTCGTGAAGACCTCCGACCCAGCGGCCCTCGCCGGGGTGGAGAGGTCCAGTCTGGGCTCGCTCACGAACGCAGTGCTGACCGCATCCGGCGAAGCCTCACTCATCTCCGAGAGTGCCTTGCCCAAGTTCGTCGTCCGGACTCAGCTGGCCGGCATCGCGCTGGGCGCCGCGCTCGTGCTGCTGGCCATCCTCCTGCTGCTCTTGGCCAGCCGTCAGGACCGGCTGCAACTCCTGCTCCGCCTGCGGACCATGGGTGTGCGACGCGGTGTCGAGAGCCGGCTCGCCTGGGCGGAGGTGCTTCCCTTGGTCGCCGTGGCCACGGCCGGTGGGGTGGTGATCGGGTTGGTTGCGCTCCGGGTGATCCGCCCGGCCATCGACCTCGCGCCCTACACGGGGGGTGCCCCGAATCCGGCCGTGCCGGGGCAATGGGTCGTCGCCGCCCTCACCTGGCTCATGGTTGTGGCGATGGCCGCTAGCGCCCTGATGCTGGAAACCCGACTGGTCCGGCGCCTGAACGTGTCCGAACACCTTCGCAGAGGAGACAACTCATGACTGGTGATCTCTTGACCCCCCAGGTGCCGAGCGGCACGACCCTCGTGGACGGGGAAGTGCCCATGGTGGTCCGCTGCCAGGGGCTGGTGCGGATCTTCAAGGCGGAGGGTGTGGAGGTCGTCGCGCTCCAGGGCCTCGATCTCGAGGTGGCGTCGGGTGAGTTGGTCGCGATCGTCGGTGCCTCGGGCTCGGGGAAGTCGACCCTCCTCAACATCCTCTCCGGCCTCGACATCCCGAGCGCTGGGATGGCTCGGGTAGCGGGCCACGACCTGCTCGCAATGAGCGCCAAGGACCGGTTGGCCTATCGACGCCAGACGGTCGGCTTCCTCTTCCAGCAGGCCGCGTCCAACCTGCTGCCCTACCTGACCGCGATCGAGAACATCCAACTCCCGATGAGCTTTGCCTCGGTCCCGGCGAAGGAACGCGTGAGTGCGGCCAAGGAGCTGCTCGACGTACTGGGCATCCCGGAGATCGCCGATCGGCGCTTGGGAGAGATGTCCGGTGGTCAGCAGCAGCGCGTGGCCCTCGGTGTCGCGCTGGCGAATCGGCCGACCCTGCTGCTGGCAGATGAGCCGACGGGGGAGCTGGACAGTCGGAGCAGTGACGAGGTCTTCTCGGCCATTCGTGCTGTGAACGATGCCTTCGGGACCACGGTCATCGTCGTCACGCACGATCCTCTCGTGAGCGAGCAGGTGACGCGCACCGTGGGGATCCGAGACGGACGGACCTCCTCGGAGGTGCACCGCCGCACCGCCCTCGATGCCGAGGGGCGCGAGATGTTGGTGACGGAGGAGTATGCCGTGCTCGATCGGGCTGGCCGCCTCCAGTTGCCCGCGGCCTTCACGTCGGCCCTCGACCTCAAGGACCGGGTCCGCCTCGGGCTCGAACCCGACCACATCGGCGTCTGGCCGGGAGCCTCGACCGGTGCTGAGGCGCCCGCCTCGACCCCAGCGGCAGGCGCGACGGAGGACTCGCGATGAGCACGGCATACCTGGTCGTTCGCGACCTGCACAAGACGTTCGGTGCGGGGGAGACGGCGGTGCACGCCCTCCAAGGAGTGAGCCTGTCGGCCGAACCGGGTGAGTTGGTCGCTGTTCGAGGGCGCTCTGGCTCGGGGAAGACGACCCTGCTCAACATCATCGGTGGCCTCGACGAACCCGACTCGGGCACCGTGGCCCTCGACGGGCAGGTCGTGACGGACATCAGCGAGGACGACCGCCTGGCGATGCGGCGCGAGAGCGTGTCCTATGTCTTCCAGAGTTTTGGCCTCATCCCGATCCTGTCGGCGCGTGAAAACGTCGGCATTCCGTTGCGGATCAACGAGGTCGACACCGCAGAGCGCGAAGATCGGGTGGCCGAGGCATTGGCGCACGTCGGTCTGAGCGAGCACGTGAACCAGCGGCCGGGGGAGTTGTCCGGCGGTGAACAACAGCGTGTGGGGCTCGCCCGCGCCTTGGTCACTCGACCGAGACTATTGCTCGCGGACGAGCCGACGGGCCAACTGGATTCGGAGACCGGTCGGGAGATCATGCAGCTCATCGCCCGCCTCGCCAAGGAGGAGGCGATGACGACGATCGTGACCACCCATGACCCGGTGCTCCTGTCGCTCGCTGACCGAGTGGTCGAGATCGCCGACGGCCATCTCGTGCCCCCGATCAGTCCTTGATGCGGACCATGCCTTCCTGGGCGACGGTGGCGAGAAGCTGGCCGTCGCGGGCGAACATCCGCCCGATCCCGAGTCCACGACCCGACGTGGCCGACGGAGACTCCTGGGAATAGAGCACCCAGTCATCGATCCGGCCCGGCCGGTGGAACCACATGGCGTGATCGAGGCTGGCGATGCGCAGACGACGCTCGGTCCACGGGATCTCGTGCCGCCGCAGGATCGGCTCGAGGAGGGTGTAGTCCGAGCAGTAGGCGAGGGCTGCCGCCTGCACCAGCGGGTCGTCGGGGAGCCGGCCGAGGGCGCGCATCCAGAGTGACTGGCTCGCCGACGGCTCTGGTGAGGACCAGTACAGGTGACCGTCGACGTGCCGGAGGTCGACCGGGCGGTGGCGGGCCACGCGCTGGGCCTCGGGGTGATCGATGCCCGCGAAGATCTCCGTGAGGGAAGGCAGGTCGTCGGGGGCCACCACCTCCGGCATCGGGTCCTGATGATCGAGGCCGTCCGCGGGCTCCTGGAACGACGCGCTCGCGGCGAGGATCGGCTTGCCGTGTTGGATCGCGTGGATCCGCCTCGTGGAGAAGGAGTTGCCGTCACGCATCCGCTCGACCGTGAAGTGAATCGGTGCTCTGTCGTCGCCGGGACGCATGAAGTAGGCATGGAGCGAGTGGATCGCCCGATCGGGGCCGCCATCGATGGGTCCGACGGTGAGCCCCGCGGCCATGACGCATTGGGCGAGGACCTGACCGCCGAAGACCCGACCGTGCGGCATCTTCTGGCTCTGGCCGAGGAAGACGGTGACGTCCTGATTGAACAAACTCGGGAGTTCCAGGCCGTCGACGTCGGCGCCCGTGGTGGACGAGCCGTCCTGTGGGCGCAGGCTCACCTCGACCGCGCCAACTTCCTCGAGGTGAAGGGTGGCCAGCAGGTCCGCGATCGGGGCTTGGTCGTCAGTGGGTTCGTGGGTCACGAATACAGCCTAGGGTTTGGGGTTCAGGCCACGAGGGGGCGGGAATCGGCCGGCAACTGGCCAGCCTTGGTGGCCGCTCCGCTCGCTGGACCTGTGATCTGCTGGCCACCCCTGGCGGAGACGGCGAGCGCCAGACGGTGGACCGCCTCCTCCAGCTGGGACGGTGGCAAGACGTAGGGGAAGCGGAGCCAGCGCTCGAGGGTGCCCGTCGCGGCGAATCGGGTGCCTGAGGCGAGGAGGAGCCCGACCCTCTCGGCTGCTTCGACCACCCGTGAGGACGACTCGGTGGGCAGGTGGAGCCACAGGGAGAGACCCCCATGGGGGATGGCAAAGTTGATGTCCGGCAACGCTGTTCGCATCGCGGCGACGGCCGTGTCGCGCTGTGTGGCCAGTTCGCCTCGACGTTCTTCGGGCATGCCCGACGTCTGGCGGAGCAGATGGAGCAGGACGAGTTGCTCGACGACCGGGGCGCCGAGATCAATGGTGACGCGTGCGTCGACCAGTCTGGCCAACTCGCTCTTCGGAGCTCGGATCCATCCCAGGCGGAGGCCGCCCCAGTGCGACTTGCTCGCCGAGCCGATCATGATGGCGTCGCGGTGATGGGCGCCGAAGGGGAGTGCCCCGTCGCCCGGATCGAGCCGGACCTCGGTGATCGTCTCGTCGATGAGGGTCAGCGTGCCCGCCCGCTTGAGGGCGTGCGTCACTTCGGCGCGCTGGTCATCGGGCATGAAGGCGCCGGTCGGGTTGTGGAAGTCGGGCACGAGCACCGCAGCCTTGGGGGTCGAGGATCGGAGCGTGGCGACCATCGCTGAGGTGTCCCAGCCCGACGAGTCCACCGGGGTTGCCACGAGCCGAGCACCCATGCGGCGCAACGACTCTGCCGTGTTGGGGTAGGTCGGGTTTTCGAGAAGGACACGCTCTCCGGGGCGGAGGTAGGCCCGGGTGATGATGGCCATCCCGGCGACTGCGCCGCTCGTCACGAGGATCTCGTCCGCAGTTGTGGGAAGGCCACGCTCGCTGTAGCGAAGGGCGATGCGTTCGCGAAGCTCGAGCACGCCGACCGTGAAGTAGCCAGCCCCGGCGAGGTAGGCCGGCATGTCCTCCACCGCCACGGCATACGCTTCCGCGACGCCGCTCGGTGCTCGCGTCGCCGCACAGGTCAGGTCGATGACGTCCTCGGCCGCCTCCGCCGGAAAGAGCGAGGCGCCCGTGCCGCGGCGGATCATCCCGCTCGGCAGGGAAGCGACGGTGCCGGACCCCTGCCGCGCCACGGCATACCCACTCTCTCCCAGCACGGCGTACGCACGGGTGACGGTCGTCCTGCTCACAGCGAGGGCGGACACGAGGTCACGTTCGCTGGGAAGGCGGGTCCCCACGATCACGCGTCCGTCGACGATGAGCAGGCGCAGGCGCTCCGCCAACGCCCGGTAGGCGGGACGTTCGTCGGCGAGGGGGCCGATGAGGCTCGCAAGGCGCGGGGCGGAGACCGAGGTGGGCGACATGAGGCCACTGTCCCACAATTGGCACTCGATTTGGAGTCCACTTTTCTGTCAGGCTTGGCGGCATGTCTCCGATCCACCTGCTCCGGCGCGGTGTCAGCCGCCGGGTCGAACTCACCCCGATGACCTCCATTGAGCAACTGCGAGCCGGGCGCTTCAGCCGCCGATTCGTCCAACTCATCGTCGGCTTGTGGCTCTATGGCGTCTCGATGGCGATGTTCATCCGCAGCGGGTTGGGGCTAGATCCGTGGGACGTCTTCCACTACGGCGTGCAGACGCACTGGGCCGTGAGCTTCGGGACGGTCGTCATCGTGACGAGTTTTGCTGTGCTCCTGCTCTGGATCCCGCTGCGTCAGTGGCCAGGTCTGGGGACCATCCTCAACTCGATCCTCATCGGGATCGCGACCGACGTGACGCTCGGTCTCTTCGACGCGCCCTCGTCTCTGGTGTGGCGCTGGGTGCTGCTGCTCGGGGGGATCCTGGCCAACGGTCTGGCGGGAGCGCTCTACATCGGGAGCCAGTTCGGGCCGGGTCCGCGCGACGGACTCATGACCGGGCTGGCCCATCGCACCGGCTGGTCGCTGCGCCTGGTGCGCACATCGATCGAGGTCACCGTGCTCGCCATCGGATGGCTGCTCGGCGGAGTCGTCGGCGTGGGAACGGTCCTCTACGCACTGCTCATCGGGCCGATCGTGCAGTTCTTCCTGCCGATCTTCACCGTGCGCGTCAACCCGCCATCGCGAGCCAGCGCCGACCCGGAGCCCAACGAAGCTCCAGGGCCGGGCACCCATGAGGTCAACAGTTACGAGGGCCACTGACGATCGACCGTGCGCGAGGCGGGACTTGAACCCGCACACCTAAAAGGCACCAGAACCTAAATCTGGCGCGTCTGCCAATTCCGCCACTCGCGCTCACGTCGAGTGTAGGTGGGAGGGAGGCGCGGGGCCGGGGGCCCCGGTGCCACCGTGCGGCACACTGTCCGGGTGCCCCCGTTTGCTCACCCCAGGGATCAGTGGCGGCCTGGGGATTCGTGGCTGCGCTGTGCCATCGGACTCTTCTTGGTGTGCGTCCTGGCGGCTGCGCTCCATGTGGCGCGTCTGCCACGGGTGGCCTGGGACACGATGTATGCTGAGGATGGCTGGCTCTTCATCCATGATGCCGCGACGGGATGGACATGGTGGACCGAGCCCTATGCCGGATACCTCCATGTGCTCCCGAGAGCCGTCGCGACGGCGGTGACGACTCTGCTCCCCGTGGATGCGTGGGCTTGGGGGATGACCATTGGTGCGGCAGGCATCGTGGGATTGGTCTCTGCGACTGCCTTCGCTGCTGCCAGAACTGTGGACTCATCCCTCCCGGTCGCGATCTTCGCTGCTGCCGTCCCGGTGCTGGTACCCGTTGCCGCCATCGAGTCCTTGGCCAACGTCGGCAACTCACACTCCTTTGCCCTCTACGGAGCTCTGGCGGCTGTTCTGGCGGCCCCCCGGACCCGGTTGGCCAGCTGGGCGTTTGGCCTGATGGCACTGCTCTTTGCCCTGACCGAGGTACAGACTGGCCTGCTGATCCCGATTGCGTGGGGATGGTTGCTGGCCACACGGGACAGGTGGCGGGTCCTGACTGTCGCCAGTCTCACGACCGGAGTGGCGCTCCAGTTCATTGCCCTGTTGGCCATTGGGCGTGGCTCAGGGGGTGACCGTCCGACTGCGGTTGAGGTGGTGCGAGGCTGGCTCTTCGACGGCGTTGTCGGCTCGTTCCTTGCCCGCGTGGGACCCGTGCGGACCATCGTCGAGACCTTCTCGTGGTGGGCGCTCGCCTGTGTCGCGATCAGCTGGGTGCTCCTCGTCATCGTCACCCTGCGGAATCGCCCAGCCACCATGGTCCTGTCACTCTCCCTCGTGCTCGCGTCCTTCGGTAGCTGGGCCGCCTCCCACTGGATCAACGCCTTCGCTGCAGTCAACTTCGACGTCGGCCCCTACAAGATGGTGCGGTGGGGAACCGCCTCGGCGCTGCTCTTCTTGGCCAGCATGGTCGTGGTCGCGACGTCGCTGGAACGAGACGTTCCACGCGCCCGCACCTGGGTGCGACTGGTCCTCGTCGGTGTCGTCCTGGTGCAACTGCTCAGTTTTCAGTTGCCCACGTCGCGAACCGGAGTGCACTGGAAGCCCGAGGTGGCCGAGGCGAGGAGCACGTGCGCGATGAGTGCTGAAGAGGTCCGCATCCCAGTGCTCCCGGACGGCGCAGTTGACCTACCGTGCGACCGTATTGAGTGATGGTCCGCGACTGAGGGCGAGCCTGGACTTGACCGATCATGCATCGATGGCGAGGGCCAGAGGGAGGACGGCCTCGGCTCCGGCCAAGCGGAGTGCTCGTGCGGCGACCGTCAGGCTCCAGCGTGAACTGACGAGGTCATCGACGAGGAGGACCGGACCAGGCGTCACGACCAGCGCCGCCGCCAGCGCTGGCCCGACCGCGAACCGCTCCCAGACCCCCGCCAACCGGAAGGCGCTGTTGCCCCCCGCCTCTCCGGTCGGGCCGCCGTGGGCCAGATCCAGGGTGCCCAACAAGGGCAGTCGACCGATCTCGGCCAACCCACCGGCCAGTGAGCCGACGAGCGTCGGGTGGCTGCGCGACGGCATACCCACCACTCCGACCGGCCGGCGCTCCCAGCCCCACTCGGCCAACACGGGAACGACGGCCCTCAGCAGCTCCCCAGAGGCTGGCGCGTCCTCGCGCAACAGCTCCCGCAAACGAGGCCCCCACCCGAGGTCCGAGAGCCGGGCCAGGGCTCGTCCCTCACTCATCGCCTCGTCGGACGGGATCCGGCCCTTGACCGGCACACCCAGCCGATCCATGCCGGTCGGCCACTGCGCGCGGGGCTCGATCGGCACGCCCACGCGATCCAGTCGCGTCCGAGCCGCGCCGATGACCCTGTCCGGGATGTCCGTGGGGAACCACACCCCCGCACAGTTGTCGCACCGCCCACACGGCGCTGCTGACTCGTCGTCAAGGGTCCGCTGGAGGAAGGCCATCCGGCACTCGCTGCTCGCTTCGTAGTCGAGCATGAGTTGCTGCTCGGCCTTGCGGGCTGCGGACACCCGCTCGTAGCGCTCGCGGTCATAGACCCAAGGAACCCCGGTGCCCATCCACCCGCCCGTGACGCGGTCGACCGCGCCGTCGACGTCGAGCACCTTGAGGAGCAACTCCAGTCGGGTCCGCCGGATGTCGACGATCGTCTCGAGAGCAGCCGTCGACAGCGGACGACCGGCCTCGGCCAGAGCAGTCAGCACAGCCGAGGCCTGGTCCTCGCGCGGCATCGATACAGAGGCGAAGTAGGTCCAGATGTCCTTGTCCTCGACCCCGGGCAGCAAGAGGACGTCGGCGCGCTCGGTCGCACGACCGGCACGACCGACCTGTTGGTAGTACGCCACCGGTGAACTCGGTGCACCCAAATGGATGACGAAGGCGAGATCGGGCTTGTCGAAGCCCATCCCCAACGCCGACGTCGCCACCAGGGCCTTGATCTCGTTGTGCCGCAACGCTTCTTCGAGGCGCTCACGGTCGGCCGGATCCGTGCGACCCGTGTAGGACGCGACGGTCAAACCCGCCTCCGACAGTGCCGCTGCGACATCCTCGGCCCCGGCCACCGTGAGTGTGTAGATGATCCCGCTGCCCTCCAACCCGCTGAGGTGTGTGACCAGCCAGGCCAGCCGCTGCTCGGGGGAGAGTCGGCGGAGGACCCCCAACCGCAGCGATTGGCGAGCCAGCCCGCCTCGCACCGTCAACACGTCGTGCTCGCTCCCGTCAGCAGACACACCCAGCTGCTCGACGACGTCGGTCACCACCCGCTCGTTGGCCGTGGCCGTCGTGGCGAGCACCGGCGTGTCTGCCGGGAGCCCGACGAGCAGGTCCTTGATCCGGCGATAGTCGGGCCGGAAGTCATGCCCCCAGTCCGAGATGCAGTGCGCCTCGTCGACGACGAGCAGGCCGCAGCGTCGCGCCAGATCCGGAAGTTGCTCCTCGCGGAAGCGCGGGTTGTTGAGGCGCTCCGGACTCACGAGCAGGACGTCGACAGCGTCCTCCGCCAGGGCGCCACGCACGTCGTCCCAGTCCTGCGCATTCGCCGAGTTCATCGTCACGGCACGGATCCCCGCACGCTCCGCCGCACCGATCTGGTCCCGCATCAGCGCCAACAGCGGACTGATGATGACTGTCGGCCCGGCCCCTTCCGCGCGCCTCAGCGCCGTGGCGACGAAGTAGACCGCGGACTTCCCCCACCCCGTCCGCTGCACCACGAGTGCGCGCCGCCGCCCACCGACGAGCGCTTCGATGGCGTCGAA
Source organism: Phycicoccus sp. (assembly GCA_035418665.1). Taxonomy (GTDB): domain Bacteria; phylum Actinomycetota; class Actinomycetes; order Actinomycetales; family Dermatophilaceae; genus Phycicoccus_A. The sequence goes on from DAOLRO010000035.1 coordinate 11,230, forward strand.
CTGCCCATCGCGGAAGTCAACGTCGTCGCGCCCGACGAGGCGTCGTAGCGCCTCCTGGGCCCGGTCGCGCAGGGCAAGAGTTGGTGTCGTCGTCATGATCAACCCACCGTATGCCGTGCCGCCGACAACCCCTTTGCCGCCGGCGCCGCACGGGGCTGGGGACGGGGGCTGACGTGGATGTTCAGTGCCAGCCGCGCTCGTCGACACCGCCCGGGATCTCGCGTGTCGCGTCGTAGGGTTCTCGAGTGAAGCGGAAGGACGCCAGGTCCAGATGGCTCACCGCTCCGTCGGCATCACGGATCACCCACAAGGGCTCACCGGTGTAGTAGCCATCGAGGCCGATCCACTCATCGACCCCCACCCTGTCGAATCGGGACCCGCGCCCGACGCCCAGCTCACCGAGCACCAATCGCCCCTCGCGCATCGAGGCAGTCATCGGCGCAGGCCCCCAGTGCCACGGCCCCAAGAGCTCGAGCGCGGCCGCGTCCCCGCTGCCGACCCACGACTCGGGTGCTACTGGCGCGAAATCGGCCAAGGCCCGGTGTAGGTCGCCGATGAGGGGCCGCGTTGCTGGAGCCGCCGTCGAGTTCATCATCACGATGACCCCGTCACCGCTGTCGAGCCGCACTCGCAATCCGGCGAGGAACCCAGGCATCGAGCCGCCGTGTCCGGCGAACCGCACACCGTCTTCGTTCCAGACCTCCCAGCCGAGCCCGTGCGCACCCGTCCACGCCACCCCGGGCAGGTCGTGCGGAGCATGTGGCTCGAGCATCTCGGCCAGTGAGTCCACGGACAGCACTCCCTGAGTGCCGCCACCCAGGAAGGCCGCCCACCGCGCGAGGTCACCGACCGTCGACCACAACTGGCCAGCCGGACCCATCGCTCCGGCATCGTGCTCGGGCTCGCGCAGGACGAGGTCCGCGAGGGGATGCACGGCATACCCAACGGCAACACGTCCCTCGGGCCGAAGCGTCGTCCGGGACATCCCCAGCGGCGCCAGCAGGTCATCACGCACGACGTCGAACCAGGGCCGCCCATGGGTCACCTCGAGAAGGCGACCGAGCACGGCATACCCGACATTGCTGTAATGGAAACGACGGCCGGCGCGGAAGCGCTGGCCGATGCCGGACGCCACCAACTCCTCCCAGCTGCCGCCGGGAGTCCGCTCCCACCACGGGCCGGGTGTCTCGGCTTGCAGCCCCGCAGTGTGCGAGAGCAACTGCTCGATCGTGACCGCCCCGAAGGACGTCCCGGGCACGTGCACACCGAGACGATCGGTGAGATCGACCCGGCCATCGTCCCGCAGACGCATCACCGCGACGGCGATGAAAGTCTTGGTGATCGAACCCATCCGGAACTGCACGTCCGAGTCGGGCACCCCGCCCTCGACCGACCCCACTCCTGTGGACCAGAGGAGTTCGCCGTCGCGCACGACGCCCGCCACGAGGGCGGGCACGCGCCCCTCCCGCTGGGCCGTGGCGACGAGATGGTCGAGTCGGTGCGTTGCGCTGTCGGGGAGTCCCATGACGGTGAGGGTATGCCGTGGTGCCGGTCGCGCTGTCGGTCCCGGCTGAGACACTGGGAGACATGAGCGAGCCGTATCGGACCCGGGTGCCCCTGCGTTGGTCCGACATGGACGCCTACGGGCACGTCAACAACGTCCAATACTTGCGGCTCCTCGAGGACGCTCGCGTGATCGGCTTCCGCGAGTGGTTCCCCGAGGAGGACGCGGTCGGGGGCGGGATCGTCGTGTCCCGCCACGAGATCGAATACCGGACCCCGCTCGTCTATCGGCACGCGCCGATCGAGGTCGAGATGTGGGTCACCGGCATCACGGGTGCGGCTTTCGACCTCGGCTATCGCGTGTGTGATCCGGTCGACGTGGGAGAGGCCGTGTATGCCGTGGCAGAGACCGGGTTGGTCGCCTATGACCTCGCCGCCGCTCGGCCCCGGCGGATCACCGACTCGGTGCGTGCGGTGCTCCTCGAGCATCTGGGCGAGCCCGTGCCCTTCCGGTGGAAGCGGAAGTCATGACCGACGCCTCCGCCACTTCTGGCCGGGGCCCAGCTCCGGATGCCCTGACCTTCGTCAATCTGGAGTCCGTGACCGATCTCGGAAGTTATGCCTCGCGCGCTCGGGCCCTGGATGCCGACGGGGCGATGCGGCTCCAGGTCGTGGGCGAGGTTCTCGCCGCCTGGGTCGGTGTTCTGCCCGGCACCGGACTCATGGGCGATGGGACAGTGCTCGGCCTGCGCACCTTTGCCCTCGCGGAGGCTGCTGACCTCGACCGGAGTGTGCCGCTGGCCGCCGTGACGGATCGGACCGCACGGACGGATCTGGGGACGCGCTTCCCGTTGCCTCCGACCCATGCGTTCCCCCAGTGGGGGGCGCTGTCGCCGCCTCGATCTGGCTGGGGGCTCGCGGGGGTCGTTCGTGTTGACGAGCTGGTCGCTGCCGCGACGTCCGGCATCGCTGAGATACGCGACGGGGCCGGGGAGGGTTCGGGCGCCCTCGCCGTCGCCGAGTTGCGTCGGCGGGTGTGGGGTCGTCCGCTCGAGGACAGCGGTGGGTTGGTCGCGGGAGCCGGCTTCGCGGCATACGCCCTCGGTTTCCTCACCCCGGACGCTTCCCTGGCGGTCCACGCCAACGGGCCGTGGCGACGCCTGACCTGCCCGGGTGGCTACGTCCTGATCCGCTGACCGGCGAGGATGACGAGGGCCGCGAGCGCCGCCAACACGGCATACATGCCGGCGAACAGCCAAGAGTCGTGGCCGCGCTGGTGCCAGATCGCGAAGGCGGCGGTCACGCCCGCGATGCCCAGGACGCTGCCGAGGACATCGGCGATCTGGAGGGCCGATGAGGTCTCGCCGTGCTCCTCCTCGATGACCATCTCGAGCGCGAGCACGGTGGTGGTCGTGACGCCCAGGCCCATGGCCAGGCCGCAGAAGATGAGGGGGAGGGCGAGCAGCCAAGGGTTCCAGCCGAGGAGGGTCAGGACCGCCATGAGGCCGAAGCCGATGGTGAGCATGACGCCGCCGAGGGTGATGAACGTCGAGCGCGCCAGCGAGAGGTTGTCGCGGCCCTGCCACCAGGCTCCGATCGCCCAACCGATCGAGCCCAGGGCCAGCAGGATGCCGGCGACGATGACCTTGCGGTGATGCACAGAGGCGATCAGGAGGGGTACGAAGCTGACGCCAGCGAAGAAGGTGCCGCTGAGGAGGGCGCGGGAGAGCATCACCGAGGGGAGACCGTGGCGCATGAGCCACGTGCCGGCGGGGACGAGCCTGGGGGCGGTGAGGATGACACCGACCAGGCCGACGGCCGAGACGAGGTCCCACCGCGACCAGGTGTGATCGGACGCGGTGGTGCCGAGCTGGACGGCGCCGGCGGCCAAGGCCAAGGCCAGTCCGAACCACGCTGCCTTGGTGTGGGCGTCCTGGTCGCGGTGGGAGACCGCGAGCTCGAGGGAGGTCGTGTCGACCTTGCGGCGACCCCGCATGAGGAAGAACCACGTGATGACGGTCGGAAGCACGACGCACCAGAAGACCCAGCGCCAGGAGTGCGCCTGAGTCATCCAGGCCGCGATCGACGGGCCAGCCAGTGACGGGAGGACCCACGCGGCCGAGACGAAGGTGAAGAGGCGGGGCCGGATGGCATCGGGATACATGCGCGCGGCGATGACGTACATCATGACGACCAGGAGGCCGCCGCCCAGCCCGGTGATCGCACGGCCGAGGAGGAACGTCGGGTAATTCTGCGCGAAGCCGCAGAGGGCTGAGCCGGCGGCGAAGAGGAGTTGACCGGCGAAGGTGCCGGGAAGGGGGCCACGACGATCGGTCCAGACGCCCGCGAGGACGATGCCGAGGAGTTGAGCCGTGAGCATGACCGAGAAGGCGAGGCCATAGCCGCGGACCGAGTGCAGTTCCCGCGCGACCTGGGGCATCGCGGTCGAGACGGCCATCGACTCGAAGGCCACGACCGTGACGAGGGCGAGGATCGCGAGCGTGATCTCCAGGTACTGCCGGGACATCGGTCCCGGCGGTCTGGGCGTGGCCGCCCCGGCATCAGTGCTCACGACTCACCACCGTAGCGATTCTCTGTGGATCCCCATGAGACTGCGGCTCAGAGCGAGGCGCCTCGAGCGATGAGGACGTCCTTGAGCACATCGATGTGGTCGGAGACGATCGCGTCGACCCCGAGGTCGAAGAGCCTGTTCATCTGGTCGGCGTCCTCGGTCGACCACGAGTGGAACCAGACGTGGACGTGTTTGCCCAATCGGTGGGCGACGTCGACGAAGGCCTGAGTGACGATCTCGATCTGACGGCCCTTGAGGCGATGCGCCATGGGGATCTGGAGGGCGGGGGCGGGGGTGTGGAGCAGTCTGGAGAGCTGGGTCGGGGCCAGCCGGAGGGCGCCGACCCCGAGTTGTCCCGCAGAGGTGGCCAGGCGGGGCCCGGCAGCGCGACGGGCTGCGCGGAGGCGGCGCTCCGAGAAGGAGCCGATGCACACCCGGTCGATGACGCTCATGCGTCGGATGATCTCCATCGTTGGTGCGAGCGCGGCATCAGCCTTGATGTCGATGTTGAAGCGTGTCTCGGGGAACTCCTCGAGCAGTTCGATGAGGGTCGGGATGGGCTCCTGCCCGGCGATTCGCGCCTGCTGCACCACGGCATACGGCTGGCTGGCGATCGTGCCCACGGTGTCGGTGACGCGATCGAGGTGCTCGTCGTGGAAGGCGACGATGACACCGTCACGGGTGGCGTGGACGTCGGTCTCGAGATAGCGGAAGCCCATGTCGACGGCCCGACGGAAGGCCGTGATCGTGTTCTCGACGCCGACGTTGGGTGCGTAGGCCGCGCCGCCGCGGTGGGCCAGGCCGGTGGGTAGGGCGCCGTCGAAGTAGGCGAAGTCGCGGGCCCTCATGAGAGGTCGATCCAGACGGTCGTGTCGGTGGGGAGGGTGCCGTCGTCGTTGAGGGGGTTGGAGGTGAGAAGTATTGTGCCGGTGGGGAGTTGGAGGGGGGCGGGGCCGAAGTTGGTGATGACGAGGGTGGTGCGGGCCCCGTCGTGTGAGGCGTTGCGGAAGGCAACGACGTGTGGGCTGGTGGCGTCGTCCCAGGTGAGGGAGCCGTGGCCGAGCTGGAGGTTGTGGCGGAGGGCAAGGAGCGTGCGATAGAGGGAGAGGGTCGAGCCGGGTATGCCGTCCTGCTGGTCCACCGCGAGGCTCGCGTAGGCGTCGGGCTGCGGGAGCCAGGGGTGGTCGCCGGGGCCAAAGCCGAAGGAGGGCGCATCCTTGGCCCAAGGCATGGGGACGCGGCAGCCGTCGCGCCCGCGGTGCTCCTCGTCGGTGCCCTTGGTCCGGTGCCAGATGGGGTCCTGGCGGAAATGGTCAGGCATTTCGGTGTGCTCGGGCAGGCCGAGTTCCTCGCCCTGATAGATGTAGGCACCGCCGGGGAGGGCGAGCATGAGGGCGGTGGCCGCTCGTGCTCTACGGAGGCCGAGGGGGGCGTCGGGTTGTGGGTCGTCGGCGCCAATTCCGTTGGGGCGGTAGCCGATCTGGTCGATGCCGAACCGACTGGCGTGACGGAGGACGTCGTGGTTGCTGAGCACCCAGGTGGTCGGCGCGCCGACCGAGTCGTTGCTGCGCAGGGAGGACTCGATGACCACCTGGTAGGCCCGGGCGTTCCAGTGGGTGTCGAGGAAGGGGAAGTTGAAGGCTTGGTGCATCTCGTCGGGGCGGACGTACCTCGCGAGCCGCTCCGCGGGCTGGACCCACGCCTCGGCGCAGAGGATGCGCTCTGAGTCGGGGTCGGCTGGGTCGGTGTAGCTGTCGAGGATCGTGCGCCAGCGGCGGTAGATCTCGTGGACGCCCTCCTGGTCCCACATCGGCATGACGTGGCCGATCGGGTTCTCGGGAGTGTGCATGGAGCCGGTGGCGTCGGGGAGCTGCGGGTCCTTGACGAGGCCATGGGCGACGTCGACGCGGAATCCGTCGACGCCGCGGTCCAGCCAGAAGCGGAGGATCGCGTCGTATTCGGCCCTCACTTCTTCGTTGTCCCAGTTCACATCGGGCTGGGTGGTGTCGAAGATGTGGAGGTACCACTGACCCGGGTTGCCATCGGGGTCGGGGACCCGGCTCCAGCCCTGGCCGCCGAAGACGGAGCGCCAGTTGTTGGGTGGCAGGTCACCGTTCGGGCCTTGGCCGTCGCGGAAGATGTAGCGCTGGCGTTCTGGTGAGCCTGGTGCGGCGGCGAGGGCCGCCTTGAACCACGCGTGCTCGCTGCTCGTGTGGTTCGGGACGAGGTCGACGAGGACCTTGAGGCCGAGCGCGTGAGCAGTCTCGATGAGTCGGTCGGCGTCGGTGAGGTTGCCGAAGATCGGGTCGATGTCGCGGTAGTCGGCGACGTCGTAGCCAGCATCGTTCATCGGGGAGACGTAGAACGGCGAGAGCCAGACGGCATCGACACCGAGGTCTTTCAGGTAGGGAAGTCGGGCGGTGATGCCCGCAAGGTCTCCGATCCCGTCGCCGTCGGCATCGGCCCAACTGCGCGGATAGATCTGATAGATCACCGCGTCGCGCCACCACGGACTCCGTGGGTCATCAGCCGGATGGACGAGGTGGCCAGGTGCGGTCAACTCGGTTGGAGCACCTGAAGCCTGGTCAGCCTGCGCAGGTGAGGGCTGGCCGGTCGGCGCGGGAGAGTGCTCGCCGGTCGGCGCATGCGGGGTCTGGTCGGTCGGCGCGGGCTCGGCAGTGGTCACCTCGGCCATGTTTCCGTATGCCGTCCCCCTCACCAAACGTTCGGGTCGCAGAGACTGGTGGATGGCGCAGGTATGGGTGCGCCACTGACCAAGGTCTGCGCGGGAGTTCGCAGAGACTGGTGGATGGCGCAGGTATGGGTGCGCCATTGGTCAGGCGGTGCGCCGTTCGCGGGCTGAGTCGAACCAAGAGTTCCGTGGCTGGGGACGGATTCCCTTCTCGCCGAGGACCGAGGCAAGCCGAGCCGGCGCCATGGCGTCGGACCAGATCCAGCGCGCTACCTTCTGTTCGCGTCCGCGCAGCCTGTCCTCCCGTTGCTTCTCGGCCCACAGGATCTCGGCGGCTTCTTCGGGGCTGGCGCCCTCGGGGACTCGATACTTCAGCTTGCCGTCGAACTCGCCGACGACACCATCCCACTGGAAGTCGACAGTGCCGATGAAACCCAGCGCATCCTCGTGGCTGACCTGCAGTCTTGGGCGTGGCAGGTTGAGGACGAACATCTGCGCTCGGGAAAGGCTCTCACCAACGGACATGGACAAGGGGTCTGCCAGGTCCTTCACGAGTCTGGTCTGGACGATGCCCTCCGTGCCGGCCGGGATCGCGTCGATCAACTCCTCGAGTTCCTCAAGTGAGCACAACTCATGGCGCAGGGCGTGATCGGCCGCCGCAAGGGCACTGGGCAATGACCACGTCCCAGCCAGATCCGCGACCGTCTGGGCCGCTGTGGTGACCCTGACGCCGTTGACGATGGTCTCGGCACTCGTGGATGCCAAATGGCGGACGATCAGACCCGACGACCGCACGTGCCGATCGACGTAGGTGACATGACAGCGGCGCGGCCAAGCCCCGACCCTTGGCAGCTCCCATACCGCTGCGGCCGAGTCGTGGGAGAACAGGGGAGGCTTGTCAGGATCGCACCGGAGAGAGGTGGCGTAGACGAACGCGGCGTATCGATGATCCTGCGTGAGTCGTGCCCACTCGGTGTCGCGGATCCACACGCCGTGTCGTACCGGTGTGTACCCACCATCCTTGGGCTCTATCCCCAGTCGCCTCAGGTCGGCGGCAACACGGAGACGTGAGGGATCAAAGGGCTCGGGTGGCGTGGTTCCCAACATGATCGACACGATGGCAGAGTCGCCGCCGACCGCCAGAGGTTATGCACAGGCCCGGGCAGAGGTTGGGGGATGGCGCAGGTATGGGTGCGCCACTGGCCAAGGTCTGCGAACTCATTCGCACAGGCTGGGGGGTGGCGCAGGTATGGGTGCGCCACTGGCCAAGGTCTGCGAAGTGGTTCGTAGAGACTGTCTGGTGGGTGTGCCACAGGGGGCCGCAAGGGTGCGCTCCGAGGGGGCGGGCAGGGCCCCGGGTCAGGAGGGGGAGTTGACGAGCATGTCGGCGGCGCGGACGAAGTAGTCCTTCATTGCGTCC
>DAOLRO010000036.1:0-19310 GCA_035418665.1 Phycicoccus sp.
AATTGGCATCGATTTTTGACACGCTGTTGAGTTCTCAAGGTTCGGACGCGCACCAGCACTTGATCTTGCGATCTCGTTTTGGGGCAACTGTTCCAACTTACCCGCGTCCATGCTTGGGCGTCAAATCCGCGGTTCGCATCGTGCTGAGCACGTCATGCGGCCTGCGTTTCGGATCGCGCTTGGATCTCTGCGGGGCCACCACTGTAGCAATCTTTCGGTGCTACTCCAACTCGGCTTGTTCGGCCGGCTTGGCTGTGGAGGTCATCCCTGGGACCGGCCTGCTTGGGTCGAGCTTTCGCTCTCCGCTTGGTGTCCGTTCCTCCCTTTCGGGCTGACGTCGAGAACAGTAGAGGACGTCCACGTGAACTTCCAAATCGAGACCCTCTGCACGCCCGTCGGCATCACGGTATACCGTCCAATTCGGTTGCGACACAGTGACTTTCGCGCTCAGTCGCGGCGCCCAGCGGCCTGCGCCTTGCGGCCGCGTCGGAGCAGGACCACCTGTCCGTGGAGGAAGTCGGCCTCGGTCAGGACGTGTTCGGCGTCCTGGATCCGCGCACCGTTCATCGACGCTCCCCCCTCGCCGATGGCCCGACGAGCGGCATTGCGCGAGTCCACGAGGCCAACGGCGACGAGGGCATCTGTCACGGACATCCCCGGAGTGACCACTCCCGAGGGGAGCTCGGCAGTCGCATCCGCCAGCGTCCGGGCGTCCAACGCTGTGATGTCGCCCTTGCCGAAGAGAGCCTCCGACGCGGCCTGGACGGACTGCGTCGCCTCGGCTCCGTGCACCAAGGTCGTCATGTCTGCCGCCAAGGCCTTCTGCGCTGCCCGACGGAACGGCTCCTCCGCGACCTGCCGCTCCAACTCGGCGATGTCCGCCTGCCCCCGATCCGTGAAGACCTTGAGCAGGGTGATGACCGACGCGTCTTCGATGTTGAGGAAGTACTGGTAGAAGGCATACGGGCTGGTCATGTCCGCCGAGAGCCAGATCGCGTTGCCCTCCGACTTCCCGAACTTCACTCCTGCGGCGTCGGTCAGCAGTGGCGAGGTCAACACGTGCGCCGACCCACCTTCGACCTTGTGGATCAGGTCGACGCCGGCGGTCATGTTGCCCCACTGGTCCGAGCCGCCGAGTTGCATCGTGCAGCCCTGCGTCCGGTAGAGCTCGAGGAAGTCCAGGGCCTGCAGCAGTTGATAGCTGAACTCGGTGTAGGAGATCCCCTCCTGGCTCTCCAACCGCGCAGCGATCGCGTCCTTCTTGACCATCTGGTTGACCCGGAAGTGCTTGCCCACGTCGCGCAGGAAGTCCAGCGCCGACATCGGCGCCGTCCAGTCGAGGTTGTCGACCATGACCGCCGGATGGGCCACCCCCGAGGAGCCGTCGAAGTCGAGGAAGGGCTGCACCAACTCCTTGATGCGCGCCACATTGGCCGCGGTCTGCTCGAGCGTCTTCAGCTCGCGTTCAGCCGTCGGTCTCGGGTCACCGATGAGGCCAGTCGATCCGCCGACCAGGCAGATCACCTTGTGGCCGGCCCGCTGGAATCGCCGCAGCGCGACCAACTGCACGAAGTTGCCGAAGTGCAGGGACGGTGCCGTCGGGTCGAAGCCGCAATAGAGCGTGAGGGGTCCCGCCGCGAGTGCCTCGCGCAGCGCGGCCTCGTCGGTGGTCTGGGCCACCGCTCCGCGCCACTGCAGCTCGTCCAGGATGTCGCTCACGCTGATTGCTTCCGTTCTCATGTGGTCCATTCGCACGGCGGCGTATGCCGTGTGCTCACCCAGCCTGCCCCATCGGGCTTGCACCCGGGGCACTCCCCCAGCCCGCGGACACTCGTTGCTCCTCCGATCCCTCCCACTCGGTACGCAGGATCGCGTAGGTGTAGCCGTCGACCCAGCCGTGCTCGGCATGCCAGGCGTCCTTGACCGAGTGCGCCTCGCGACGCATGCCGACCCGCTCCAGCAGCCGCCATGAGGGGTGATTGTCAGCGAAACAGGTGGCGGTCACACGGTGCAGGCCGAGGTCGTCAAAGGCGAGCGAGAGCAGCCCCAGAGCGAGCTCGGTCCCCAGTCCTCGTCCGTGCACCGACGGGTCGAGGGTGTATCCGATGCGTGCCTCCGAGGCGCTCCAGGGCGAGTCGGGTGCCTTGACGCCCTGCCCGAGCGAATCCGTCACGGACAGGGTTGCCGTCCCGACCACAGCGGATCCGATCAGAGCCACGGCACTGTGGTCACCCGGGTCGTCGGCATCGGCCAACCAGGCTCGCCGATAGGACTCGGGCTCGACGATGGTGCGCAGCATCCAGCGGGTGACCGCTGGATCATTGCGCCAGGACAAGACCTGATCCAGATCAGCCTCCGTCGGTGGGCGGAGCACGAGCCGGGCCGTGCGACGGGGCCAGAGGCCGGGACGTGTCACGCCGTCACCCAACCAGAGCGGGCCCAGCACCACAACAGAATTCGACGAGCCACGGCATACTCAGCGCTCGTGACCCGACCACCCTCCCGAGTCGACCCGCTCGATGTCGCCTGGCCACGGCATACGGCCCAGACGACGCTTCGGCCGGTGTCCATGGACGATGTCGACGCCATGTGGTCCTACCGCCGTCTCCCCGAGGTGTGCAGATTCCTGAGTCACGGTCCGCTCACCCGCGAGGAGGTCGTGACACGCGTCGAGGGACGCCTCTCGGGTGTTGATCCCACGCCTGGGCGACTGGTGCGCGGGGTCGCCATCATCGTGGATGGCGAGGTCGTCGGCGACGCGATGCTCCGGGTGCAGGCGGACGACGCCGGACACGACGCCTTGTGGATTGGCTACGCATTGCATCCGTCGATCGCGGGACGCGGGGTGGCAACGGAGGTCGCACGGGAGATGGTCGTCGTCGCGGGCGAACTCGGAATGCCCGTCTGGGCCGATGCCCAGGTGGACAACGCTGCCTCCCGGCGAGTGCTCGAAAAGGCCGGATTCGTCCCCGTGGCCACCGGGGCTGACGGCGACACCGAACTGCTGGTGTTCACGGTTCCTCAGGGGTGAGCGGGCGGCATACTCACTCCTCGTGAGTTCACCGACTGCACGACGCGACCTGTCCACCTTCATTGCCGGCCTGCCCAAGGCCGAGTTGCACGTTCACCACGTCGGATCCGCCCGACCGGAGACGGTCGCCGCGCTGGCGGCGCGCCACCCCGATGCCGGTGTGCCGCAGGACCTCGAGGCCCTCAAGGACTTCTTCACCTTCACCGACTTTGCGCATTTCATCGACGTCTACCTCGCGACGGTGGCGCTGCTGCGCACGCCGGAGGACATCCGCCTCCTCACCTATGAGGTCGCTGAAGGACTTGCGGCACAACAGGTTCGCTATGCCGAGCTCACCATGACGCCCTTCACGAGCGTCCGCATGGGCATCCCGATCGAGGCCTACACCGAGGCCATCGAGGACGCCCGGATGGCCGCAGAGCGCGACCTGGGGCTGGTGCTGCGGTGGATCTATGACATTCCCGGTGAGGCGGGGCTGGAGTCGGCCGACGCGACCATTTCGTATGCCGTGGAGCACGGTCCCGCTGCACTGGTCGGCTTCGGCTTGGGCGGGCCGGAGATCGGCGTGCCGCGCCCCCAGTTCAAGCCGCACTTCGACCGGGCCAGAGCGGCCGGCCTGCACTCGGTCCCGCACTCCGGGGAGTCGACCGGCCCCGAGACGATCTGGGACGCGATCCGCGAGCTCGGCGCCGAGCGAATCGGCCATGGCATCGCGGCCATTCACGACCCCGCACTCGTCGAATACCTTGCCGCGCACCGGATCCCGCTCGAGGTCTCCCCCACGTCCAATCTCGCCACCCGCGTCGTCGAGCGGATCGAGGAGCACCCGGTGCGGGCCCTGCGCGATGCCGGTGTCATCGTGACGATCAACAGCGACGACCCACCGATGTTCGGGACGACGCTCAATCGCGAATACGAGATCGCAGCCGACCTCCTCGACCTGGACGAGCAGGGCCTGCGCGACCTCGCAACGACCGCGATCGACGTCTCCTTCGCCCCGGACGATGTCAAGGCGCGAGTGCGAGCCGAGATCGCGGCACACCGCCGCTGATCCCCGCCTCGCCTCAGAGGCCAGCCGCCACGGCGATCCCGACGGTCACGAGGACACCACCCGAGGTGAGGCCGAGGCGACGCCTGGCCCGTGTTGAGGCGAAGAGACGTCGTCCGCGGACGACGAGGCTGGTGAAGAGGAGGTACCACGCGAAGGTGGTGGCTCCCCAGACGAGGCCCAGCAGCACCGTCTCCCGGAAGACATGCGCCGGGTCCGTGACGAACTGGGGCAGCAACGCGACAGCGAAGACTCCGGCTTTGGGGTTGCCGAGATTGACGAGCAATCCCGCGAGCACGGCTCGTCCGGTGCTCCAGTCGTGCGCAGGCTCGGGTCCTCCTGCTGCATCGCTCGCCGCAGTGCGCCGCGCGTCCACGACGGTGCGCACCCCGATGACGACGAGGACGACTCCGCCCAGGACCCGCAGCGCGAGGAAGGCGCTTGGGTTGCCGAGCAGGACGGCGGACAGACCGGCGCCGGCCAGGGAGGACCAGCACAACAGCCCGAGGGCCGTGCCCAGGGCCGAGGCCAGCGCCGGTCGGTGTCCACCGTCGAGGGCCTGCTTGGTCATGAGTGCCTGCCCGACGCCGGGCAGCATCGCGAGCAGGAAGGTGGTGCCGATGAAGGGGAGCAGGTGAGCCATCACCGGACCAGCGTGGCGCGGTCACAGACCTTCACAGAACTCACATGTCGAACCACTACCCTTAAGATTTCTTCATGCCTATGAGCCCTGAGTCGCTGCGTCTGCTCCACCTCATCGGCGAGGCTGGCGCCCTGACCGGCGCCGCGGACGAACTGGGCCTGTCCACTCCCGCGGTCTCACAGCAACTGGCCCGCCTCGAGGACGACCTCGACCTCTCCCTTGTCGACCGCGGCCCCCGAGGCGCCCGACTCACCCCCGCCGGTCGCGTCCTCGCCGCGCACGGGCGGCTGATCGACGAGGAGACCCACCGCGCAGCCGACTCCTTGGCCGGCTTGCGTGGGCAACACCTCGAACGCCTGCGGATCGGTGCCATCCACGCGGCCGCGCTGCACCTGCTCCCCCAGGCGTTGACGGCCTTGCATCACCGGTACCCCGGCGCCGAGGTCTCAGTGGCCGACCTGCTCTCCGTCGACGCGATCGACGCCGTCGTCAACGATCGGCTCGACGTTGCGCTGATGGCCGTCGTCGACGACCCGCCGACCTGGCCGCAAGGGATCGTGGGTCACGACGTCCTGCGGGACCCCTTGATCGTCGTACTCCCAGACGACCATCCCCTCGTCCTGGCCCGGCCGGAGGCCCGCACCCTGTCGTTGAGTCGACTGCGCGACGAGCCGTGGGTCGTCATCTCCAGCGGCATGGCCGCTCGCGCACAGTTCGACCGAGCCGCCGCCGCGGCCGGATTCGTCCCGGCGGTTCGCTCCCAGACCGAGTCCTACGACATCGCCCAGGCCTTGGTCGCCACCGGCTACGGAGTGGCCATGATCAGTCGACTCGCCCACACGGCTGTCGAGGGGACCGCCGTGCGAGCGGTGCGGCCGGCGCTCTCCAGGCGCCTCGTGGCCGTGACCCGCGCGGACCACTCCCTGACTCCGCTGGTGCAGGTCGTGCTCGGCCTGCTCGCCGATGTCAGCGAGGACCTCACTGCGGCTTGGGCCGCCGCCGACGGATGACGTCAGTCCTCCCACCTACGGTGGATCGCATGTCCCCCGAGTTGGAGATCGTTCAGTTCCCGACCCGCGCCGACCTCTGGGCGTGGCTCGACGTCCATGCCGCCCACCACCCGGGCGTGTGGGTCCAACTGGCCAAGGTCGGCAGCTCTGCCCTGTCGGTCACCTTTCACGACCTGCTCGAGGCCGGCATCGCCCACGGCTGGAGCGAGAGCACCCGGCGCGCCCACGATCACGCCTCCTATCTGCAGAAGTTCACCCCACGCAGGAAGCGAGGAACGACCTCGCAGCGCAATCTCACGATCGCTGCCCGGCTGGAGGCCGGTGGCCTCATGACGCCCGCAGGACGCGCCGCACTGGGCCTCCCGGCTCTCCCGGTCGAGGTCAGGAGCTCCGCCGCGTGCGAATGACTCCCGGCCGGTAGGGCGAGACGGTCGGCTCTCCGTCGAGCCAGAAGCGCCATGGGTATGCCGTGCCGTCCCCGCCGGGGCCGCTCACCCCGACGCGTGGTCCGGTGCGGATCAGGGCTGGATCGGGCCGGGTGATCGGCGCCCGGACGACCAGACCGATGGGTTCGCCGGCGTCGGCTCGATGGGGCACGCAGAAGTCCCGACCGGTCGACGAACCATCGAGGTCGAGTGTGGCGGCGAGTCGAGCCGGCCCTCGGCACCAATCCCGGTCTCGCACACCGGGTCTGCGCTTGGCGGCGAGGTCGTGTCCGGTGACGACCTCACCAGCACGGATGAGCACCGCTTGCGCTCCCCCGGGCTGCCCGGTCACGAGGCAGAGCATCCAATGCATGCCATAGGTGAAGTAGACATAGGTCTGGCCCGCGACCCCGAACATGGGCGCCGTGCGTGGCGTCCACCCGCGGAAGGCGTGCGATCCGGGATCACCCTTCTCCCCGGCATACGCCTCCGTCTCGGTGACCCGGATGGTGACCCCAGCGTGCGTGATCGTGCAGCCGAGCAATTCGGGTGCGACCTCAAGCACATCGCGCGCAAAGAAGCTCCGTGGCAACCGATGCCCCGGAAGAGCCATCTTCAGCGCACAGTCGGGCGGGCTGCGGACCAGGTCCTCAGGTTGGCGGACTGCTCCACCACGCGCCCCAGTTGCTCGCGAACTCGGTCGGGGGCCGTGCCGCCCTTGGCACTGCGGGAGGCCAGGGAGCCCTCGACCGTCAGGACCTGACGGACGCCTTGCGTGAGATGCGGGGAGATGCGCTGGAGGTCCTCGTCGCCGAGGTCCCAGAGCTCGATGCCGTGCGCCTCGCACTCACGCACGCAGGCGCCGGCCACCTCGTGGGCGATCCGGAAGGCGACGCCTTGGCGGACGAGCCATTCGGCGATGTCGGTGGCGAGTGAGAAGCCTTCTGGTGCAAGGGATTCGAGACGCTTCTCGTCGAAGACCATGGTCTCGACCATGCCCGAGAAGGCCGGGAGCAGGACTTCCAGGGTGTCGACCGCGTCGAAAACCGGCTCCTTGTCCTCCTGAAGGTCACGGTTGTAGGCCAGCGGCAGGCCCTTGAGGGTCGTGAGCAGCCCGGCGAGGTCACCCACGAGCCGGCCCGCCTTGCCGCGCGCCAACTCCGCGACATCGGGGTTCTTCTTCTGGGGCATGATGCTCGACCCGGTCGAGTAGGCGTCGTCGAGCCGGATGAAGCCGAACTCCTTGGTCGCCCAGAGGATGACCTCCTCGGCGATCCGCGAGATGTCGACGGCGGTCATGGCGCAGATGAAGGAGAACTCGGCCACGAAGTCACGAGAGGCGGTGCCGTCGATCGAATTCTCCACCGCTGCGTCGAAGCCCAGGTCCGCCGCCACTGCCTCGGGGTCGAGACCGAGCGAGGAGCCCGCAAGTGCGCCGGAGCCATAGGGCGACACCGCGGCGCGCGCATCCCAGTCCCGGAAGCGGTCGACGTCACGCAGCAGCGCCCAGGCGTGGGCGAGCAGGTGGTGGGACAACAGCACGGGCTGGGCGTGCTGGAGGTGAGTGCGTCCGGGCATCGCGACCCCGAGATGCGTGCTCGCCTGTGCCACAAGGGCATCCACGACATCGAGGACCAGGGCCGACACCGAACGTGTGTGGTCGCGCAGGTACATCCGGAAGAGGGTGGCGACCTGATCGTTGCGGGATCGACCGGCGCGCAGGCGGCCGCCGACCTCGGCGCCGGCCCGCTCGATGAGTCCGCGCTCCAGCGCGGTGTGCACGTCCTCGTCATCCTCGGCGGGCACGAAGGCACCCGACTCGACATCCGCACGCAGCCGCTCGAGGCCATCCAGCATCGCCGACAGTGACTCGTCGTCGAGCAGCCCCGCACCGTGCAGGACACGGGCATGGGCGCGCGAGCCGGCCAGGTCATAGGGGGCGAGCCGCCAGTCGAAGTGGGTCGACTTCGACAGGGCCGCAAGGGCGTCCGCCGGACCACCCGCGAAGCGCCCACCCCACAGGCTCACCCGCTCAGGTGCTGACTCGGTCACGCAGGATCCCTCCGGGCATAGGACATGAGCTTGTCGGCGACCTCGGGCGAGAGCGCCGAGCCGGCCGTGATGACCATGATCGTGTCATCTCCGGCGATGGTCCCCACAATCCCCGGCACGGCGCCGTGGTCGATCGCGGAGGCCAGGAAGTTGGCCGCGCCGGGGGGCGTGCGCAGGATGACGAGATTCTCGGAGACATCGGCCGACACCAGGAGTTCCTGGCAGCGGGCGACGAGCCGGCTCGACACCTCGTCTGCATCCGGAGCGACGCGCACGGTGCGGTCGCCGCCCTCGGAGGGCACGGCATACACAAGGCCTTTGCCGACCCTCACTTTCTCGGCGCCGACGTCGACCAAATCGCGCGAGAGGGTCGCCTGGGTGACCTCGATGCCGTCGGCGGAGAGCAGGTCGAGGAGTTGGGTCTGGGAGCGAACCGACTGACTGCCGAGGATCTCAACGATGCGCTGCTGGCGGGCCCCGCGTGAGGTGGAGATGGTCATCGTCGAGCATCCCGGTGCTGCTCCACCAGCCACGACAGGACCGCCTTCTGCGCATGCAGGCGGTTTTCCGACTCGTCCCACACCACCGACTGGGGTCCGTCGATGACGTCGGCGTCGACCTCGAAGCCGCGATAGGCCGGCAGGCAGTGGAGGAAAATCGCCTTGGCGTCGGCGTGGGTCATCAGATCGGTGGTCACCGCGTACTTGGTGAAGGGGCTCTCAGACCCCTTGCGCGTCTCGAGTTGGTCCTCCTGCCCCATCGACACCCACGTGTCAGTGGCGACCACATCGGCACCCGTGACCGCGGCGATCGGGTCGTCCATCACGGTGACCGAACCACCCTGCTCGGCCGCGATGGCCTCCGCCCTGGCGAGGATCTCGGGCTTTGGTTGGTATGCCGTGGGCGTCCCGATCCGCACGTGGAGACCAGCGAGCGCGCCACCGAGCAAATAGGAGTGGGCCATGTTGTTGCCGCCGTCGCCGACATAGGCGAAGGTCAGGCCGGCCAGGGCTCCCTTGTGCTCCTGGATGGTGAGCAGGTCAGCGAGGATCTGACACGGGTGGAAGTCGTCGGTGAGTGCGTTGATGACCGGCACCTCGGCATACGCGGCCATCTCCTCGATCCGCTCCTGACCGTGGGTGCGCCAGACGATGGCCACCGCCTCGCGCCCGAGGACACGGGCGACGTCGGCGATCGACTCCCGCTCCCCCACCTTGGCGAGCTTGCCGTCGATGATCATCGGGAAGCCGCCAAGGTGCGCGATCGCTGCCGAGAAGGAGACCTGGGTGCGCAGGGTCTGCTTGTCGAAGAGCACTCCGACGACCTCGGGACCGGCGAGCGTGCGATCCGAGAACGGGTGGGCCTTGATGCGGGCGGCCTTGGCGAGGATCTCGGCCTGCTCGGTGGCGGTGATGTCATCGTCACGCAGCAGGTGGCGCACGGTGGTGCTGGTCTTGGCAGCGGCGGCCTGGGTTGCAGTCATGAGACGTCCTTCTGGGCGGTGTCGAGCAACCCCGGCAGGGCGTCGATGAAGAGGTCGAGCTCGTCGGTCGTGATGGTCAAGGGTGGGGCGAGGCGGATGGTGTCGGGGGCGACGGGGTTGACGATGAAGCCGGCATCACGGGCGAGGCTTGCAACGGTGGGAGCGACGGGGTCGGTCAGGCCGATGCCACGGAGGAGGCCCGCGCCGCGTACACCCTCGATCACGGAGTGACCCAGGGCAAGGACTCGATCCGCGAGGTGCTGACCCGTTGCCTCGGCGTGGGCGAGCAACCCTTGCGACTCGATGGTGTCGAGCACGGCGAGAGCGGTGGCTGCGGCGAGCGGGTTGCCGCCGAAGGTGGTGCCGTGCTGGCCGGGCGTCAGTCGCTGGGCGTTGTCCGGGCCGAAGGCGACCAGAGCCCCGATGGGCACGCCGCCGCCCAGCCCCTTGGCCAGCGTCATCGCGTCGGGGACGATGCCCGCGCGTTGGTGATCGAACCAGCGCCCGGTCCGGCCGATGCCGGTCTGGATCTCGTCGACGATGAGGAGCGCGCCCCGGTCGCGGGTGATCTCACGGGCTGCCTGCAGGTATGCCGTCTCGAGCGGGCGGACTCCCGCCTCACCTTGGATGGGCTCGAGGAAGAGGGCGCCGGTCTGGTCGGTGATCGCCGCGTCGAGAGCAGCCAGGTCGCCCGGAGGGATGTGGGTGACCCCGGGCATGAGCGGCTCGAAGGGTTCTCGGTAGGCGGCCTTGTGGGTGAGGGCGAGGGCCCCGGTCGTGCGGCCGTGGAAGGCGCCCTCCAACGCGACGAGGCCAGGGCGTCCAATGCGGCGAGCCAGCTTGATGGCCGCCTCGATCGACTCGGTGCCGGAGTTGGTGAAGAAGACGCCCGAGCCCTCAGGAGCCCCGGCCAGGGCCAGCAGCCGCTCTGCGAGTTCGATCTGGGCCCGGGAGGTGAAGAAGTTCGAGAGGTGAATGACCTCGCCCGCCTGCTTGCTCACGGCCGCGACGACCGCGGGGTGGTTGTGACCCAGGGCGTTGACCGCGATGCCGCCGAGCAGGTCGAGGTACTTTGCCCCGTCGACATCCCAGACCCAGGCACCTTCGCCCCGGTCGAGCACGAGAGCCGGCCGGCCGAAGACGCCCAACAGGGAGTGCTCATAACGGTCGAGCAGGTCCTGACTCGTGGCGGGCTCCGGGGACGTGGCGCTCATGGGTTGACCTCAGCGGACTCGATCATGGTGCCGATGCCCTCGGACGTGAAGACCTCGAGGAGCAGCGAGTGTGGCTTGCGTCCGTCGATGACGTGCGCCTGCGGCACCCCTTCTTCGACGGCCCGGATGCAGGCCTCGAGTTTGGGGATCATGCCAGCATCGACCGAGCCCAGGAGTTCTTTGGCACCCTCGACCGACAATCGCGACAGAAGGGACTCGCGATCGGGCCATGCGGCATACACGCCTTCGACGTCGGTGAGGACGACGAGTTTGCGGGCCCCCAGTGCAGCCGCAAGGGCGGCGGCCGCGGTGTCGGCGTTGACGTTGAGGACCTGGCCGTGGGCGTCGAGGTCGGGCGCCACCGTGGAGACGACGGGGATGCGACCGGCATCGAGGATGTCCATGACCGCGGCTGGGTCGACCGAGACGACGTCACCCACGAGTCCGATGTCGTGCTCCTCGCCGTCGACGACGACGCCACGCCGGCGTGCGCCGAAAAGGCCGGCGTCCTCACCGGACAGGCCGACCGCGAGCGGTCCGTGTTGGTTGATGAGGCCGACGAGTTCGCGTCCGACTTGCCCGGTGAGAACCATGCGGACGACGTCCATGACCTCCGGCGTCGTCACCCGCAGGCCGCCGCGGAACTCCGACGCCAGCCCCAGCCGATCCAGCATCGCCTTGATCTGCGGTCCGCCGCCATGGACGACGACGGGGCGCAGCCCGGCATACCGAAGGAAGACGATGTCCTGCGCGAACGCGGCCTTCAAGGCATCGTCGATCATGGCGTTGCCGCCGTACTTGACCACGACGAGGGCGCCGCGAAAGCGCTCGAGCCACGGCAGTGCCTCGACCAGGGTGCTGGCCTTGGCCTGAGCGACGCGCAAGGCGGCCGCATCGATCGCGCCGCGGAGGGTCTGCGAGGTTGTATCGGTCATCGGTCGCTGGCTCTCAGGTGCTGTAGGCAGAGTTCTCGTGCACGTAGTCGTGCGTGAGGTCGTTGGTCCAGACGGTCGCGGAGGCCTCGCCCGCGTGCAGCTCGACGGTAATGATCACCTCGCGACCGGAGAGGTCCACGAGGGAGCGGTCCTCCCCGACGCCGCCCGCGCGGCAGACCTGGACACGGTTCATTGAGACGTCGAGCTCATGCGGATCGAAGGCCGCCGCGGTCGTGCCCACAGCGGCGAGCACGCGGCCCCAGTTGGGGTCGTTGCCGAAGACGGCGCACTTGAAGAGATTGTTGCGGGCGATGGAGCGCGCCACCTCGAGGGCGTCGGATTCGGTTGCCGCAGAACGGACCTCGATCGCGATGTCGTGCTTGGCGCCCTCGGCATCGGCGATCAGTTGTCGGGCCAGCGAGGCGCACACCCCCGTGACGGCCGCCGTGAGCTCAGCTTCTGAGGGTGCCGCCCCTGAGGCCCCCGAGGCGAGCAGGACGACGGTGTCATTGGTGGACATGCAGCCGTCGGAGTCGATCCGGTCGAAGGTCAGCGCCGTCGCGGACCGCAGGACCCGGTCGAGGTCGATCCCCTCGACCGAGGCATCAGTGGTGACGACGACAAGCATGGTCGCCAGCGCCGGCGCGAGCATGCCCGCGCCCTTGGCCATGCCGCCCACCGACCAACCTCCGGCCGAGACCTCAGCCTCCTTGGCGACCGAGTCGGTGGTCATGATGGCTGTGGCGGCAGCGGGCCCCCCGTGCGTGGAGAGGTCGGCGACGGACAACTCGAGGCCGTGGGCGATCTTGTCCATCGGCAGTCGTTCACCGATGAGTCCGGTGGAGCAGATGACGACGTCGCCGGCAGCGATCCCGAGGGCCTCCCCCACCCACTCCGCGGTCTGGTGAGTGTCTTGGAAGCCGGGCGCCCCGGTGCACGCGTTCGCTCCCCCGGAGTTGAGGAAGACGGCGTCGACCCGTCCGTCGGCCACCACCTGACGCGACCACGTGACGGGTGCCGCCTCGACGCGGTTGGTGGTGAAGACGGCAGCGGCCAGGCGCTCAGGGCCGTCGTTGACGACGAGCGCCACGTCGGGG
Source organism: Phycicoccus sp. (assembly GCA_035418665.1). Classification (GTDB taxonomy): domain Bacteria; phylum Actinomycetota; class Actinomycetes; order Actinomycetales; family Dermatophilaceae; genus Phycicoccus_A. The sequence goes on from DAOLRO010000036.1 coordinate 12,939, forward strand.
CGCCCGCTGGCCTTGATCCCGGCGGTGACTCCTGCCGCACGGAAGCCCTTGGGGGTGGTGACGCTCAAGACAGGCTCCCGGAGAGGCTGGTGGGGGTGAAGATGAGCCCGGCGCGCCGCCACGCCTCGCCGGCAGCGGTGATCTCCTCGGCCTTGACGAGGATCCAGTCGGTGTCGAAGGTCGACATGGCCAAGACGCTGATGTGGGCGGCGACCAACGGCGCGAGAATCTCGGCCATCACCCCCCACATCCCGAACTCCAGCGGCCCAGCGACTTCGACGACCCGAAACGGCCCCTCGGTCGCGACCCCGACCGGCACGGCCTCGGCCAGGGTGACGATCGAGGTCTCGTCGGCCGTCACCGTCAGCGACGCGAACGGCCCACGCTGCCACTCCCACCGTGGCTGCTCCGCGGGTCCCAGGCGAGCGACGACGACATCCTCGGGATGGGCCATCAAGTGCAACGGCATCTCACTCATGGGGCAACTCCGGTCATCGGCAGCCCAGTCGTCTCGGGGAGGCCGAGCGCAAGATTCAGGCACTGGACCGCGGCCCCGGCCGTGCCCTTGGTGAGGTTGTCGACGGCGGCGATGGCGATGACGCGACCGACGCGCTGGTCAAGGGTCACCTGGAGATGCACGTTGTTGGAGCCCAGCACACTCGCCGTCTGGGGCCACGTCCCCTCGGGCAGGAGGTGGACAAAGGCTTCGTCCCCGTATGCCGTCCGCCAGGCTTCGCGGATCGCCTCCGGCGTGGTGCCGGGCACCACCTTGGCGGTGCAGGTCGCGAGGATCCCGCGGGGCATCGGTGCGAGCGTCGGGGTGAAGGACACGGTCACGTCGCCCGCACCGCAGGCCGTGAGGTTTTGCTCGATTTCCGGGGTGTGCCGGTGGACTCCCCCGACGCCATAGGGGCTCATCGAGCCCATGACCTCGGAGCCGAGCAGATGGGGCTTGAGGGACTTGCCTGCACCACTCGTGCCCGAGGCAGCGACGACCGTGATGTCGTCGGGTGCGATCACGCCCGCCACGAGGCCGGGGGCGAGGGCCAGGGAGACCGACGTCGGATAGCAGCCGGGCACCGCGATCTGCCGCTGACCGATGAGGGCGCCACGCTGCTTGCTTCCTCCTGCGCGGAGGAGTTCGGGCATGCCGTAGGGCCACGCCCCGGCATACGCCGTGTCATAGAAGGTGGTCCACGCCTCGGGTGAGATCAATCGGAAGTCAGCACCGCAATCGATGACGACCACGCCGTCCGGGAGTTCGGCGGCCAGTGCGGCGGAGTGCCCGTGCGGCAGGGCGAGGAAGACCGCATCGTGACCGGCCAGGGTTGCGGCGGTCGTGTCCTGCAGGACCACGGCGTCCAAGGGGGTCAGATGGGGATGGATCGAGCCCAGGGTCTGGCCGGCATTGGAGGCGGCCGTGACTGCGCCGATCTGCACCTCGGGGTGGGCAAGCAGCAGACGCAGGATCTCCCCGCCCGCGTAGCCGCTCGCTCCGGCGACTGCAACACGAACCATGTGCATAGTCTTGCATTACTTCACAAGATCATGCAAAGCAGGGTGGGATGTCAGGTGCGCTGGACGGCGCCCACATCTCTGGCGGCTCGGGCCACTGCTGCGTCCCGGATCGCGCTGACCTCTTCGGACCGCAGGGTGCGATCGGCCGCCCGGACGGTCAGGCGATAGGCGAGGGACTTCTTGCCGTCGCCGACCTGGTCACCGCGATAGACGTCAAAGAGACGCACCGACTCCAGCTCTGCACCGGCACCGGCGCGCAGGGCCTCCTCCACGGCTGCGGCCGTCACGCCCTCGTCGACGACGAGCGCGATGTCCTGGTGCGACATGGGTGCCACGGAGATGGGCTGCGCCTGCACGGCGACACCGCTCGCCGCCGCGAGGGCGTCGACATCGAGTTCGCCGGCGACCGTTCTCGACGGAAGGCCCAAGGCGGCGGTCACCTTTGGGTGCATCTCGCCGACGTGCCCGGCAAGGGTGCCGTCCGGCAGCGTGAGCTTCGCGCAGCGCCCCGGGTGAAAGGGCATCGCATTGTCGGCCGCCGGGGTCAACACGACACCGAGGGCGGTGGCCAACGCCTGGACGAGTGCCAGCGCATCGGTCACGTCCGCTGGGCGACCTTGGCCCCACCAGCCAGCTCGCTCGGACTCACCGGCGAGCAGGAAGCCGACGTGACGTGGCTGCGGCGGCACTGCTGCCCTGATCCGGGCAAGCACCTCGTCGGCCGGGCGGATGCCGACGTCGACAGTTGGAGCCGCGGTCTGCTCGCCCTCGAGTGCGACGACGAGACCGAGCTCGAAGAGACCAACGTCCTTGGCGCCACGAGCGACGTTGCGCCGCAACGCATCGACCAACGTCGAGAGGATCGAGATGCGCATGAGCGGCGCTTCGTCGGAGAGCGGATTCGCGAGTTTCACCGTCCGGGCGCGCGCCGCGTCCACGGGGTAACCGAGCTCGACATGGCGCGCGTCACTCACAAAGGGAGCGCTCCACACCTCCGAGAGCCCCTGTGCCGCAAGGACATTGGCGATGATACGGCGCACCGACTGACCGTGCGTGAGTCCGCGCCCACCCGGAGGAGTGGGCACGATCGACGGGATCTGGTCATAGCCGCGGATGCGCGCGACCTCCTCGACCAGGTCCGGACCGTTGCGCAGGTCAGGTCGCCAAGTCGGCACGGTCACGGCGATCGAGCCTGCGTCAACGTCCTCCGAACTCATGACTTCGCAGCCAATCTCGCGGAGCACCCCGACAACCTCGTCGCGCGAGTAGTCCACTCCCACGAGCCGCGTCGGCAGCGTCGAGTCGAGGGCGATGACCACTGGTGGCACAGGGGTGCCCACATCGGTCACACCGGCGTCGGCCACGCCGCCGCCGTGCTCGACGAGCAACTGCACCGCCAACTCGGCCGCCGCAGCCGCGACCTGCGGGTCCACCCCGCGCTCGAAGCGCTTGGATGCCTCGGAGGGCAACTTGTGCCGGCGCGCCGAACGCGCGATCGACACCGGGTCGAAGTGGGCCGCCTCGATGAGGACGTCGGTCGTCGCGTCGGTCACCTCGGAGTCCTCGCCGCCCATGACCCCGGCAATCGCGAGCACGCGCTCGCCGCCCTCGGTGATGAGCAGGTCCTCGGGCAGCAGCGCCCGGTCCTGGCCATCGAGGGTCGTGAGTCGCTCACCGGTTCGAGCCCGCCGGACCACGATCGGCGCGCCCAACGTCTTCACATCGAAGGCGTGCAGGGGCTGGCCGAGCGCGAGCATGACGTAGTTGGTCACGTCGACCGGCAGCGAGATCGGACGCATCCCCGCCTCGGTGAGACGGGTCGTCATCCACGTCGGTGAGGGCGCAGCCACGTCGATCCCGCGGACAATGCGCGCGACATAGCGGTCGCAACCATCCCTGCCACGGATGGGGGCCTCGTCAGCCAGCGACACGGCATACCCGCTGTCATTGGCCTCGGGAGCCACAGCCGCCAACGCGAGAGCCGGGTCGACGAAGGCGGCACCGGTCGCATGGGAGTACTCACGCGCGATGCCCCGGATCGAGAAGCAGTAGCCCCGGTCGGGCGTGACGTTGACCTCGACCGTCTCCCGGTCGAGACCGAGGAGCGGGATGGCGTCCTGGCCGGGCACGAGGTCAAGAGCATCGGGGCGTCCGGACAGGACGAGGATGCCGTCGTGGTCGTCACCGATGCCGAGCTCCTTGACCGAGCAGATCATCCCGGCCGACACGTGGCCGTAGGTCTTGCGCGCGGAGATCTCGAAGCCACCGGGCAGCACGCCACCGGGCAGGATGACGGCGACGAGGTCGCCGGGCTCGAAGTTGTGCGCACCGCAGACGATCCCCTGGGGCTCGCCACTTCCGTTCGCAACACCCACATCGACGGTGCACCAGTTGATCGTCTTGCCGTTCTTCTGCGGCTCAGGCGACTTGGTCAGCACGCGACCAACCACCAAGGGACCCGTGATGTCACCCCCGTACAGGCCCTCCTCCTCGAGGCCGACCTGGACGAGCGAGGCGGCGATGTCGACGCCCGCCGCGTCAGCGGGGACGGCGACGTATTCGCGCAGCCAATCAACAGGAACGCGCATCAGATCTCCATCCCGAACTGCGCGGCGAAGCGCACGTCACCCTCGATCATCTCCCGCATGTCCGAGACCCCGGTGCGGAACATCAGCGCCCGGTCGATCCCCATGCCGAAGGCGAAGCCCTGATAGCGATCCGGGTCGACCCCGCACGCCGTCAACACGTTGCGGTTGACCATCCCGCAGCCGCCCCACTCGATCCAGCCGGTGCCCTTGCAGGTGCGGCAGGCCGGGTCCTCACCGCGGCAGACGAAGCAGCGCAGGTCCATCTCGGCGCTCGGCTCGGTGAAGGGGAAGTAGGAGGGGCGCAGGCGCGTGGTGATGCCCTCACCGAAGAGGTCGGCCGCCATCTTGTCCAAGGTCCCCTTGAGGTGGGCCATCGTCAGACCCTCGTCGATGGCCAGTCCCTCGACCTGGTGGAAGGCCGGCATGTGGGTGGCGTCGAGCTCGTCGGTGCGGAAGACCCGCCCGATGCAGGCGATGTAGACCGGCACGCCGCGCTCCAACAGGGCCCGCGCCTGGACGGGCGAGGTGTGGGTGCGGAGCACGAGGCCGCCGTCGGCCGGCTCGACATAGAAGGTGTCCTGCATCTGGCGCGCAGGGTGGTCGGCATCGAAGTTGAGGGCGTCGAAGTTGAACCACTCGGCTTCGATCTCGGGGCCCTCGGCGATCTCCCAGCCCATCCCGACGAAGAGGTCGGCAATGCGCTCGGACATCAGCTCCGTCGGGTGACGGTGGCCCATGGGCCGCCGCCCGACGGGCAGGGTGACATCGATCGCCTCGTCGATCAGGATCCGCTCGTCGCGCTCGGTCTCGAGTTCGGCCTGCCGCGCGGCATACGCCTGGCTGACCTGCCCGCGGGCCTGGCCGACCCGCTTCCCCGCCTCGGCCTTGGCCGACGGCGGGAGAGCGCCGATCTCCCGGTTGGCGAGCGCGAGAGGGCTCTTGTCACCCTGGTGGGTAGTGCGGGCGGTCTTGAGCTCGTCGAGGGAGTTGGCGGCGAACGCCGCCGCCAGCGCGTCGGCCAGGGCCGCCTCGATGTTGGCGGGATCGAGCGCCGCCACCTCGACCGGGTCGAAGTTCGTGTTGGGTCCGGACATGCTTCTCTTCCGTTCGGCAGGGCACAGCGGGCGTGGCTTGCGTGTGGCCCCCGGGCGAGGCGGCGTATGCCGTGCGGCTGGGTCAGCGCGCAGCGGCGAGCGGGCCCGAGGGCACGATAAATCGCCGAACGGCACGGGGGGTGCACTGGTCAGCGGCGATCGTCACGAAGGCAACTCTACCTGCGCGACACGGGGAGGGCGGCGGCGACCGATGGCCATGAGGAGCCAACCGCCGACCGCCACGACGAAACCGAGAGCGGCGACGACAAGGAAGGCCCAGGCTCCTCCGCGTGCATCGATGACGAAGCCGGCCAGCGGTGCTCCCGCTGCACTGCCCCCGGTCATCGCGGTGGCGTGGAATCCGAGGGCCTCTCCCCGGGCACGGTCCGGCACAGCGAGCGTGAGGGCCTCCACTCCTGCGGTGATCACCGGTTGGCACAACAGGCCAGCGATGAAGACCGCCACGACGAGGGACACGGTGCCGGTCGCCAGTGCGGGCAGTGCGGTGAGCGCGGACAGCAGGCCGAGGAGGAGCGGAAGGGTCATCGGCCGCCGCAGACCTCCATAGAGCAGTCCCCCGACGAGTGACCCGATGCACCACGAGGCGAATGCCAGACCGATGAGTGTGGGTTGCCCCTGCTCGCGCAGCATGGCGACGATCCCGAGGTCGGTCGCGGACAAGATGATGGTGGCCATCGTGCACGCGGCCAGGATCCCGATGAACCGTCGCCCGAACCACTCCCGCCGGGCGACCGGCGCCTCCGGCTTGGCATCGACGTGGATCGGCAGGTCCTGCCACCACAGCAGCGCTCCCGCCACCACGTTGAGGACGAGCGCGATGAACAGCATCCACCGCGTCGACCACGACGTGGCGATCGCGACGGCAATGGCCGGTCCAATGGCAGCGGACAGCTCGAGGACCATCCCGTCGAGGGAGAGTGCCGTGCGTCGTTGCTCCTCCCCGACGGCGGTGATCAGGCTCTGCCGGATGAGCGCGTGGCCGGGGACGACGAACAGGCCTGAGATGGCGAGCAGCACCAGCAGGGGCACGTAGTCGACGAAGGGCACCGTCCACGTGACGAGCACCTGCACGGCCAACGCGGGGGCGACCACGCGACGCAAGCCGAAACGATCGAGGAGCCGCCCCCGCCAGGGTCCACCGATGGCGATCG
>DAOLRO010000037.1:0-18696 GCA_035418665.1 Phycicoccus sp.
ACCACCTCAACCGAGCCTCGGCCAAGGCCCGATCTGAGGTCAATGGAACTAGTAGGCCGCGATGAGGGCGGCCCCGGCGAGCGCCGCAACGACTCCGACCTGCTGGATCCGTCGGAGCCGCTCCCCCAGGATGACGCGCGCCAAGATGATCGTTGCCACCGGATAGAGCGAACCCAGGACCGCGGTCAGCGACACCTGACCCATCGACGAGGCCCACCCGAAGAGACCGTTGGCCAGGGCATCGCCGGCACCGATGGCCGCCAGCAACGGGACCTCCCCTCGCCGCACGCCGCCGGCGCTGCGGGCGACGAGGGCAACGATCACCAGCAAGCCGACCGACGTCATCCGCATCCCCCACAGCGTGAGCAGGGTCGAGGTGCGCGCACCCCGGTCGATGCAGAAGAGCGCCGAGCCGAAACACACCGCAGCCGCCAGGGCAAAGAGGACCGGCCGCGGGGACACCGCACCGCTCAACTCGGGACCGGACGCGAGCAGGATCCCGACGACAGCCACCGCCATCCCGATCCATGCCCACAGGCCCGGGGAGTCACCGGTCGCGACCCCCAGGACGATCGGCACGATGACGCCCATCGAGGCGATCGGCGCGACGACTCCCATGGTGCCGTCCGCGAGCGCCGTGTAGAAGAAGAGGAGGCCGATCATCCCCGCCAGCCCAGCCGTCATGGCCCACGGCAACCACCCCAGCCAAGGGCCCGTGAGAGAAGCCGGTCGCACCACGAGCACGATCAGGCTCAGCCCGACGAGGGCCAACCCCTGGGTCCACCCGACGATGACGATCGCCGGATGCTCCTTGGTCTTCAGTCCCGCGAAGAAGTCCGACGTCCCCCAACAGATCGCCGACAGGAGGGCGAGCACGGCGGACACGCGCCCCAGACTAGGTGCCGGGCGGCACACTCCCGGCACGGCGTGCCCTCACGGGATTCGGTGACCACACGGCATACATTGCAATGGTGTCCGGACGCAGCGTGCCAGGCCGGGAGGCCACCGAGTTCTCCCGCGCTCTCGAGCAACTCCGTGCTGCCCGGCTGCGTCCCGAGGTCCGGCTCACCGAAGTGCCTGCGCCGCAACGCATTGCCCCGTATGCCGTGGCCCTCACCGCCGATGTGCTCACCTCGATCGGGTCCGACGACGAGCTGGCCTCAGGCCGCTTCGTGCTCCTCTTCGACCCGTCCGCACCCGAGCCATGGTGTGGCCAGTGGCGCGTCGTAACCTTCGCGCGCGCCGAGCTCGAGCCCGAGTTCGCGACCGAGGCGATGCTCGGTCAGGTCGGGTGGAGCTGGCTCACCGATGCCCTCGATGAGCGTGAGGTCCCCTTCACCGCTGAGGCAGGCACGGTGACTCGCGTCGTGTCGGAGTCCTTCGGCGGGTTGTCCGACAAGGACGCCAGCGTCGAGATCGAGATCCGCGCATCCTGGACGCCGGTCGACGGGTCGGTCGCCGACCACCTGCTCGCCTGGTCCGACCTGCTCTGCACGATCGCCGGGCTGCCGCCCCTGCCCGAGGGAGTCATCGCCCTGCCCGGACCGCGTCGCTGACGATGGCCCACCAGCGCCCTCCCGATGTCGCCTCGGACGATGCCGAGCCGTCCGCGGCCGCCCTTCCGCCCGAACCCAGCACCCCAGAGGTGGCACTTCCGCTCCTGACCGACCCGCTCGGTGGCATCCCACACGTCATCGAGACCGAACGCGACCTGCAGGCAGCCGCCGAGGCCATCGCGGGCGGGGAGGGCAGCGTGGCACTCGACGCCGAGCGGGCGTCGGGCTATCGCTACAGCCAGCGCGCCTACCTCGTGCAGGTCCGGCGCGAAGGCGCCGGCAGCTTCCTCATCGACCCGATCGCCTGTCCGGATCTGTCACCGATCAATGACGCCATCGGTGGGGCGGAGTGGATCCTGCATGCCGCGACCCAGGACCTCGCCTGCCTCGCCGAGGTCGGATTGCACCCGCGCCAATTGTTCGACACCGAGCTCGCGGCCCGCATCCTGGGGCTGCCAAGGGTCGGTCTCTCGGCGGTCGTCGAGCACTATCTGGGCGTGACTCTGGCCAAGGAGCACTCCGCCGTCGACTGGTCGACACGACCCCTCCCCGAGCCGTGGCTGCGTTATGCCGCCCTCGACGTCGAGGTACTCGGCGAGTTGCGCAACCTCATGGGCGTCGATCTGGCCATGTCGGGCAAATCGGAGTGGGCTCGCCAAGAGTTCGATTCCCTCCTCACGTGGGCTCCGACCGAGAAGGCCGAGCCGTGGCGTCGGCTGCACGGCCTGGCGGCACTGCGCGGACGGCGTGGGTATGCCGTAGCGCGCGAACTCTGGTACGCCCGGGACGCCATCGCGCGCGACCGCGACATCGCCGCGGGCCGGATCGCCAATGACCGCATCCTCATCGAGATCGCCGAGAAGGCGCCCACCTCGGTGGAAGAGTTGCCCGCTGGGCATCGACCCATCGCGCGCTACGGGCGTCAATGGGTGCGGGCAGTGCGCGTCGGTCTGGATCTGGCCGAGGCCGATTTGCCGCTCCGCACGGTGCGTTCGGAAGGCCCGCCGCCAGCGCGGAGTTGGGCCGATCGTGACCCCGAGGCGGCAGCCCGGCTCTCGAACGTGCGAGCCGCCTTGGGCGCGATCTCCGAGGAGAAGCACATCCCCGTCGAAAACCTCTGCTCCCCCGAGCCGCTGCGCCGAGTCATCTGGACACCGCCAGCCACTCACGACGAAACCGCCTTCCGAGAGGCCTTGGCCGCCCAGGGTGTCCGTCCTTGGCAGCAAGACATCGTCGCCCCCATTCTCGCGAGCGCGTTCGCTGCCTGACTCCCCGGACTGACCCCACCCGTGCAGGCGGAGGGATGCCGAACGCGCGTCCTCCTGCGCCTCTGGCATCCCCCACCAAGGATCCGCACCGCAATCGCGGTCACGGGTGACTCGGATCACCGCATGGAGGTCTGGGACGGCTCGTTACTGACGAGTAATGTTGGGCTGGTGGGCGCCCAATCCGCCGCCCGATCCCCCGCGAGAAAGAGGCCACCCGTGCCCCGTGCTCTCCAGGACGTCGTCTTCGTCGACGGTGTGCGCACCCCATTCGGCAAGGCTGGCGAGAAGGGCATGTATGCCCAGACCCGCGCCGACGACCTCGTCATCAGCTGCATCCGTGAATTGCTCCGCCGCAACCCCAACCTCCCCAAGGACCGGGTCGAGGAGGTGGCGGTCGCCGCGACGACCCAGATCGGTGACCAGGGCCTGACCCTGGGCCGCCTGGCCGCGCTTCTCTCTGGCCTGCCCAACACGGTGCCGGGCTACTCGGTCGACCGCATGTGCGCCGGCGCCATGACCGCTGTGACCAACGTCGCGAGCTCGATCGCCTTCGGTGCCTACGACGTGGCCATCGCCGGCGGCGTCGAGCACATGGGCCGCCACCCGATGGGCGAAGGCGTCGACCCCAACCCACGAATCATCTCCGAGAAGCTCGTTGACCCGTCCGCCCTCGTCATGGGTTCGACGGCCGAGAACTTGCACGACCGCTTCCCGCAGCTCACCAAGGCGCGATGTGATGCGTATGCCGTGAACTCGCAGGCGAAGTTGGCCGCGGCTTACGAGGCGGGCAAGATCCAACCCGACCTCGTGCCCGTCGCGACCCGCCACGCGGAGAAGGGTTGGGGTCTGGCCACTGCCGACGAGCCGCCACGCCCGGGCACCACCATCGAGGAGCTCGGTGGCCTCAAGACCCCGTTCCGCGCCCACGGCAATGTCACCGCAGGCAATGCGGCCGGTCTCAACGACGGGGCCACCGCCTGTGTGCTGGCCTCCGAGACCGCCGCCCACGAGCTGGGCCTGCCGGTCAAGATGCGACTGGTGTCCTATGCCTTCGTCGGTGTCGAGCCCGAGGTCATGGGCATCGGTCCGGTGCCGGCGGCCGAGAAGGCCCTGCGCCAAGCCGGTCTGACCATCGACGACATCGGCCTCTTCGAGCTCAACGAGGCCTTCGCCGTCCAGGTGATCGCCTTCCTCGACCACTTCGGCATCGCCGACGACGACCCCCGCGTCAACGAATACGGCGGCGCCATCGCCACCGGCCACCCGCTCGCCTCGTCGGGCATCCGCCTGATGACCCAGTTGGCGCGCCAATTCGAGGAGCACCCCGAGGTCCGTTATGGCCTGACCGCGATGTGCATCGGCATCGGCATGGGTGGCTGCGTCATCTGGGAGAACCCACTGCACGCCGACTACGGCACCGAGACAAAGGAGGCCTGAGCCATGAGTGAGACCATTTTCGCCGACGAGGTCATCACCAAGAGCCTCGTCCAGGACGTCACCCTCCCGGGAGGCGCAGGCGTCCTCGCCCTCGTCACCATCGACAACGGCTTCGACCACACCAAGCCCAACACCTTCGGCCCGGCCACCATTGCCGGACTGCAAGAGGTCATCGATACCCTCGCTGCCCGCGCCGCCAGTGGGGACATCGCCGCTGTCGGCATCACCGGCAAGCCGTTCATCTTCGCTGTCGGCGCCGACCTCACCGGTGTCCCCTTGGTCCGCACCCGCGAGCAGGCCCTCGAGATCGCACAGGCAGGTCACCAGGCCTTTGCATCGATCATGGATCTGCCCGTGCCCACCTTCGCTTTCGTCAACGGGGCGGCGATGGGTGGTGGCGTCGAGATCGCCTTGGCCTGTGACTACCGGACGATCTCGTCCGCCGTCCCGGCCGTGGCCCTGCCCGAGTGCTTCCTCGGCCTGGTCCCCGGGTGGGGTGGCTGCTGGCTGCTCCCCAACCTCGTGGGCCCGGCCAAAGCGGTCACGATGATCATCGAGAACCCGCTCAACACCAACCGCGTCACCAAGGGCCCGGCCGCCTTCGAGATGGGTCTGGCCGATGCCATGTTCGAAGGCGCCGACTTCCTCGCCGAGTCCCTGCGTTGGGCTGCTGAGGTCCTGGATGGTGCCGTGACGGTCGAGCGCGCCGACGTCAGCCGTGACGAGTCCGAGTGGAGCGCCGTCCTCGGCAAGGCCAAGGCCTTCGTCGATGGCAAGACCGCCGGACGCTCCCCCGCGCCCTACCGCGCCCTCGAACTGATCGCGGCCGCCCGGAACAGCACCCGCGCCGAAGGTTTCGCCGCCGAGGATGAGGCGCTCGCCGACCTCCTCATGGGTGACGAGCTCCGCGCTGGCCTCTACTCCTTCGACCTGGTGCAGAAGCGGGCCAAGCGCCCGGCCGGCGCCCCCGACCGGAGCCTGGCTCGCAAGGTCACGAAGGTCGGCATCGTCGGCGCGGGCCTCATGGCGAGCCAACTCGCGCTGCTCTTCGCCCAGAAGTGCAACGTGCCCGTCGTCATGACCGATCTTGATCAGGAAAGGGTCGACAAGGGCGTGGCCTACGTCCACGGGGAGATCGCCAAGCTGCTGGCCAAGGGCCGAATCAACCAGGACAAGGCCAACTTCCTCACCGGCCTCGTCACCGGCTCGACGTCCAAGGACGGCTTCGCCGACGCCGACTTCGTCATCGAAGCGGTCTTCGAGGAGATGTCGGTCAAGCAGCAGGTCTTCGCCGAGGTCGAAAAAGTGGTCGCACCCGAGTGCGTGCTCGCGACCAACACCAGCAGCCTGTCGATCACCGAAATGGCGAGCAAACTCGAACACCCGGAGCGAGTCGTGGGCTTCCACTTCTTCAACCCGGTCGCCGTCATGCCGTTGCTCGAGATCATCCCCGGCGAGCAGACCGACGACGCAGCCCTGGCCACGGCCTTCGCGACGGGCAAGACCCTGGGCAAGACCACGATTCTCGTCAAGGACTCCGCGTCCTTCATCGCCAACCGGCTGCTCGGCCGCTTCATGGGTGAGTACTCCCGGATCGTCGACGAGGGCACGTCGATCGAGGTGGCGGACCAGGCTGTCGCTGGCTTGGCCCCCATGCCGCCGTTCGTCCTCATGGGTTTGGTCGGACCGGCCATCGCGCTGCACATCAGTGAGACGCTGCACCGCGCCTTCGGTGACCGCTTCTACGTCTCCGAGAACCTCAAGAAGATGGTCGCGGCCAAGAAGTCGGGCTACTACCTCTGGGACACCGGTCTTCCCGTGCCGGACCCCGAGGTCGTCGCGATGCAGGTCAGGGCTGACAACCCGGTCGAGCTCACCGTGGCGCAGGTCCGCGAGCAGATCCTCGGGGTCATCGCCGAGGAGATCCGGATGATGCTCGATGAGGGCGTCGCCCAGGCCGCCCAGGACATCGACCTCGCGATGATCACCGGCGCCGGCTTCCAGTTCTGGAACGGCGGCGTCACCCCGCTCCTCGACCGTGAGGGCATCTCCGAGAAGTACGCCGGGGGCCGCTTCCACCCGGCCGGAGTGGCCAGCGTCCCCGCCTGAGGACCGAGGCGAACGCGCCCGCACGAGTGAGCGGACGGCATACCAAATCGTGGGTATGCCGTCCGCTCACCGTTGCCATTCCATGGCAACCAAACCTGCAGTTATCTCACATGTGATCTACGCTGGTCCGCGTGACTGAATCGACCTACCTTTCGCGCATCGGCACGTTGATCCGCGATGCTCGCCGCCACAAGGGCCTGACCCAGAGCGAGTTGGCGGACCTGCTGGGCACCAGCCAGAGCGCCATCGCCAGGATCGAACAGGGCCGCCAGAACCTCAGTCTCGAGATGCTCGCGCGGATCGGCGAGAAGCTGGACTCAGAGTTCGTCGCCCTCGGCCATGGCGGTCCCCAGCACCTGCGGATCGTCGGCGGAGCGAAACTCTCCGGCTCGATCCCGGTGAAGACGAGCAAGAACGCCGCCGTCGGCCTGCTCTGCGCCAGCTTGCTCAACAAGGGCCGTACCACCTTGCGCAACCTCGCCCGGATCGAAGAGGTCAACCGCATCATCGAGGTGCTCACCTCGCTCGATGTGAAGGTCCGCTGGCTGCCCGACAGCAATGACCTCGAGATCGTCCCCCCGGCCAAGATCGACCTGTCCTCGATCGACATCGCAGCCGGCCGACGGACGCGCACCATCATCATGTTCCTCGGGCCGTTGCTGCACGAGTTCGACTCCTTCCAACTCCCGTATGCCGGGGGTTGCGACCTCGGGACGCGCACCGTGGAGCCGCACCTGAGTGCCCTGAGGGCTTTCGGTCTTGACGTCATGGCGACGCACGGCTTCTACGAGGCCAAGGTCGGCGACGTGAGGGGCGACGAGGAGATCCCGCCGATCGTGCTCACCGAGCGCGGGGACACGGTCACCGAGAACGTCCTCTTCGCGGCGGCCCGCCACGACGGGACGACCATCATCCGCAACGCCTCCCCCAACTACATGGTCCAGGACGTCTGCTTCTTCCTGCAGAAGCTCGGCGTCCAGATCGAGGGCATCGGCACGACCACGCTGACCGTCACGGGCGTCAAGGACATCGACGTCGACGTCGAGTACTCCCCGAGCGAGGACCCGATCGAGGCCATGAGCCTCATCGCTGCCGCTGTCGTCACGCAGTCCGAGATCACCATCGAGCGGGCCCCGATCGAGTTCCTCGAGATCGAGTTGGCCACCCTCACCCAGATGGGCCTCAACTACGACGTCTCCCCGGAATATGTCGCGGCCAACGGGCACACCCGCTTGGTCGACCTGACGATCCACCCCGGTCCGCTGCGGGCGCCGATCGACAAGGTCGCGCCGATGGCGTTCCCGGGGCTGAACATCGACAACCTGCCCTTCTTCGCGTTGATCGCGGCCATGGCCGAGGGCACGACGATGATCCACGACTGGGTCTACGAGAACCGCGCCATCTATCTCACCGAGCTGAACAAGGTCGGGGGCCAGGTGCAGTTGCTGGATCCGCACCGAGTCATGGTGACCGGGCCAGTGCCGAAGTGGCGCGCCGCCGAGGTCATGTGCCCTCCGGCCCTGCGCCCTGGGGTCGTCATCTTGCTCGCCATGCTCGCCGCGCCCGGCACCTCGGTGCTGCGCAATGTCTACGTGATCAACCGTGGCTATGAGGACCTCGCCGAGCGCCTCAACAAGCTCGGCGCGACGATCGAGACCTTCCGCGACATCTGAGCGTCTGCCCACACGGGATCGCCCGGAGTGTGTGCTCGGTCCACATGTCTGCGCGCCCCATGACTGCCTAGCGTCTGGGTCATGGCCGCTCGTGACCTTGCCGCTGACGGCGCTGTGACAGAACCTGTCGATGTCAACGTATCCCTGCACGGCAGGACAGCGCTCATCACGGGGGCGGGCAGCGGGATCGGCGCGGCCATCGCAGGTCGCTTCGTGGTCGCCGGCGCCCATGTCCATGCGGTCGACCTGTCCGAGTCTGCTCTCCAGTCCCTCGTGGATCGGCATGGCTCCGCCATCACCCCGTGGCAACTCGATCTGAGCGACCTCACCGGACACTCGCGCCTGCCGACGGACATCGACATTCTGGTCAACAACGCGGGGATCCAACACGTGGAGCCGATCGAGTCCTTCCCGGTTGAGACCTTCGACAGGATCCTGGCGATCATGCTCGCCTCGCCCTTCCGGCTCATCCGAGCCGTGCTCCCCCACATGTATGCCCGCCGCTGGGGCCGGATCGTCAACATCTCCTCGGTCCACGGCCTGCGGGCCAGCGAGTTCAAGTCCGCCTACGTCACCGCCAAGCATGGACTCGAGGGCCTGTCCAAGGTGACGGCCTTGGAGGGCGCAGAGCACGGGGTCACGAGCAACTGCATCAACCCGGCCTATGTCCGAACTCCCTTGGTGGAGAAGCAGATCGATGCCCAGGCCGCCACGCACCACATCGCGGCCGACGAAGTCGTGACAAAGGTCATGCTCGCGCCGGCCGCGGTCAAGCGCCTCATCGAGCCGGTTGAGGTCGCCGAGCTCGCGCTCTTCCTCTGCGGGCCGGCATCGGCCTCGATGACCGGCGGCTCCTACACGATGGACGGCGGCTGGACCGCCCACTGAGTCCGCCCCGCGAGGGTCCTGGCGGATCGCTGGGGCGGCAATCGCCCCGTCCTCGGGTATGCCGTGTGCTCTCCAACGCAGTGGACGTCACCCTTTGCCGCCCTGCCGGTCCGGTCAGACTGGACCACCGACAAACGGTCAGTCATCCCCGAAGTGGGGTCGGCGCTTGTCGCGCCACTTCAGGATGAGGTTGCGGGCCGTCCCCCAGAGTCCGGCGCGGAAGGCCAGGACGATGAGGATGAAGATCGAGCCGGTGATGATGCCGATGCCATCAAAGCCCGACGAGGCGAGTTGGTCCTCCATGAGCACCACGACGCCGGCCCCGACGAGTCCGCCCCACAGGGTCCCGATGCCGCCGAGAACGGTGATGAGCACGACCTTCCCCGACGTGGTCCAGATCAGTTCCTGGAGCGAGGCGAAACCGTGGCTGACCGAGAACACCCCACCGGCGAGCCCCGCGAGTCCGGCGGACAGCACGAAGGCCACGATCTTGTAGCGCTCGACGTCATAGCCCAGAGCCCGAGCCCGTGCCGGGTTGTCCCGGATGGCCAGCAGCACCCGACCGAAGGGTGAGTGGACGATCCGCCACGCCGCCACGACGCCCAGCAGGATCAAGGGGATGGCCGCGTAGTAGAAGTAGAACGAGTCCGTCTCGACGAGTTCGATGCCGAAGAAAGACTTGGGGATGCCCTGCAGGCCGTTCTCTCCACCGGTGATCGAGCTGGCCTGGTTGGCGAGGAAGTAGAGCATCTGGGCGAAGGCCAGGGTGACCATCGCGAAGTAGATGCCCGTGCGCCGGACGGCGAGGTATCCGGTCGGCACGGCGAGCAGCATCGCCACCAGCGCGCCACCGAGGACCGCGACCGGGAAGGGCAGACCGGACTCGATGGCGATCAGCCCCGTGACATAGGCCGAGGTCCCCCAGAAGGCCGCATGCCCAAACGACAACAGCCCGGTGTAGCCGAGCAGCAGGTCGACCGAGATCGCGAAGAGCCCCCACGCCATAATGTCCATCGCGACCGGCGGATAGATCAGCCAGGGCAGCACCAACACGATGACCAGCCCCACGGCATACCCAGCCCACCGCAGCCACGGACGGACGTTCTCCGGGGCTGCAGAGGCGGCAGTCTCGACGTGCGAGGTCGCGGTGAGTTGCTCGCTCATGCTGCCTCCTCCCGTCCGAAGAGGCCCGAGGGTCGCACGAGGATCACCGCGGCCATGAGGACGAAGATCAGGACCTGGCTGAAGGTCCCTGCATAACCCTGGCCGTACGCCTCGACGAGGCCGACGAGGAAGCCTGCGACCACGGCACCGAGGATCGAGCCCAGCCCGCCGATGACGACGACGGCGAAGAGGATGATGACGAAGTTGCTCCCCATGTCGGCGGTGATGGCGCGGAACGGAGCAGCGAGCACACCGGCCAGCCCGGCGAGGGCGATCCCGAAGCCGAAGACCGGCGTGACCCAACGCCCGACGTTGATGCCCAGAGCCCGCGTGCGCTCCGGCTCCTCGGTCGCCGCGCGCACGATCATGCCGATGCGGGTCTTGGTGAGGAGCATCCAGACGGCCACACAAACCACGACCGAGAAGATCGCCACGAACAGCTGATAACTCGACAGCGACACCGACCCAACCGTGAGGCGCCCCTCGAGGCCGGCCGGCAACTCATAGGGCAGGCTCGAGACGCCGTACTTGCGCTTGACCAGGTCGACGAGCAGCAGGGTCAGACCGAAGGTGAGCAGGAAGTTGTAGAGCGGATCGAGCCGCAGGAGCCACCTGACGAGCAGCCGCTCGATGAGGATCCCGAAGCCGAAGAGCAGCACCGGGATGATCGGCAGCGCCGCCCAGAAGCCCAGACCGGTGAGGTCGAGCAGCACGGCGGCAACGATCGCGCCGAGCATGTAGCAGGCGCCGTGGCTGAAGTTCACGACACCGAGCACACCGAAGATCACGGCCAGCCCGAGCGCCGCCAGGGCGTAGAAGCCCCCGGCGGCCAGCCCTTGGAGGGTGTATTGGAGGAAGGCGCCCACGCGGCTCTCCTTGGTCTGTGGGTCTGGGGTGGTCTGTGACCCGGACCCCTGCGGTGGGTATGCCGTCCGCTCACGGTGAGCGGACGGCATACCCCTCGCTGTGGTCAGGTCTCAAGCGGGAGGTGCGACGAAAGGCTCACATCTTGCAATCGGTGGAGACGGTCGGGTTGAAGGCCTCGGCGGCGGGGATGGTCTTGAGGATCTCCTCGTAGTCCCACTCCTCCTTGACGTCGGCCTTGTCCTTGACCTTGACCAAGTAGGCGTCGTGGAGCACGCGGTGGTCAGCGGCGCGGATCTCGCCGTTGCGCAGGAAGACGTCGTTGACCTTCTTGCCCTCGAGCTCCTTGACGACCGCGTCGGCGTCATCGGAGCCGGCGCGCTGGATGGCGTCGAGGTACTGGTAGGCCGCGGAGTAGTTGCCGGCATGGGCGAAGGAGGGACGGGTGTTCGTCTTCTCCTTGAAGCGGTCGGCAAAGGCCTTGTTCTCGGCGTCCATGTTCCAATACCACGCGTCGGTGAAGGTGGTGCCGGAGAACTGGTCGACGCCGAGGCTGTGGATGTCGGTGATGAACATCAGACCCACGGCGAGGGTGGTCTTGCCCTGGAGGCCGGCCTGGTTGTACTGCTTGACGAAGTTCACGAGGTCACCACCGGCGGCCATGATCCCGATGACGTCGGGGTTGGTCGAGGCGGCCTTGGTGATGAAGGTCGCGAAGTTGTCGTTGGGGAAGGGCGTCGGGATCGACTGTTGGATCGTGCCGCCACCCTTCTCGACGGCCGCGGTGAAGGACTTGGTCATGTCCTGGCCGAAGGCGTAATCGGGGTAGACGATCGACCAGTTCTTGCCGCCCTCACCGACGAGGACGGTGCCGGTGCCGTTGGCGAGCATGTAGGTGTCGTAGGCCCAGTGGAAGGTGTACTTGTTGCACGACTTCCCGGTGAGGGCGGTCGTCGCGGCACCCACGTCGATGAAGAGTTTCTTCTTCGCCTTGGCCTGAGTGGCGACGGCGAGCGCGGCCGAGGAGGTCGGCACGTCGAGGATGATGTCGGCCTTGTCGCGGTCGTACATCTCCTGCGCCTTGGTGTTGGCGATGTCGGGCTTGTTCTGGTGGTCGGCCATGACGATCTCGATGTCCTTGGCCACGGCCTTGTCACCGTACTTCTTCTTGTAGTCCTCGATCGCCATCTCGATGGCGACCTTGCTGTTGGGGCCGGAGAGGTCCTTGTAGACACCGGACTGGTCGTTGAGCAGGCCGATGACGACCTTGCCGTCGGTGAGCTTGCTCTCGCCGCTGCTGCTCGGGCCACCCCCACCGCAGGCCGCGAGGAGGAGAGTGGCGCCGCAGACCGCAGCGGCCATGGTGATCGGTTTCTTGCTGTTCATGTCTTTCCTCCGATGGATGGTGCGGGCGGTGCAGGGTTGGTGCCGGTTGGTGCTGGTTGTGCTGGTGGCCTCAGAGGCCGAGGTGCTCGAGCAGTTCGGTCTTGCGTTCCTGGAACTCCGGATTGCCCATTGACTCCACGACCCGGCCCTGGGCCAGGAGGTAGTGCCGGTCGGCGACGGTGGCGGCGAAGGTGACGTTCTGTTCGACGAGGAGCACCGCGACCCCTTGGGCCTTGATCTCGCGGATGATCTCGCCGATCTGGGTGACGATCACGGGGGCCAGGCCCTCGCTCGGCTCGTCGAGGAGCAGGACCCGGGCGCCCATCCGCAGGGGCCGGGCCATGGCGAGCATCTGCTGCTCGCCGCCGGAGAGCTTGGTGCCGGGGAAGGCCCTCCGCTCCTGGAGGACCGGGAAGTGTTCGTAGATCCGGTCGAGGGGCCAGGCGCTCGCCTTGTCGATGACCGGCGGGAGGGTGAGGTTCTCCTCGACCGTGAGGGTGGCATAGATGCCCCGGTCGTCGGGGACCCAGCCGAGCCCGCGGCGGGCGCGCTTGTCAGCGGACTCCTTGGTGATGTCCTGTCCGCCGAGGGTGATCTGGCCGGTGATGGCACGGTGCAGGCCCATGATCGAGCGGAGGACGGTCGTCTTGCCGGCTCCGTTGCGACCGACGAGGGTCGCCACCTCCCCTTGGGCGACGTCGAGGGCGACGTCCCGCAGGACCTGCGCCTCGCCATACCAGGCGGACAGGTCGCGGACGCTGAGCTCGGCTCGGTGAGACTGGGCAGGTTGGTCAGACATGCGCTTCCCCCAGGTATGCCGTGACCACCCTTGGGTCGTTGCGCACCTCGTCGTAGGTCCCCTCGGCCAAGACCTTGCCGGCCTGAAGGACGGTCACCGCGTGGGCGAGCGAGCCGACGACGTGCATGTTGTGGTCGACGAAGACGACGGTGCGCCCGTCGGAGACCTTCTTGACGAGGGCGATGGTGCGGTCGACGTCCTCGACGCCCATGCCTGCGGTGGGCTCGTCGAGCAGGAGGAGTTTGGGGTCGAGGGCCAGGGCCAGGGCCAACTCCAGGGCGCGCTTCTGACCGTAGGCAAGGGACCCGGCGAGTTGGGTGGCGCGACGGGCGAGTCCGACCTGGTCGAGCAACTCCATCGAGCGGTCCTTGAACTGGCCCATCCGGGTGCTCGACCGCCAGAACTTCATGCCCAGCCCCGTCCGTGAGGCCAGAGCGAGTTCCAGGTGCTCGAGGAGGGTCATCTGGTCGAAGAGGCTGGTGATCTGGAAGGACCGGGCCACTCCGAGGTGGGCGATCTGCTCAGGGGCCTTGCCGGTGATGTCCTGTCCGTCGAACTCGATCGTGCCCGAGCTCGGGGTCAGGAAGCCGGTGAGCAGGTTGAAGAGGGTGGTCTTCCCCGCGCCGTTGGGTCCCACCAGGGCATGGATGGTCCCGGACTCCACGCTCAGGTCGACAGCACTCACCGCGGTGAAGCCGCGGAAGTCCTTCGTCAGCGCTCGGGTCTGCAGCAGGGCAGGCATGCGCCACACCATAGGAGCGTGGCAAGAGCCAACAGGTGTGTGTATTCGCCATACATCTGGGCTGATTAGGGCGTCCGGACACATGTGGGGCTGGCCTATGATCGCCGCATGTCACAGCGCGGCCAGATGGTGACGCCCGAACGGGCGCATGCCGTGCCCCGTCGCGGAAGCACCGAGGCCGCTCGCGCCGAGCGAGCTGACGTCACTGATCGCAGCAGCGGCGAGTCCGCCCTCCTCCATCTCCTGGCCCACGGCGCCGATCACTCGACCATTGCCGCAACCGACACCGACCCTGAACTCAAGGAGTTGGCGCTGCAGATCTGGGCCGCTGCCGACGTGCGGAGACGGCGGGAGCAGGAACTCGAGGCGCTCGTCGACACGGCCACTGATCTCGCGGCGATGACCGACCCCTCCTTCGTCCTGGATGCCATCGTGCGCCGGACCCGCATGCTCCTCGGAGCCGACGTCTCCTACCTGACCTTGGCCGATCCCGAGCGGGGAGACACCTACATGCGGGCCACCGCTGGGTCGATCTCAGCCGACTTCCAAAACCTCCGCCTCGACCCGGGCGACGGGCTCGGTGGCCTGGCGGCCTCGACTCTCAAGCCCTATTGGACGCCGGACTATCGGGCCGACGATCGCTTCCAGCACACCGGCGCCATCGACTCGGCCGTCGGCGATGAAGGGCTGCTCGCGATCTGCGGGACTCCTCTGGTGGTCAAGGACGAATTCGTGGGAGTCCTCTTCGCGGCCCATCGCACGGCACGAGCCTTCTCCCCCGACGAGGTCGCTCTCTTGGGCTCGCTCGCCACGCTGGCCGCGGTCGCCATCGTGCAGGTGGGTGCCCTCGATCGGGCTGAGCGTGCGCTGGCCGAGCTCCACGTCGCCCACGAGGACGCGCGACGGCACGCCGACGGGGTCGAGCGCGCCGCGGCAGCCCATGACCGCTTCGCCCAACTCGTCCTCGGTGGTGGCGGCGTCGGCGACATCACCGCCGCACTGCCGGGGCTGCTCGGCGGCTGGGCCGCGCTCCTGGATCCCGAGGGTCGCCGGCGGAGCGCGAGCCCGAATGCGCCGGAGACCACCGCTGTCGAGTCGTCACATGTGTCCGCCCGTGAACTGGCGACAAGTGCCCGCCTCACCCGTGTCGGGGAGGAGTGGATCGTGCCCGTGGCAGCCGTCGATGATGTCCTGGGGCACCTGGTCGTCGGAGGTGTCGAAGCTCTCGATGAGGCTGATGCGCGCACGATCGAGCGAGCGGCTGTCGTCACGGCCCTGGTTCTGCTCGGGGAGCGCGCCCGGATCGACACCGTCCTGCGGAGACGCTCCGACCTCATGGCGAACCTGCTGTCGGGCCGTGGTGACACAGACGCCCTCGGTGGCTCCCTTCGGGCACTGGGGATCGATCCGAGCGCGCCAACCTGCGTGCTCGTCGCCCGCGCCGAGCAACCGGTCGACCTGCGATCCCTGGCCCTCTCGGTCGGCGCGCAACTGCCGCCCGAGGCGCTGGTCGGTGAGCGCGGTCGCGACATCGTCGTCGTCATGGCTGGCTCCGACTCTTCGGCGCTGGCGCGGGATCTGGCGGGCCGCCTCGCGCGCCACCACAGCGTCACCGTAGGAGGCGCGGGCCCCAGTGTCGGGGTGGAGGCGCTCCCAGCGACCCATGTCCAGGCCCGTCGCACCCTCGATGCGCTGCTCGCCCTGGGCCGTGCGGGCGAGGGGGCCGCCACTGAGGACCTGGGTTTCGCCGGGCTCATCGTCGGGGACTCCCCCGATGTCGACTCCTGGATCCGGTCCGTCCTCGGCCCCTTGATGGACTACGACGAGCGGCGCGGCACGGAGTTGGTCAAGACCCTCGACGGCTACTTCGCCTCGGGCGCCAGCCCTCGCCACGCGGCCACGTCATTGCACGTGCACGTCAACACCGTGACCCAGCGGCTGGACCGCATCGCCCGCATCCTCGGGTCCTCGTGGACCGACCCCAGCCGAGCCCTCGAGCTCCAACTCGCCCTCCACCTGCGCCGCCTCACCGGCTGAGTCGGGGCCGGCGGGGTCAGCGGAGGCGTTCGCGCAGACTGCCGGCCACGACGTCGGGGGTCAGTCCGACCAGGTCGAGGACCTGCCCGCGTGAGCCGTGGTCGAGGAACTCGCGGGGAAGCCCAAAGGTGTCGACCGGCAGGTCGAGACCGGCGGCGCGCACGGCATACGCAATCTGTGAACCCACGCCACCGACGACGGAACCGTCCTCGACGACGGCGACGCGCCTGGCGTCCCCGGCCAACGCCACCAACGCGGCAGGCACGGGCAGCGCCCACACCGGGTCGACGACGCGCACGCGCAGGCCCTCGGCCGTGAGCTTCTCGGCGGCGGCCAGAGCGGTGGTGACCATGGAGCCAATGCCGACGAGCAGCAGGTCGACTGCCTCTGCGTCGGGCTCGGCGAGCACGTCGACCCCCTCGACGGTGCGCAGGGCGAGGATCGGGTCGCCCACGGTCCCCTTCGGAAAACGCACGACCGAAGGGGCGTCGGCGATGTCAACCGCGGCCTCGACCGCGGCCGCGACCTGCTGGCCATCTCGCGGTGCCGCGAGGTGAAGTCCCGGCACGACACCGGAGATGGTGAGATCCCACATGCCGTGGTGCGAGGCGCCGTCGGGGCCGGTCACCCCGGACCGATCGAGGACGAACGTGACGCCGGCCTTGTGGAGCGCGCAGTCCATGAGGAGTTGGTCGAATGCGCGGTTGAGGAAGGTCGCGTAGATGGCGACGACCGGGTGCAATCCGGCGAAGGCCAAGCCGGCAGCCATGGTCGCGGCGTGCTGCTCGGCGATGCCCACGTCGAAGGTCCGCTCGGGGAACTCGTCGGCAAAACCCTTGAGCCCCACCGGAATCATCATCGCTGCGGTGATGGCGACGACGTCCTCACGCTCGTGGCCGATGCGCACCATCGCGTCGCTGAACTCATCGGTCCAGCTGCGGCCGGAGATCTGGATCGGCAGCCCGGTCTCGGGGTTGATCACGCCGATGCCGTGGAACTGATCGGCCTCGTCGTTGACCGCGTGCTCGTAGCCGCGGCCCTTCTGGGTGAGGACGTGGACGAGCACCGGACCGCCGAAGGCCTTGGCCTTGCGCAGGGCGTGCTCGAGCGCCTGCTCGTCGTGACCATCGATGGGTCCGACATATTTCAGGCCGAGGTCCTCGAACATCCCTTGCGGCGCAACGACATCCTTGAGGCCCTTCTTGACCCCGTGGAGGGCGCGCTCCATCGGGCCACCCACGACAGGTGTGCGCCGGAGCTGGGCCTTGCCCCAGTCGAGAACCTGTTCGTAGCCCTGGGTCGTGCGCAGGGTGGCGAGATGGTCGGCGAGGCCACCGATGGTCGGGGCGTAGGAGCGTTCGTTGTCGTTGACGACGACGACCAGGGGCAGGTCCTTGGCGGCGGCGATGTTGTTGATCGCCTCCCACGCCATCCCGCCGGTGAGCGCCCCGTCACCGATGACAGCGACCGTATGCCGTCCGCTTTCCTTGCGCACTCGGCGCCCCTGAGCGATGCCGTAGGCCCAGGACAGTGAGCTCGAGGCGTGGGAGGACTCAACGACATCGTGGTCGGACTCGCCCCTGCTGGGATAGCCGGACAGGCCCCCCTGCTGACGGAGGCCGGAGAAGTCGTGGCGTCCGGTGAGCAGCTTGTGCACGTAGGACTGGTGGCCGGTGTCGAAGACGATGGCATCGCGCGGCGAGTCGAAGACCCTGTGCAGGGCCATGGTGAGCTCGACCACGCCGAGGTTGGGGCCGAGATGACCACCGGTGCGCGAGACCTCGGTGACAAGGAAGGCGCGGATCTCGTCGGCCAGAGCCGGGAGGTCGCAGGCCGGCAGGGCACGCAGATCCGCGGGTTCGTGGATGCGCTCCAGCAGGGTCACGCTCGTCCTCTCGTGGCGGGGCGCCACGATGACGGTGGCGCAGGGCGGCACCGGTCCTTGAAGCAGTGGTGCAACACATAAGTCTACGACTCGGCGCGCGATGAGACCCGCAGGAGAAGGTGCCGAAGAGGTGTGAATCGTGTGACCTTGTTGCCCGTCGTGCGCGCAACTGTCGCGAGCTTCCGCGAGAGAACGGACGACGCCCGAGTTCAGCGCTCTCGGGAGTTGCGCAAGGGGGCGAGGCGCGTCGCTGGCTCTCTTCACACTTGCTGTATTGCCGAGTTGAGAGCGTTCGCGGAAGTCAGTCGAGCAAGTCAAGAACAGACCGTCTCGCCTTCATGGCGTGGATGACGAGTTGGTTGCCGCTGTCGAAGGTGACGATGACAAGCTCGAGCAGTCGACCGTGTCGATCGAAGCCCAGGACGAACTGCTTCGCGGGGATGTCCTCGTCGGGTTCGCTCTCATAGGCACGGCTTGTAGTTGCGTGGAGGATGTCCGCGTCGGCGATTCCGTGCCTACGCGCGGAGTGGTTGATCTTCACGCCACGTAGGCGCGCAACGCTGCTCGGATCAGTTCGGAACGCGTGACACGATCGTGCTCCGCGCGTTGGTCGAGGGCGTTGAGCAGGGTGTCGTCGAGCCGGACGGGGACAACCCGAGCAGGCCCATCACCCAGAGGCTTTCGTCCACGCTTGCGGAGCGCCTCGATGTCGTAGCCGGCTTCGGCTTCGTCGGCCCAGGCCTGGATCTGTTCGTCGGTGACGGGCTGGCCGTTGATCGTCTCCATGAACAAAGCGTAATACGCAATGGCCGGGGCGTGCCAGAGTGCACGCTCATGGCTCCCTTCTGTGTCAAGAGGCCTTCGGGAGCGGGGTTCTAGGCTTGGGTG
>DAOLRO010000038.1:0-18650 GCA_035418665.1 Phycicoccus sp.
CCCGGACTCAGGGCTGATGAACCCCAACCACTTCCTCTCGGTGGCCATCCAATACCTGTATGCCGGGGCTCGCCCGGGCTGGCGGGCGGACGGATTCGTCGGCAAGACCCTGGTGAGCAGTTCGATGATCGACAAGGTCGCGGCCGACCTCGGGCGACGGCTCGTCGAGGTGCCAGTGGGCTTCAAGTGGTTCGTGCCCGGGCTGCTCGACGGGTCCGGCCCCTTCGGCGGCGAGGAGTCGGCCGGTGCGTCCTTCGTACGCATGGACGGCCAGGTGTGGACCACGGACAAGGACGGCATCCTGCTCGCCCTGCTCGCCTCGGAGATCCAAGCGAAGACCGGCCTGTCCCCCAGCCAACACTATGCCGCCCTGACGGCGAAACATGGCGACCCGGCATACGCACGAATTGATGCTCCCGCCAACCGCGAGCAGAAGGCGAAGCTGGCCGCACTCTCGCCTGACGACGTGGCCGCGGATTCCCTTGCGGGAGAGGCGATCACGGCCAAGTTGACCCGCGCCCCGGGCAACGATGCCCCGATCGGTGGGCTCAAGGTCGTGACCAAGTCGGCGTGGTTCGCGGCTCGCCCAAGCGGCACCGAGGACGTCTACAAGATCTATGCCGAGTCCTTCGAGGGCGAGGACCATCTGGCCGAGGTCCAGGCCGAGGCCAAGGAGGTCGTCAGCGCCGCCCTCGGCAGCTGACCGCACCGTCGCCCCCCATTCATGACCCCAAGTTCGTAGGGTGGCCACCTCCCAGCGCTCCTCGCCTCCCATTCATGACCCCAGGTTCGTATGCCGCGCCTCGGCCCTGTGCATAACTCACCAGCACCCTCTCGAGGTCGGCCATGCTGGCGAGATGATTGAGGACCATGCGCGCGACATCGACATCATGCAGCCCTTCCTGCGTCATCGGGCGATCGACGCTGGCCTCTCGGATGCGCAACTGAGGAGCAGCGCCTTCACGCAACTGGTCTGGGGCGTGCATGTCTCTGCGGAGGTTCCCATCGACAACTACCTCATGTGCAAGGCCGCGCTCCTGGCCGTGCCCGAGGCCTCCATCTGCGGCCGTTCGGCGGCCAGGTTGTGGGGTGCCATCGTCCCCGACTCTGCCGATGTCGAGGTCCTGCTCGATCGCAAACACAGGACCCTTGTCAAGGGATTGCGGATGCATCGACCTGCCCAACGACCTCCGACGACAACTCGCTATGGGCTTCGCGTCACAACCCCCGAGGCCACCTTTCTCAAATTGGCGGGCGAACTGGAACTCGTTGATCTCGTCGTCGCCGGAGACACCCTCTGCAAGAAGGTGACCACACCTGAGCAACTCATCGCAGCAGCCGCGGCCTTCCGAGGAAAGCGAGCACGCCTGGCACGGACGGCAGCCAGCTTGGTTCGCGCGGAGGTTGACTCGCCCCAGGAGACCAAGGTTCGTCTGCTCATGGTCTTCGCCGGCATCCCTGAGCCGAAGGTCAACATCGTCTTCCGGGACGAGCAGGGCAAGATCACTCGCCGGATCGACATGGGCTACCCAGCCTTACGGCTCGGAGTCGAGTACGACGGACGACACCACGCCGAGAACGACGACCAGTGGCAGAAGGACATCGATCGACGCGAGGAGTTCGACGACTTGGATTGGCGGCTGATCATCCTGCGTTCGCCAGATCTGTTCATGCATCCGGACCGATCACTGGCCCGCATCGCCAA
Source organism: Phycicoccus sp. (assembly GCA_035418665.1). GTDB lineage: Bacteria > Actinomycetota > Actinomycetes > Actinomycetales > Dermatophilaceae > Phycicoccus_A. The sequence continues at coordinate 1,706 of DAOLRO010000038.1, forward strand.
GGCTCTGGCCAGCAAGGGTGTCATCGTTCGCCTCAAGCAGGACTGGCGCAGACACTTCCCGGTTCGCCGAGCGGCAGCCTGAGGGCATCGGGGCCCAGGCTCACGGCATACGAACCTGGGGTCATGAATAGAAGGCGACGAGCGCTGAAAGGTGCCCAACCCACGAACCTGGGGTCATGAATGGGGTACCGCGGTGCCAGGACGTCAGGAGGGTCAGGGGGCCAAGTGGCTCAGGAGCGGCCGAGGGAGGCGCTCTCGTCCTTGAGCCACAGGTCCATGAGCCCACCGAAGTGGCCCTCGAACTTCTCCCACTCATGCGTGGGATAGGTCTGCTGGATCGTTGAGGTCAGCATTTTGCGGAAGTCATCGCTGTCGATCCAGTCGAGCACCATCTCATCGACGTGTCCCATCGAGGACTCGCACCATTCCTTGTAGCGCTCGGTCTCGAAGTAGTCGTCAGCCAGGCCTTGGTATGCCGTGAGCTTGGCCTTGTAGTCCAGGTCACCGTTGTCGGCGATCGCGAACCACGGGTCGCTGTCGACCTGGAAGCGCGGCTTGCGATCGGTCACGACGCACCAGGTCGACCAGCGCAGTAGGGCCTTCATCGCCCACGGGAAGTAGTAGTGCAGTGACGTGACGGCCACGTCGGGGCAGGCGTTCGCGTAGTCGATCGGGTAGACGACGCCGTCCTTGACGAGCATCTCGCAGGAGTTGAACTCCCACCGGAAGAAGGCGTTGACGCTCTGCGAGATCGTGATGGCCTCCCGCCCGGTGTCGGCGTCGAGGAAGTCGTGCGCCACGGCATACCTGTTGTGCATCGGCTGATCCGGCCGGAACTTCATCACCATCGTTTCGGGCCCGATGGTCAGGGCCCGCGCGAACACCTCGAAGTCACTGATCGACTCCTGCAGGTGCATGAGCATCTCGCCGGACTCGTCGTAGGCCTTGGTGAGCGCCGCTTGGTCCTTGACCGCGGAGACACCGCGCCAGCCACCGCCGTCGAAGGGCTTCATGAAGAGCGGATAGCCCAGGTCCTCGGCGATCTTCTCGAGCTCGAAGGACTGGTTGTACTTCGCCGCGGTGTAGGCCCAGCGGACGTTGTCGACGGGGTTCTTGTAGGGCACGAGCACTGTCTCGGGGACGTGCATGCCCATCCGCATCAGGGCGCAATAGGCCGAGTGCTTCTCCATCGACTGGAAGGTGAAGGGGCTGTTGAGCAGGTAGAGGTCGTCCATCAGGGCGGCCTTCTTGAGCCACTCGCGCGGGTGGTAGTACCAGTAGGCCAGGCGATCCACGACGAGGTCCTGACGCACCTTGTCACGCAGATTGAAGGGCTCGATCGTCACGCGCTCGCTGGCGATCTCGTGCATCCCGCCATCGGGTCCCTTGACCGGCCCCAGACGCGAGATGAGCGCCTCGAGCGCGGTCGGCCAGTCCTCCTCGGCACCGAGCAGCAGACCGATGAGGTGCTTCTGGTTGGCCATCGTGGTCCTCCTGTGTTGAGGGTTTCAGGGACGGGTCTGTCGGGTCGGAGCGCGCGGTCAGACGAAGCGGGGCAGGTGATGTGCGAGCTGCTTGCGCCACCACGGCCAATCGTGGGCGCTGTCCGAGCCCCAGACGTCGAGCTCGTGCGGGATTCCCTTCTCCCGCAACAGGTGTGCGAAGTGCAGCGTCGAGGGCAGGGACTTGGTCGGCGAGACCTCGAAGGGCCCCTGCCCGACGACCAACTGGATCGCCACCCGGGATCGTAGCCAGTCCAGGTGGGCGCCGTGCAGGCCGGGGACGTATGCCGTGGGGTTGGCGAAGTAGGTCGCGTCCCCGAGGTCTCCCCAACCGTTCCAACTCGTCGGGTCGTAGGAGCCGGAGAGGCCGATGGCCACTGGCGCGAGGTCGGCGCGAGTCATCGTGAACTGGACCGCGTGGTAGGCGCCGAGGGACACACCCGTCGTGACGATGCTCTGCGCGCTGCCCATCTCCTGGTGGATCCAGGGCACGACCGCGTCGGTGAGCCACTGGTGGTAACGGCCGTGCCGGCGGGCTCGCTCCTCGGTGGGTTGCGAGTTGTCCGACCAGGAGTAGTGGTCCATGGAGTCAACGCAGAAGAGGCTGGCGCGACCGCTCTCGACGAGCTCACCGACCGCATCGAGCATGCCGTTGCCCGCGTAATCGACCGCTGATCCACCCTCGCTGGGGAAGACGAGCACGGGCCGGCCGTAGTGACCCCAGCGGATCACGTGTCGGTGGTCATCGGTCCCTGGGACTCGGAGCCAAGCCTCGCTGCGTTGCATGGCCTCATCCAACCCCAAACCACCCCGTCATGTCATGAGCAGGCGGCCCCGTTCCAAGGGTCGGGCAGGGGTTTGCCGGGTCAGATCAGAAGAGGGCGTTCATCAGGGCCGTGCGGCCCTTCTTGACCCGCTCGTCATGACTGCCCACCACGCCGAAGAGACCGACGAGGTGGGTGCGCACGCGGTCCCGCTCGTCACCAGTCGTGGCACGAATGAGGTCGATGAGGCGCGTGAAGGCGTCCTCGATGTGCCCACCCAGCACGTCCAGATCGGCCACCTGCAGGGCCGCGTCGATGTCACTCGGGTCGGCCGCGGCAGCCGCACGGACCGCGGCCAGATCGAGTCCCTCGGTCCGCTGCATGAGACCGACCTGGGCCAGACCCAGTTCGGCATCGGCGTCCTTCGGGTTCTCCTGCAGGGCCTGGGAGTATGCCGTGGCCGCCGCGTCGAGATCACCGGCCTCGATCGCATCGAAGGCGGCCTGGTGCAGCGGTGGCAGGGGCGCATCCTCGCCATCGACGTCACCGCCGCCACCAGAGAGGGCGACCCGACCGGTGATGCCGCTCCGGACCGCGGCTTCGAGCAGCTGGTCGATGGCCGTGCGGATCTGGTCTACGGGAGCGACCCCCGGGAAGAGAGGCACAGGCTGGCCCTGGAGGAGGCCGAAGGTCGCGGGGATGTGGGCCTGCCCGAAGGCCTGTTGGATGAGGGGGACGAGCGCTTGGCCAAGTCCCGCCTGTGTGCCCAGGTCAGCAGCCACCACCACGACGCGACCGTCATAGGTCGCCGCCGTTGAGATGACGACGTCGAGGTAATCCTTGGTCTGGGGGTGCTGGCTGGACCAGAGCACGAGCAGGCCCGGGACGCCGATGTGACGGGTCAGGGCGTCGTTGAAGGTGGCGTCCGTGGCCTCCACGAGGAGTCCGTCGGGCACTCCAGACCGGGCTGCCGACCCGGTGTTGGCGACCGCGTTCGCACCCGCCCCGCCAGCACCGGAGAGGGAGGTGAGATCGACGGCGCCACGCGCACCAGCCGGGGATTCAGGGATCGAGCTCATGGAGAGATCCTCTCAAACGAGAAGGGGGTGCCGATCAGGAGGACGACCCCGAAGCCAATTGCTCGATGACACCCAAGAGCTTCACCTTGCCCTTGCCGTCGGCCGGGACCAGCAGGACGACCGGCTGCATCGAGTTGATCGTCACGCTCGTGGTGGCCGTGGCCGTCCCCACAAGTTTCTGGTAGGCCTCGGGAACGGTGAGTTCCTTGGTGTTCTCGCCTGCCGTCATCATGTCGCTGCGGTCGATGCGCCCGAAGACGACCACGCTGCCGTCGGCCAAACGGAAGGCACGGATGGCTTCCGGAACCGACGTCTGGGTCACGGCATACGAGGCAAGGGAGCCGAGCCCTTCCGCCTGCTTGGTCTGGTTCGACTGCAGCAGCGTGGCAAAGCTGTCGGAGGTCTCGACCGAGTCGTTCGCGACGGGCGAGGGATACGCGAGCGCCCCGGCATACGCCTCGAGGGCCGCCTTGGGAGACATGACAAGGCCGTCACCGTCGTCGGCACCCACGAGCTGCGTCCCGGCGGCAAGGGAGGGCAACGCGGGCAGGGTGGCGCCCGGCAGCATCGGCACGCGGTTCTCGAGCCGGAAGGGGGTCGTGACCTCGGAGCTGAGGAAGGACTCGAGGTACTGGCGGTTCTCGCTCGTGTCCAGGGTCGTGGCCAGCAGGGCACGGGGGAAGGTCTTGCCCTGGGAGATGGCGAGGACCTTGGGTGCATCGGACTTGGTCAGGCCGGCGCTCGCGGTCGTGGCACCCGAGACGGCCAGCCGTGCCTTCATCAGTTCGGACGCGGTGCCGACGAGGACGGCGTCGCGCGCGGCATTGCCCGCGTCGTCGACCGCCATCGTCGCGGCCATTCCTGCTTCTTGGGTGACCCGGACGGCGATGTCCGCGGCGGCATCGGCGCTCAGCGGGGCCACCTTCATGTTCTCGGCCGGTGGCGCGTGAATTCCGGCGATCGATTCGGTGGGACTGCAGCCGGCGAGGGTTGCGGCGGTCAGGAGCACGGCGCCCCCGACGCGAAGGCGGCGCCCGGTGGACGGTGGGGCGGCCTCAGAATCATCAGGCGTGGGGACATCGGGAGTCGTCTTCGCGGCTCCGGCATCCTGGGAATCGCCGGAACTGTCAGACCCGCCGGCGGGCCCCTCAGCGCTCGCGCGCTTGCTCGCTGTCGGTCGCGGCGAGCCCAACCGGGAGCGCCAGAGCAGGATGCCCGCCAAGACGAGGGCCAGACCCACGACGGCGGTGATGATCGCCTGGACGAACCACGCCTTGCGCTCGACGGTGATCGAGACGGGGCCGACGCGGCCGTCCTCGGCAGCGATGATCACGGCGTCGGGGGCGCTCGCCTGGTCGACCACGATGGTCTGGCTGCCCTTCCCGCTGATCGTGGCGCGCCAGATGTCGGCCGCAGCGAAGTCCGGGTTCTCCCCCGCGCCCACGAGCTTGTGCCGCAGCACCCAGCCGTCACGCACCGAGAAGCCGGTGAGCCGCGTGGCCCCGGTCTCTCCCACGATCAGGTCCGCATCCGACGGAGCGACCTCGCCCATCCAGACTGCGCCGTCGCTCTTGGCAGATTCGGCGCGCACGACGAAGTCGCCGTCGAGGCGGTTGAGGACATCGGGGGTCACGACGACCGCACCGTTTCGCGTGGGTGTCATGGTGAAACTGGCCGAACCGCTCGTCCCGAGCTGGGTCGCGAGCCAGAGGCCACCACCGGTCAGCACGAGGCCAGCAAGGGCCACGAGGACGGCAATGACCCGCTTGGCGTTGAGCGCCATGGGTCGTTCCTTTGGTCGTTCCGGAGACGTGCCATGCAGGGGGAGCATCGCACCGGGGATCCTCAACCATGACAAATGGATAACGATCCGACCAAATCGCGACCGTTCAGGAAGGGTCCTCGATGAAGTCGTTGGCGGCCAGCCGGACCTCACGCAACAGGGTCGAGAGCCCAGCCACCGAGTCGGACGACAGGGCCGCCAAACCGAAGTCCATCGCCTCGAGTTCGGCGGTCACCGCCTCCATGGCAGCTCGACCCGATTCGGTGATCCGGGCCAGAGTGCCCCGGCCGTCACGCGGGTTGGGGACCCGCTCGACGAAGCCGCTGGCCGCCAGCCGCTGGACGATGTTCGTCGCGCTCGTCGGATGGACCATGAGCCGCTCCCCGATGCGCCCCATCGACAGTTGCCCCTCACGGCTGAAGGCGAGCAGGACGAGCGCCTCGTAGCGGGCAAAGGTCAGGTCGTGTCCCCCCGCGATGGCGTCGAAGCGGGCGAGGAGCACCTGCTGCACTCGCATGATGGCCGTGGCAGCCGCCATGGTCGTGTGCCGCGAGTTCGCTCCCCAGCGCTGAACCCACAGCGCCTCGGCCCGCGCGATGGGATCGAAGGGCAGGGGTTGAGGAGCCACGATGGCCAGCCTAGAACTCGTCGTCGGCACCGGCTTCGATGGCCGCCTCGAGGCGCTCCAGTTTGCCGGTCAACTCGCCGGTTGCTCCTGGGCGAATGTCGGCCTTGAGGACGAGCGAGACCCGTGGCGCGTGGGTGGCAAGCACATCCACGCAGTCCTTGACGACGGCCATGCACTCCTCCCAATCGCCCTCGATCGTCGTGAACATCGAATCCGTGTGGTTGGGCAGGCCGCTGGCCCGCACGATCCGGATGGCCTCGGCCACGGCGCCGGCGACTCCCCCGGACTCGTCGGACACGGATGGGGCGACGCTGAAGGCGATGAGCATTGCCTCAGTCTTCCCCACCCGCTGGGCCGCGGGCGCCTGTGGGGCTGCGCGTGATGGCCATGACATGGGCATCGATGCCTTGGCCGTCGAAGATCAGGGCATCGATCTCGGTCGCCTCGTGCACGAAGCCGACCTTTTCGTAGACGTGCCGGGCGCGAGGATTGAAGGCGAACACCTCGAGCGTGATCCGTTGCAGGGCAAGGACATCGAGCCCGTATGCCGTGAGCAGGGCGACCGCTTCCGTCCCCAGTCCGCGGTCGCGGCCTTCCGTGCCGAGCAGGATGCGCAGGTTGCACGTGAGGGCGCCCTCCTCGTCCCGCTGTCGTTCGTTGAGGACGATCTCGCCGACCAGTCGGTCAGTCGCACGATCAATGACCGCGAGATCGAGCCGTTCGGAGGCGTCATGTCGGGTGGCATACCACTCGTCGAAGGCGGCATCTCTCGTGAAGCCCTGGGCTGCCTGCTGGCTTGTGGTCACCGATCCGGTCAGTCGCAGCACCTCAGGGTCATCGAGGACCTGCGCCATGGCGTCAGCGTCCCCGGCCGCGAAAGGTCGGAGGAGAACTCGCTCCCCCATCAGGGTCGGCTTGTGACTCCAGTCCAGCATCCCCCGATGGTCTCAGGACCCGAACGGTCTCACTGTCCCGGGGCGAGCGACTCGGCCGCACTGTGCGAGTCGGCCTCTCCGGCCAGCACACGCTCCACCCAATCATCGAGGGTGTGGTCGGCCTCCAGGCGACGGCGGGTCCGGGCCAACGTGAGCCCGAGGATCTCCTCGCGCGCGCGCCGCCGACGTCGCGCATCCAGGTGTCCGCGCTCGTCGAGCCAACCGCGGTGATCGCTCACCGCCGCCGCCAGCTCGGGAAGCCCGTCGCCGGTCAGGGCCACGGTCCGGACCACGGGTCGTCGCCAACCGCCACCAGCTGCCGCCTCGCCCATCTGGATCAGGTGTCGCACGTCTCGCACCGTCTGGTCCGCACCGTCACGATCGGCCTTGTTGACGACGAAGACATCGGCGATCTCGAGGATCCCCGCCTTGGCCGCCTGGATCCCGTCACCCATTCCCGGGGCCAGCAGCACGATGCTCGTGTCCGCCAAGCCCGCGATCTCGACCTCGGACTGGCCGACACCCACCGTCTCGATGAGCACGACGTCGCACCCGGCCGCATCGAGCACCCTGATCGCCTGCGGCACGGCCGCAGACAGGCCGCCGAGATGTCCGCGGGACGCCATCGAGCGCAGGAAGACCCCCCGGTCGGTGGCGTGCTCCTCCATCCGGATCCGGTCACCGAGAAGGGCACCCCCGGAGAACGGCGAGGACGGGTCCACAGCCAGCACCCCGATGACTTTGCCCTGCCTGCGAAACTCCCGCACAAGGGCGTTGGTCGTCGTCGACTTGCCCACTCCGGGCGCGCCCGTCAGGCCGATGATGTGAGCGGTGCCGGCCGACCGCGCCAAGGCACGCATCACCTCTGGCAGAGCTGGATGGCCATCCTCGATGAGCGAGATCAGCCGGGCGACAGCACGCGGACTCCCCGCCCTGGCGTCGTCAACAAGGGCGGGGATGTCGACCGCGCGAGGCGTGGATGCGCTCACGACCCGCCTTCGAGCTCGTGCCCGGGTCCCGACTCAGACCTCGACTCAAGCAGAGGCGGGAACGGTGATGATGAGGGCGTCGCCTTGGCCGCCACCGCCACACAGGGCGGCGGCACCGACGCCGCCACCGCGGCGCTTGAGCTCGTTGGCCAGCGTCAGGGTGATTCGGGCGCCCGACATCCCGAGGGGGTGGCCCATGGCGATGGCGCCACCGTTGGGGTTGACCTTGTCCTCGTCCAGGCCGAGCTCCTTGGCCGAGACCAGACCGACGGCCGCGAAGGCCTCGTTGATCTCGACGAGGTCGAGGTCGCTCGGAGCGATGCCCTGCTTGGCGCAAGCTGCCTTGATCGCCTCGGCCGGCTGGCTCTGCAGGGTCGAGTCGGGGCCGGCGACGACACCGTGGGCGCCGATCTCGGCGAGCCACGCCAGCCCGAGTTCCTCGGCCTTGGACTTCTTCATGACGACGACGGCGCAAGCGCCGTCGGAGATCTGCGAGGCCGAACCGGCCGTGATGGTGCCGTCCTTGGCGAACGCCGGGCGCAAACCGGACAGGGATTCGGTCGTCGTGTCGGCGCGGATGCCCTCGTCGGTCCGGAACTCGATCGGGTCACCCTTGCGCTGCGGGATCTGCACGGTGACGACTTCGTCGTCGAAGTAGCCGTCCTTCCAGGCCTTGGCGGCGTTCTGGTGGCTGCGGGCGGAGAAGGCGTCCTGCTCCTCGCGGCTCACGGCGCGCTCGCCGGTGTTGGCCTGCTCCGTGAGGCCACCCATGCCCTGCATCGTGAACACGTCGGAGAGGGCGTCGAAGTCCATGTGGTCACGCAGGGTGACATTGCCGTACTTGAAGCCGTCGCGGCTCTTCTCGAGCAGGTGCGGGGCGTTGGTCATCGACTCCTGGCCACCGGCGACGACGATCTCGAACTCGCCCGCGCGGATGAGCTGGTCGGCGAGCGCAATGGCGTCGATGCCCGAGAGGCAGACCTTGTTGAGCGACAGGGCAGGCACGTTCATCGGGATGCCCGCTTTGACGGCGGCCTGACGGGCAGGGATCTGGCCCTCTCCGGCATACAGGACCTGGCCCATGATCACGTAGTCGACGTCCTCCGGCTTCACGCCCGACTTCTCGAGCGCGCCCTTGATGGCGAAGCCGCCGAGGTCGGAGCCGCTGAAGCCCTTGAGCGAGCCGCTCATCCGACCCATGGGGGTGCGAGCGCCGGCGACGATGACGGTGGGGTCTGCAGACATGCCAAGTCCTCTTCGTTGATTTCACACGCGCGTATGCCGTCGACTCTAGCCCCGCACGCAGGTCCCGTCAGGGGGCCGCCGCGGTGACCCTCACCACCCGAGGGGATTCACGCGTCGGGGGTGAAGACGTCCTCGATCCGGCTGTCGAAGGTCGCGGCGAGGCGGAAGGCGAGGGGTAGGGAGGGGTCGAAGCGACCTCGTTCGATCGAGATGATCGTCTGCCGCGAGACGCCGAGCAGATCGGCCAGTGCTGCCTGCGACAGGCCTCGTTCGGCGCGCAGGTCAGAAAGCCTGTTGTCCACCGCTCCTCACCGGCTCCGCGCGCGGAGCCAGCCGTAGGAGGCGAAGAAGGTGCCCAAGCCGAGCACCAGGACGTGCGGCAACCCGATCGGTGAGAGCCACGAGATCTTGAGTGCGGCGCCAAGGTACTCGAAGCAGATGAGGCCACCGATGAGGGTGGCGAAGGCGGTCGCAGCGGCTTCGGTCCACCAGGCACGCTCGACGTCGTCGCGCCCCTTCTCGATCTCGGCATCGGTCTGCGCCCGGTCGAACCAGAGCATCTGGATGCCCATGGTGAGGATCGGCCAACAGAGGAAGAGCATCACCACGAGGGACAGGGCGAACGGTTGCTCGGGGTTGCGCCAGGCGTAGATGGCGCCCAGAGCAGTGGCTGCCATGAGGCCGCACAGGGTCGCGGGAAGCCAACGGCGAAGGCGGGACGTGAGAGTCATGGGGTTCATCTCCTTGGTCAAGTGGACTTGACGTAAAGGATGCTTTACTCGCCAGGTCTTGTCAAGTGAGCTTTACCATCGCGCGTGAATCGCGCCACGACCCTGCCACACGAGGCGGGCACCCGGCATACGCTCGATTCATGAGCGATACGCCCACGACCACAGACCTGTTCACCCAGATCGACCATGTCGGCGTGGCCGTCGCCGACCTCGACGAGGCGATCGCCTTCTATTCGGAGAAGTACGGCATGCGGATGCTCCACGAGGAGACCAACGAGGAGCAGGGCGTGCGCGAGGCGATGATGGCCGTCGGGGACTCCGGCTCGTGCATCCAACTCCTTGCACCGCTGTCGCCGGAGTCCACGATCGCGAAGTTCCTCGACCGCAGCGGCCCCGGGATCCAGCAGATGGCCTACCGGGTGACCGACATCGACGCCGTGAGCGCGACCCTGCGGGAGCGTGGCCTCCGCCTGCTCTACGCCGAGCCCAAGCGGGGCACGAGCAACTCTCGCGTCAACTTCATCCACCCCAAGGACGCCGGCGGCATCCTCGTCGAACTCGTCGAACCAGCGGCTGACCCGACGCACTGACGAAGGACGTCCGACTGGCTCCCAGACAGTCGAGTGTCACCAAAGGGCTCCAGATCCGCTCCGGAACAGCACTTTGGTGACACTCGACTGACTGGGTTGGGTTGGGTTGGGTTGGATTGGGTTGTGCACAACCGGCACAGGCCGCCGTATGCCGGGAGGCTCAGGCATGGCTTCCCGCCCCCTTCCCGAGCCGTTCCACGACGGACCCTTCGCGGTCCGGTCTGCCCGCGGTGCAGGCGTCGGACGGGGAAGGCTCAGGGGGTCCGATCTGGTGGTTCCCACCCACGGCGCCCGGGCCCACGTCGAGGCGACCGACCTGACTTCACGCGCACTCGGCATGGCCATGGGCATGCCGGAATCTCGCGCCTTTTCGCACATCACCAGTGCGCGGTTGCTGGGCATACCGCTGCCGTCCCGTCTCCAGGGCCTGGCCGACGAGGGTCCGCTGGCCGTGACCGGACCGACCGGGGACGGTCGCCCGGCCCGTCCCGGCATCACCGGACACCGAGGCATCGAGTCACGACTGGTCATCGAGACCAAGGGCGTGCGGGTGGTCGCCGCACCTGACACGTGGTGCGACCTGGCCGCTCTTGGGCCCCGGTGGATGAGCGTCGATGACCTGGTCGTCGCGGGCGATCACATCGCGCGGGCCCACGACGAGGAGATGAAGGCCAAGGTTCGTCCGGGCTCCTGCACCTCTCCGGGAGTTCGAGCGCTGCACGAGGCTCTCGGACGCAGGGTCCGACCTCGGGGGAAGGTCATGCTTCGACAGGCGCTGGAGCTCATCCGTCCACGAGTGAAGTCACCGATGGAGAGCCGCTCTCGGCTGATGTTCGTCCGAGCACAGTTTCCCGAACCTGTCGTCAACCTGCCGATCCTCGATCATGCGGGTGAATGGTTGGCCGAGGGCGACCTCGTTTGGGAGGCCGCGCGACTGATCGGTGAATACCAGGGCGCCCATCACGGGGACATCAAGCAACGCAGCGCTGACTCAGCCCGCGGCCACCTCCTCGGCGGGCACCACTGGACCCTCGAGGAACTCTTCTCCGACGACATCTATCGAGCCCCTCGACGCCGGGCAGCCCTCCTCCGCTTCGCCATGCACCTCGATCTCGACCCGAGCACCCTCCTGATCGCCTGATGCCCAGACAGTCGAGTGTCACCAAAAGGCTCCAGATCCGCTCCGGAACAGCACTTTGGTGACACTCGACTGTCTGGTCTTGCCGTCCTCAGCCGAGGATCGTGCGCGGCTTGCGCCGGTTGGCCAGCACCCGCCCCAGCGACGTGAGCGCAAACGGCAGCCACAGGATCGCCGCCAGGGCACTCACGGCCGAGAGTGCGTTGTACATCCATGCATCGGTCGCTCGCGCCGCTGGCGCATGGAAGTAGGCCCAGATCGCGAGCACGAACAGGCCGACGGCCAGCCCCACTTGGAGCAGGGGCGGTACCAGCGACGTGGGCCGCCGCGGCTTGTCGCCGGGGATGTTCGGGCTCATCCCTTGAGTTTGCCAGAGCCGCACTCGGCGTGAGGGAGGTCACGGGTGACCGGCCTCTCACGAGGCGACCACACGGCATACCGGGCGGTTAGGTTCTCACCCGAGGCCCATCGGGCCACCGGACGACCACGAAGGAGCACCACTTCCATGGAGCAGATCCGCGACGCCATCCTCTCCGGCGACCGCACCCAGGAGACGTATGCCGGGCTGGCCGTGCCCGAGTCCTACCGCGCCGCCACGGTGCACAAGGACGAGGTGGGCATGTTCGAGGGCATGGCCTCTCGGGACAAGGATCCGCGCAAGTCGATCCACATCGACGACGTGCCCGTGCCGGAGTTGGCGCCGGACGAGGCTCTCGTCGCCGTCATGGCGAGCGCGATCAACTACAACACGGTGTGGACGAGCATCTTCGAGCCGGTGTCGACCTTTGGCTTCCTCGAGCGCTACGGCCGCCTCAACAAGTACGCCAAGCGCCACGACCTGCCCTATCACGTCGTCGGCTCCGACCTCGCGGGCGTTGTCCTGCGCACCGGCGAGCACGTCTCGAAGTGGAAGCCGGGCCAGGAGGTCGTCGCGCACTGCCTCTCCGTCGAGCTCGAGGACCCCGAGGGCCACGACGACACGATGATGGACCCGCAGCAGCGGATCTGGGGCTTCGAGACCAACTTCGGTGGCCTCGCCGAACTCGCGATTGTCAAGGCCAACCAGCTGATGCCCAAGCCCGGCCACCTCTCCTGGGAAGAGGCCGCCTCCCCCGGCTTGGTCAACTCCACGGCCTATCGCCAGCTCATCTCCAAGAACGGCGCCGCCATGAAGCTCGGCGACCGCGTCCTGATCTGGGGCGCCTCGGGTGGTCTGGGCTCCTACGCGACCCAAATGGCGCTGGCCGGTGGCGCGACCCCGATCTGCGTGGTCTCCAGCCCGGAGAAGGCCGAGATCTGCCGACGCATGGGTGCCGAGCTGATCATCGACCGCAACGCCGAGGGATATCGCTTCTGGAACGAGGAGAACACCAAGCAGGACCCCAAGGAGTGGCAGCGCCTGGGCAAGAAGATCCGTGAGCTCACCGGTGGGCACGACGTCGACATCGTCTTCGAGCACCCGGGCCGCGAGACCTTCGGCGCAAGCGTCTATGTCGCGCGCAAGGGCGGCACCATCGTCACCTGCGCCTCGACCTCGGGCTTCATGCACGAATACGACAACCGCTACCTCTGGATGAACCTCAAGCGGATCGTCTCGAGCCACTTCGCCAACTACCGCGAGTCGTGGGAGGCCAACGACCTCATCGACCGCGGCATCGTGCACCCGACGCTGTCCAAGACCTACGCCCTCGACGAGGTCGGCCAGGCCGCGCTCGACGTCCACAAGAACCTCCACCAGGGCAAGGTCGGCGTCCTCACCCTCGCCCCCGAGAAGGGCCTGGGCGTCACCGACCCCGAGAAGCGCGCCCTCTTCGAGGCCGAGATCAACCGCTTCGCCGACGCCTGACCTCACCCGGCCCAGCCGACAGGCAAAGGCGGGGTGTATGCCGTGGCGCGCCACGGCATACACCCCGCCTTTGGATTGTGCGCAGTTAGGGTTGCTGGGGAGGTGGTGCCGACGTGAAGTTGCCGAAGAGCGTGGGGGCGCTGAACCCGCTCGGCGTGCTGCGCTCGTGGCGTGACTATCGGCAGGCCCAACTGGAGATGCTCCGGGAGAGCAACCGCCTCCATCCCGATCCCGTGACGGCGCCGAGCTCACCGGTCGAACAGTCCGTCCTCGGCGAGATCTTCGATCACGACCCGATCAACGACCTGGACGAGTTGGCCGGTGTGGACGACGAGCCCGGTGTTGCGCGCGCTGGGGTGTCGGGCGGGATGACCGGGAGCGGGCCGTCACCTCTGACCCGTTTCGGGGAGGCGGGGTCGCCGATCAATCGGCGCTCACCCTTCTACATCGGCTTCGTGGGGGCCACGGGCGTCTTCTTCGCGTGGGTGCTGTGGAGCTCGATCGGGCGCCTCACGATGGTCATCACCCTGCTCCTGGTGTCGATGTTCCTCACTCTGGCACTCAATCCGCTCGTCGAGGGGCTCACTCGGCGCAAGATGCCACGGGCCCTGGGCGTGACCATCGTGTTCGCGGGCGTGGTCGTGGTCTTCGCGCTGTTGGGCTGGCTGGTCATCCCCCCTGTGGTCCAGCAGGCAACCGAGCTCGTCACCCACGCGCCGAGTTACCTGCAGCAGTTTGTCGACCTGCCGTGGGTGCAGCGCCTCGACCGGGATTACCAAGTCCTGGAGAACCTCCAGACCGAGATGTCGCGCAAGCTCACCGACGAGGCCTTCCTCCAACAGATCCTCGGTGGGCTGCTCGGCGCCGGCAAGGTCGTGGCATCCGGGGTCTTCCAGACCCTGACGGTGCTGATCCTGTCGCTCTACTTCCTCGCCTCGCTGCCGACCATGAAGCAGGCGGCGCTGGCGATGGTGCCCGCGAGCCGCAGGGTCCGGGTCGAGTCCCTCTCCGAGGAGATCATGCGCCGGGTGGGCTCCTACGCGATCGGCCAGGTCGCCATCGCCACGGTCAATGCGATCGCCTCGTGGGTGATGATGACCATCCTCGACATCCCGTATGCCGCGGTACTGGCCGTCGCGGTCGGCTTCCTCGGGTTGATCCCGATGGTCGGCGCGACGCTCGGCGCTGCGGTGGTCTCGACGGTGGCCTTCTTCGACGAGCCGCGCAAGGCGGTCATTGCGATCATCTACTACGTCATCTACCAACAGATCGAGAACTACCTCTTCGTGCCGCGCATCATGCAGCGCACGGTGTCGGTGCCCGGCGCCGTGACCGTCGTGGCGGCGCTCACCGGCGGTACCCTGCTCGGGATGCTGGGGGCCCTGCTGGCCATCCCGGCCGCTGCCGGGCTCCTGCTTCTCTACGAGGAAGTGCTCGTGCCGAGGCAGCAGCGCCACTGATCCCATGGAGGCCTGGCGATCATTCAAACGGTCAAAGGCTCTGGAGGGCCGGCGTGTCGGTCCGACACACCGGTTGTGCGCGTGGGCGCTCATCGTTTGACCGTTTGGTTGACCGGTCACCGGCGGCCGAGGCGCTGGAAGCAAGCTCAGCCGAGGCGGACGCGCTCCTGCGTCGGGTCGTAGGGGGCCTTGAGCTGGAGGCGAACCGGGAGTCGCTGGCCGTTGACGTCAAGTTCGAACCCGCCCTCGGCCAGCCACGCCGCGCTCACGCCGTCGTCATGATGGACAAAGGCCAGGCCCACCCCGGAGCCGATCGTCCAGCCGATCGATCCGGCTCGGACATCTCCGATCGGCTGACCGTCACGGAGCACGATCTCGCCGTGGAACAGCAGCGGTTCGGCGGCCCGAGGCGGGGGCGATCCCCGACCTGCCGTCGCTCCCGGCTCGAGCACGAGGGACACCAGTCGCGACGTCGGCGCACCTGCTGCCAGATCCCGTCGAACGGCCTCGATCCCACAGAAGCCGCCTGGCTTGTCGAGGTCCGCCGTGAACGACAAGCCCACGCCCACCAGGGAATCGGTGTTGTCGATGTCATGGGCGTAGTCGCGGTAGGCCTTCTCCTGACGCAGGCTGGCGAGTGCCTTCAAACCCACAGGCCGTATGCCGTGCGGCCGCCCCGCGTCGAGGGTCGCGTCGTAGACGCGGCCGGCTTCGGCTCGGGCGATCAGCAACTCCCAGCCCAACTCACCGACGTAAGTGATCCGAGTGGCGCGAACCGGGACCCCGGCGACAACGATGTCCCGCGAGTCGCGGAAGGCGAAGGCCTCGCCGGAGAGGTCAGCATCGGTCAGCGACGCGAGGATCTTCCGGGAGGCCGGGCCTTGGAGGCTGAGCAGGGCGAAGTCCTCCGTGACTTCCACCAGTTCGGTGGCACCGAGATCGGCCCGGTCCTCCCGGGCCCTCTGCAGCTGCCCAAGGACGTCACCACGGGTGTTGTCCGAGGAGATCACGAGGAAGTCATCGTCGGCCATCTTGGTGACCGTGAGATCGGCCTCGACCCCACCGCGCTCATTGAGCCACTGCGTGTAGGTGATCCGCCCCGCTCCCCCGTCGACATCGGCCGTCGAGACCCAGTTGAGCAAGGGCCCGGCGCCAGGGCCGGTGAGCTGGAGCTTGGTCATGAACGAGAGGTCGAAGAGCCCGGCTGCCTCGCGGACGGCCCGGTGCTCGGTCTCCCAGAACTCGAACCACGGCTGGTGCCCCCACCCCGGCTCCACGGTCGGGGTCTCCCCCGGCCCGGCGAACCAGTCCGCACCCTCCCAGCCCGAGATGTCCCGGAAGAAGCCGCCTTGGGCGACCAGCCGGTCATACACCGGCGAGACGAACTGGCCCCGCGAGGAGTAGAGCTGCTCGCCCGGGGGGTGCGCGGCATAGGTCTTGCCGAGGATTTCGGCGGTGCGTTCGGCGCGGTGGCGCGGGTCCAACTGCCAGTCACGGAAACGATCGACCGTCCAGCCCGTGACATCGACGCCGGGGTCGCCGGTCGCGATCCAGTGCGCCATCACCCGGCCCCAGCCACCCGAGGTGAGGATGCCGACCGAGTTGAGCCCCGCACACACGAAATAGCCGCGGATGCCCGGCGCCTCCCCGACCGCCGGCAGGTGGTCCGGGGTGAAGGACTCCGGCCCGCAGAAGAGGGTCCGGATCCCGACCTGGGTCGCGATCGGCACGCGCTCAAGGGTCGTCTCGACGAAGGGAGCCATCCGCTCCATGTCGAAGGGCATCGACACGAAGGAGGCGTCCTCGGGGATGCCGTCGAGCTTCCACGCGGCGGCCTCCGGCTCGAAGATCCCCACCATCATGCCGCCACCCTCCTCGCGGTAGTAGCCGAAGGAACCCGGGTCCTCGAAGACCGGGTGGTCCGGCGTCAGCCCGTCGATGGTGTCGGTGATCAGGTAGTAGTGCTCGGCCGCCTGGTTCGGGATGACGACGCCATTGCGCTCCCCCAGTTGGCGCGCCCACATGCCCGCGCAGTTGACGACGAACTCGCACTCGATGTCCCCGGCACTCGTGCGCACGCCTGTCACACGCTCCAGCACTGGCCCCTGCGTCGTGATGACGCGCTCGACGCTGACGCCCTCGATGATCCGCACACCGAGATTCCGGGCCCCCTTGGCATAGGCCATCGTCAGGTCGACCGGGTTGACCCGCCCGTCACCGGGCACCCAGAAGCCACCGACGAGCCCATCCATCTG
>DAOLRO010000039.1:0-18557 GCA_035418665.1 Phycicoccus sp.
GTCTGGGCCAGCCTCAAGGCCGCCGAGGTCCGCGCCTACCCTGCGTGATCCGGCGTGACCCCCTCCTGTCGCGGCCCAGAGCCCACGCCCCGGCCTAGAGTCGGTGTATGCCGGTGAATCGCCTGTTCCCCAACGACGAGGGTCACGACCTCATCGAACTCACGCGCGAGATCTGCGCCAAGGAGCTCCGCCCGAAGGTCGACGCGGCCGAGGCGGCTGCGGCCACCGGTGAAGCCTTTCCCACGGACGTCTTCCGCACGCTGGGCTCCGCGGGCCTGCTCTCCCTCCCCCACCCCGAGGAGTTCGGCGGCGGCGGTCAGCCCTACGAGACCTATCTCCAGGTCGTCGAGGAGATCGCGAGCGCGTGGATGAGCGTGGCCGTCGGGGTGTCCGTGCACTCCCTCACGGCCTTCCCGGTCACAACCTTTGGCACCGAGGCCCAGAAGGAGGCCCTCCTCCCCGGCATGCTCTCCGGCAACCAGCTCGGCGCCTACGGCCTCTCCGAGCCGCTCGCAGGCTCCGATGTCGCCTCGATGACGACGCGGGCGACGGCCGCGGGTGATGGCGACCACCCGGCATACCGGATCAAGGGCCGCAAGGCCTGGATCAGCCATGCCGGCCACGCCGACTACTACACCACCTTCGCCCGCACCGCCGATGACGGCGGGCGGGGTCTGTCCTGCTTCATCGTCCCCGGCGACGCCCCCGGCCTCTCGTTCGGCACCCCGGAGAAGAAGATGGGGCTGCACTGCGACACCGTGCGCGAGGTCATCTACGAGGACGTCCCAGTCGACGCCGATCGGCGCATCGGCGCAGAAGGTCAGGGCATGTCCATCGCGTTGGCCGCTCTCGATGCCGGCCGACTTGGGATCGCCTCTGCCGCAACGGGATTGGCACAATCAGCGGTCGATCTTGCTGCGACGTATGCCGTGGAGCGGCAACAGTTCGGCCGTCCGATCGCGGCCAACCAGGGCCTGGCCTTCCTCATCGCGGACATGGAGGCAGCCGTTGGGGGCGCGCGCGCCGCCTACCTCCATGCGGCCCGGCTCAAGGATGCCGGCCGCGCCTTCAGCAAGGAGGCCGCCGTCGCCAAGCTGATCGCGACCGATGCCGCGATGAAGGTGACCACGGATGCCGTCCAGGTCCTGGGCGGAGCGGGCTACACACAGGACTTCCCTGCCGAGCGCTTGTTCCGGGAGGCCAAGGTGACCCAGATCTTCGAAGGGACCAACCAGATCCAGCGACTGGTCATCAGTCGCCACGTCCTGAGCTGAGCCCGGGCCGGCCACCCTTCCCCCGGAAACCCCTGACCGGGCCAACTCATACTTGGCCCGGTCGAGATGACGCTAACCGCCGAACCCCCACCGATGAGTGACCGACACGCGAGCAAGCGATGAAGCGGGGAAGGCCACTGGGTGCTCCCCCCACGGGCCTTGGCCATCCCCCCGGCGGCTTGGCCTGCTCCTGTGCCTCGTCGGCCCGTCCGCCCCGGTCAGGCCACGCGATGTTCTGCAATGCTGGGGCCCATGCGTTGCCTGCTCATCGAGGACGAACGGCCACTCGCGCTGGCCACGGCCGAGGCGCTCAGGGACGCCGGCTGGGTCGTCGAGTTGGCCCATGACGGCAGGACGGGTCTGGAGATGGCCCTCACCGCGACCTTCGACGTCGTCGTCGTGGACATCATGCTGCCAAGTCTCAACGGCTATGACGTGCTCAAGGGCATCCGGACCCAGGGTGCCCATCCGCCGGTCCTCATGCTCACGGCCAAGGACGGTGAGTATGACGAGACCGATGCCTTCGACCTCGGCGCCGACGACTACGTCACCAAGCCCTTCCATGCCTCCGTGCTCGCCGCCCGCCTGCAGGCCCTGACTCGGCGGGGGCGACCCGAGCCCGTCGCGGAGGTCGTCGTCGGAGACCTCCGACTGCATCCCCTGTCCCAACGCGTGCACCGGGGGTGAAACCGAGATCAGGCTCACCTCACGCGAATTCGCCCTCCTGCACCACTTCATGCAGCACCCGGATGCGGTGTTGAGCAAGGCTCAACTTCTCGAAGAGGTCTGGGACTCCGACTATCCAGGGGCTGACAACGTCGTCGAGGTCTACGTGGGTTACCTGCGCAAGAAGATCGACCATGCGTTCAAGGTCAATACCCTCGAGACCGTGAGGGGTCGGGGCTATCGGCTCACGGGAGGCCGGTGAACATCCCTCTGACCGCTCGAGGCTGCTGATCGAGCACCCCCGACTGGCACTTCTGATTCAGCTGTCTGCCAAGGGGATTCGCACGATGAAGCGGCACCACCCATCAGGGGCGTCCGTCACGGCCACCGTGCCTCCGTGACCTTGGGTCAGTGACTCCACGATCGCCAGACCCAGGCCCGAACCTCCCCGATCACGGTCACGAGCGTCGTCAAGACGGTAGAAGCGCTCGAAGATCCGACCTCTGTCCTCGAAGGAGACCGTCTCGCCGTCGTTGTCGACCATGAGGACCGCATGCCCGCTCTCGACCCTGACGACCACGCGGATTCGCTCTCGGGCGTGACGGGTGGCGTTGTCGAGGAGGTTGCGCACGATGCGCTGCACCTGGGCCATCGCCCCCCTGATGCGTGCGGGTGCGAGATCGACCGCCACCACGGCACCCTTAGCACGGGCCACCGAAACCTCGGCCAGGACCACGTCGTCGAGGTCGATGTCATCCGTGGCCGGCTGGAGCCGTCCCTCATCGGCCGCTGCCAGTGCCAGGAGGTCATCGACGAGCGTGGCCAGGCGGCGGACCTCGGCCTCACCTCGTTGCACGATCTGCGCCCGACGGGCCGCGGGTGGGTCACCCCGGAGTTGCTCGAGGGACAGCGCGACCGTCGACAACGGACTGCGCAGCTCGTGGCCCGCGTCGGACACCAGGGCGGCGCGTTGGGACTCGGACCGGTGCAACCTGCGCAGGAAGGCATTGATCGTCGCACCGAGTCGCCCGATCTCGTCCTCGCTCGCTGAAACCGTCACCGTCGCCGCCTCCCGGGAACTCGAGATGCGTTCCAACTCCCGCCGCATCCGATCTACGGGAGCAAGGGCCGACCGGACGGCTGCGGACAGAAGGAGGACGAGGCCAGCCAGCGTCGTCAGCACAAGGGCAAGACCCAGACCGATGAGGCGTGGTTGCGCGCCGACCGAGAAGTGCGCCGGTTCGGACGTGAGGGCCGTGAGGATCTGGCCTGACGGGGCCTTGACTCGTATTACGGCCAGGACCACTTGGATGCTGTCGTCGTCACCCACTGCCGGAACCCGCTTGACCGCGATCTCGCCGATTGGTGGGACCATCCCCACCGCGGCCTCAACGGGCCGCGCGTGAGCGCTGCTCGTCGACGCGAGCAGCTCGCCCTCCGCGTCCCACACCTGCTGGAACCGTCCGGACCCGGTCTCCGACTCCTCCAGATCCAAGTCTGGCGCAACCACTTCGGGCGTGGTGAGGCGCAGTTGCTCCCCCATGCGGAAGACGGTCGCGCGTGCCGTGACCTCGGCCGCCTCGGCCATGGCCAAGGATGTCGCATACCACCCGGCGACCGAGCCGATGCCGAGCACGACCGCGAACATGATCGACGAGACAGCGATGACCCGGGTGCGCACACCGAGCCGGTCGATCACGAGCTGGAGAAGGGACTCGAACCCTCAACCACCTGTTTACAAGACAGGTGCGCTACCAATTGCGCCACTCCAGCCGGACCCGGCGCGACTGCCGGGAGCCGAGCCAGAACTCTACCCGTGGCCGGGCGCGGCTCCCAGCGTGGAGAGGGACCGCCTCGTATGCCGTGGGCTGGCTTGGCCGCTCACCTCACGCACGATGGCGGCGGGCAGCGGCGCGCCGCGTCACGTGATCCCAGGGCGAGGCGAGGATCTCGCCGAAGGTCGTGCCCGTCGCGATGGCGAGGAGGACTGCGCCCGCGGAGAAGAGGGTCGTGATCCCCGACTGGAGGGCGAGCGTGCCCGGGTCGGCCTGACCGACCATCTCGTAGAGCCCACGGAAGATCGTGAGACCGGGGAGCAGCCCGAAGCTGGCCGGAACGATGACGACCATGCCGGGGACGTTCATCCGCTGGGCCACGACCCGTCCCGCCGCTCCGATGGCGATCGCCGCCACTCCGGTCGCCGAGATCGGTCCGACATCGACGACCCGCGTCCCGAGCGCGAAGATGGCCGCTCCGACCAGACCGAGGGCTGCCGCCGGGAGGATGAGCTTGCGTCGGGTCTGCATGGTGATCGAGCCCGCCCCACCGACGAAGAAGGCACCGGCCAAGAAGGCGGCCACGCTCGACCCGGTGACCCTCAACTCGAGCACCGAGGGCGACACAAAGCCCAGGCCCATGGCGTCGGTGACGCGCAGCGTGACGGACAAGGCAACGGCGATCCCGATGATCAGACCCATGAGGGAGAGCAGGACGGTCAACAGACGTCCGGCACCCGTCACGGCATACCCGGAGAGCACGTCCTCCACGGCCGCAGCCATGGCGCGCCCGGGGAGCAAGGCGACGATGCCACCGGCCACGATGAAGGCGAAGTCGTTGCCGCCGATGTCGAGCCAGCCATTGACGCCCAGGACGTAGGCGACCCACGCGAGGACCGTCGAAGCGGCGGCCACCATGGCCCCCTCGTAGAACTCGGGCAACCGGAGCGGGTCGGTGAGACGTTGCAGCCCGGCGACCAGAAGGACGGCCACGAAGGTGAAGACCGTCGCCTGGATCGAGGCGCCGATCATCCCCGCGACGGATGCCGCGAGCACGGCTCTGGCCACACGGGTCAACGCGGTGGAGAAGGTGCGTCGCCGCGCCTTGAGTCGGCGGAGTTCCTCGGTCGCGCCTCGGACGTCCAGGTCACCGTGCGCCATCGCGTCGACCAACTCGTGGATGGCCACGAGGCGGGCGTGGTCGGCCCGGGTGCTGCGGACAACGCGCAACTGGGTCTGGATGTAGCCGTCGTCTGTGCGGGCCTGGAGGAGGAGGGACTGAAGCGTGATGTCGACCTCGAACTGGCTCAGACCGGCGGCACTGGCAATGGCCACGACGCTGCCCTCCACTTGAGGGGCACCGGCACCACACCGCAGCATGAGTTCACCGACGCGGGCGGCGAGGTCAAGGGCCTCCCGCACGCTGCGGTCCTCCCCGGCCGCGGTGGACTGGACCGCCTGCCGATAGGGCGAGCGATGCAGCAGGTCGACGATCGGCAACGGCTCCGTCGGCGGGCCTCCACGCAGGCTCCATCGTCGGCGCACCGGTTTCGGCGGCTCCTCGGTGCTCGCCACGTCCGACTGGTCGTCCTGGGTCATTGCGTGCCGCCGAACCACTCGTCGGGTCGACCCACAGGGATCCACTGCGGTTCGTGGGCCGCGAACATTCCCCAGAGCACCAGAGCCACGGCACCGAGGAGAAGCGCGGCGACGAGGGCCACCGTAGCCGCGTGGGTGGGCGTGACTGCGCGCAGGAGGCTGCGGGTGCCCCGCCGTAGCCCAGCGCCGCCCGGGCCCCACCACGCCATGACACTGCCCAAGAGGCCACCGACGGCCAAGGGAAGGAAGGAGTTCGGCCCCGGGGTGTCGCCGGTGAGCGCCAGGAAGACCAGGGACGTGGTGAAGACGGCCGTGACACCGACGATGACCGGGACGACGAGGGTGGCCAGGGCGGCCACAAAGCCGACCGCGACGTGCCATGGACTGGCGACCAACACGAGCGGGAGGTCACTGCGACGCACCCCGAATTGGTGACGACGCAGGATCAGGCTCGTCATGCTGCGATCGGTGGTGCGGGCAAGCGTGATGAGGACGACGAGCACGAGCAGGCTGATGGCGGGCACGACCGTGAACCCAGCGACCGTGAGGGCCAGCAGGACCCCGACCAGGCCGGAGCGAAGGGGAAGCCCGATCCGCGGATCGGCGGCCGGTCCGGACGGTGGTCCGGGCGGTGGCCCTGACGACGGACCCAGCGGTGGACCCCCGGCGGGGCCGGGCGACATCACAATCGAGTTCGCGGGTGTCGTGGTCCCCGGTCGGACCAGCGCTGCGCCAGCAGCGGGAGGCGGCCTCCCGGCATACCCCGTCGGTGCGCCGGACGGCGCGGGAGGGATCGCGTGTGGACGCGCAGCGGTTGGCGGCGGCTGGGTGAGGGCAGCCTGCGGCAGCATCGCGGTGCGTTGCGGGGCCAGCGGTTGGGTCTGCGGCACCGAGGGCCGCACCCGGATCACATCGGTGACGTCTCCACCGTGCGCATAATGCTCGAGCGCGCGGACGACCTCGGAGCGGTGGGGACGCTCGGCCGCGCGCGGGGAGAGGGCGGCGTGGAGCAACGGCGCCAGGCGCGGGTCGACGCCGGTGAGGTCGGGCTCGCCGCGGGCGACCCGCGAGAGCACGGCGTCCATCTGGCCACGGCCGAAAGGGGGTCTCCCTGAGGCAGCGAAGGCCAACGTGGCAGCCCAACCCCACCAGTCCGTGGCGCGCGTGACCGCCGCGCCCTCGACGATCTCTGGCGCCAGGTAGCCGGGCGTCCCCATGACCAGACCGGCACTCGTCAGCCGGACATCGTCGGTCAGATGGGCGATGCCGAAGTCGATGAGGACCGGGTCACCATCGACGAGGAGGACGTTGCCCGGCTTGATGTCGCGATGCACCACCTGAGCTTCATGAATCGCCTCGATGGCCTCGGCCATGCCCACCGCCAGCCGATGCAGGTCAGCCCCGCTCAGCGGTCCCTCGTGCTCGACGAGGTCATCGAGGGCCGACCCAGGCACATATCGGGTGACCAGATAGGGGCGGGGACCGTCGACATCGGCGTCGATGACCGGTGCCACACGCGGGCTGCTCACTCGGCCCAGGGCATCGACCTCACGCCGCAGTCGGGCGCGGGCCTCCGGATCCTCCGCGGTGATGGGTCGGAGCAACTTCAGTGCCACGGCCTTGCCGGTGCGGTCGACCGCAAGGTGGACCACGCCCATCCCGCCCTCGCCGAGCCGCTGGACGAGGCGATAGCGACCAATGGCGGAGCGCTCCGACAGGCCTGCCGGAGCGTCCTGATCCTCGAGCTCGCCCATCACGCACTCAACGGTATGCCGTGGGGTTGGGTTCCCCGCTCAACCCGGCGCCCGTGGGGCGGCGAGCGCGTCGCCCTCGTCGGAGGGGCGTCTCAGCCCTGGATGTAGTCGCGCAGCTGCTCGGTCTCGGCCTGAAGGGAGTCGATGCGCGACTTCACGATGTCACCGATGCTCACGATGGCGCTGAGCTGGCCGTCGGCCACCACCGGCACGTGGCGAATGCGACGCTCGGTCATCGACGTGGCGAGGTCGACGAGATCGTCGTCGGGCCCACAGGTGTGGACCTCGCTCGTCATGATCGTCCCGACCGGTCCGTCGAGGACCGCGGCGCCTCCCGAATGCAGGTGCCGCACGACGTCACGCTCACTGACGATGCCGTGCACCGAGCCTGCGTCATCGCTCACGACGATGGCGCCGATACGGTGCTCGGCCAACAGCGCCAGCAACTCCTTGACGGTCGCGTCCGAGCGGACCGTGACCACCGACGAACCCTTGTGTCGCACCACGTCAGAGATCTTCATGATCAGACCGTAGTCGTGCGCGCCGAGGCGCGCCAGCGATCGCGGCCGTCCACATCGACACGCTCCGACAGGTGGACGGGGTTGAAGGGAGGGGTCCGTTTCCGGCACAATTGATGTAACCGCTTACGCCGATGTAGGTGGGGACCAACCTTTACAACGGATCGTCCGGCACGTACCTGCCGGTGAAGGAGAGATCACCCATGGCCACCGTCAAGTTCGACCAAGCCACCCGGATCTACCCGGGCAACGACAAGCCCAGCGTCGACAAGCTCGACATCGACATCCAGGACGGTGAGTTCCTCGTCCTCGTCGGCCCGTCCGGTTGTGGCAAGTCCACCTCCCTGCGCATGCTCGCCGGCCTCGAGGAGGTCAACGGCGGCAAGATCTGGATCGGCGACCGCGACGTCACCGACCTCTCGCCCAAGGACCGCGACGTGGCGATGGTCTTCCAGAACTACGCCCTCTACCCGCACATGTCCGTCGCCGACAACATGGGCTTCGCCCTGAAGATCGCCGGCGTCGACAAGGGTGAGATCCGCAAGCGCGTCGAGGAAGCCGCCAAGATCCTCGACCTCACCGAGTACCTCGACCGCAAGCCCAAGGCCCTCTCCGGTGGCCAGCGTCAGCGTGTGGCCATGGGCCGCGCCATCGTCCGCAGCCCCCAGGTGTTCCTCATGGACGAGCCGCTGTCCAACCTCGACGCCAAGCTCCGCGTCCAGACCCGCACCCAGATCGCCTCGCTCCAGCGTCGTCTCGGCGTCACCACGGTCTACGTCACGCACGACCAGGTCGAGGCCATGACGATGGGTGACCGGATCGCGCTCCTCAAGGACGGCCTGCTCCAGCAGTGCGCCACCCCGCGCGAGATGTACGACAGCCCGGCGAACCTCTTCGTCGCCGGCTTCATCGGCTCCCCGGCCATGAACCTCGTGACCGTGCCGGTCACCGACGGTGGCGTGAAGTTCGGCAACCACACCCTCCAGGTTCCCCGCGACGACGTCGCCGGTGCCGGTCGCGAGGTCATCATCGGTGTCCGTCCCGAGGACGTCGAGGTCACGAGCAACGAGGACGGCCTCGAGCTCGTCGTGGACGTCGTCGAGGAACTCGGCGCCGACGCCTACATCTACGGCACTCCCACCAAGGACGGTGTCTCGATCGAGGGCCAGGGCGACGACAACCTCGCCAAGCCGTTCATCGCCCGCGTCGACGGTCGCCGGGTCCCGATGAAGGGCGAAAAGATCTTCGTCTACCCCAACGCCGAGCACCTGCACGTCTTCAACAAGGAGACGGGCGCGCGCCTCAGCCACTGAGTCCGCCTGTCGCACCACCCCTGAACGCCCTGGGGCCCGGGATCACCTCCCGGGCCCCAGGTGCCCGTTCGGGACCGACTGCTCATCGTCCAGATCACCCGGATCACAGGATCGAGGTCTGAGATGGCCCTGCAGATCACGTCGGCACTCCCCGACCCGGACTTGCTCGACCTGCCGTGGCGCCTCCCGCTCGAGGACTGGCCCGAGGAACTGCTGGCCGCGCTGCCGCGCGGCATCTCGCGCCACATCGTGCGCTTCGTGCGCCACGCCGGCGGCATCGTGGCCGTCAAGGAGATCAAGGCCGACATCGCCGCTCGCGAATACGCGATGCTCCGCAATCTGAACCGGCTCGAGGTGCCCAGCGTCACCCCGTATGCCGTGGTGGCCGGTCGCGAGGGCGTCGACGGCGAGCCTCTGGACGCCTGCCTGATCACCCACCATCTCGAGTTCTCCCTCCCCTATCGCGCGCTCTACAGCCAGAGCCTGCGCAAGGGCACCGCGATTCGGCTCATCGACGCCCTCGCCGTCCTGCTCGTCCGGCTGCACCTCGCGGGCTTCTGGTGGGGCGATGTCTCCCTCTCCAACACCCTCTTCCGCCGCGACGCCGGCGCGTTCGCGGCATACCTCGTCGACGCCGAGACCGGAGAGTTGCGCGAGCGACTCTCCGACGGCCAGCGCGAACACGACCTCGACATCGCCCGGGTCAACATCGCCGGCGAACTCATGGACCTCGAGGCCGGTGGCCTGCTCCAGGAGGACCGCGACCCCGTGGCGGTCAGCCAGCGCATCGTCACCCGCTACCGCGAGTTGTGGGCCGAGCTCACCAGCGAGGAACGCATCGAGACCGCCGAGCGGTGGCGGGTGGACGAGCGGATCAGGCGACTCAACAAGCTCGGCTTCGACGTGGGCGAGCTGCTCATGACGACTGACATCGAGGGCACCTCGATCACGATCCAGCCCAAGGTCGTCGACTCCGGCCACCACTCCCGCCGACTCCTGCGGCTCACCGGGCTCGATGTCCGCGAGGGCCAGGCGCGACGCCTGCTCAACGACCTCGACGCCTTCCGGGCCGCGCACGAGCGCCAGGCCGAGGACGAGGCGATCGTCGCCCACGACTGGCTCGAGCAGTGCTATCTGCCCACGGTCGAGGCGGTCCCGCGGGAGTTCGCTGGCAAACTCGAGCCGGCCCAGGTCTTCCACGAGGTGCTCGAACACCGGTGGTACATGGCCGAGCGGGCCAAGCACGACATCCCTCTGACCGAAGCCGTTGCGGACTACCTGTCGTCGGTCCTGCCGGCCAAGCCCGACGAGATGTCCGTCGTCGGAGTGGACACCGTGGAGATGCCGGTCGTGGCCGAGGACTGATGCCCTGTGGGCCATCGGCGTGCCTGGTCGTAGGATCAACGCGACCGAAACAGCCAGCAGGGGAGACCATGAGCGAGTTCAATCCACCATCGGACCCAACGGCGTCCACGCCGCCTCCGGCGCCCCCGGCACCTCCCGCGCCTGACACGACCGCGGCCAGCGCCCCGGCGTGGGGCAGCACTCCTCCGCCGCCTGCCGCCAACCCGTATGCCGGGTCCAACCCACCGCCTCCAGCCGCCAACACCTATGGCTATGGCCAGGCGCCGACCATGGGGGCACAGGGTGGCGGGCAGGTGGCCGTCGGGTCCCTGCCCTACGTCCAGCACCACTTCGGCCCGGTCACCAACTTCGGTGACCGGATCCTGCCCGGCCTGGTCGACATGGTCCTCGGCTTGGTCGGCATCATCCCCGTGATCGCCGGCGTCATCGTCATGGCTGCTTCGAGCACCCCGAGCGGCTACGACGAATACGGCAATTGGGAGTCCGGTGGCGCATCGGGTGCTGGCGTCGGGATCGGCCTGCTCCTCATGTTCCTCGGCATGGCCCTCGCGATTGGCATCTGGATCTGGAACCGGATCTTCAAGATGGGCAAGACCGGCCAGAGCGTGGGCAAGAAGATGTTCGGGCTCAAACTCATCAACGCCACGACCGGCCAACCGATCGGCGCCGGCCAGTCCTTCGTTCGCGAGCTCATCCACGGTCTCGCGAACCAGGTGATCTACCTGAGTTACCTCTGGATGCTCTGGGACCCCAACCGTCAGACCCTCGGCGACATGGTCGTGAAGTCCGCGGTCATCAAGGTTCCCAAGGCCTGAGCCCTCACGCTCCCGGGCCGAGGAACCCGAAGCCCGGGACGTTGCGCAGCACCCAGAACGCCATGATCGCCCAGAAGAGGGCATAGAGACTCCACGCCGGGGCCAACAGTCGACGAGGCTCGCCCTTCCACAACCGCAGGACCCAGCGGACGAACGCCACGGCCAGCACGGCATACGTGAGGACGGTCAGGGGATTGCGCTGGAAGGCGAGTTCGAGGTTGCCCTCCGTGAGTGCATGGGTGGCTCGCAGGGTGCCGCACCCCGGGCAATAGGTGCCCGTGAGCAGGAGCCACGGGCACGTCGGCCACCGACCGGGCACCTCAGGGTTGACCACATGGGTCGCCAGGGCGAAGGTTGCCGCGCCTGCGAGCGAGACGGCGGGCAGCAGCAGGCGGCGCCCCCGACCCACGGCTGGGGTCGAGGGCGCCGACATGACGAGGTGGTGGTTCGTCACATCCCCGACGAGGAGTTCGAGGCGACGACCCCGGCCATCATCAGGATGATGTAGAGGACCGTCCCGATGATGCCCAAGATGAGGGCGATCATGCCGAACTTCTTGGCCTTCGCAGCGGACTCGACAGCACCGGCGTGGTCCCCCGAGGCCCACTTCCCGTTGACCTGTGCAGCGAAGACCACGGCCGGGATCCCGATCGGCCAGCAGCAGAGCAGGCCGAGGATCGCGAGGACGAGGTTGTTGTTGGGCGGCGTGCCACCCGAGCCACCCATGGGCGGCGGCGGTGCCGAGTAGCCACCGCCGGGGGGCGGGGGCGGCGGCGGGGTGCCGTAGTCAGACATTGGTTCCCTCCTGAATCGTGCGGGGTGTTCCCCATTACCCGGATCGCTCCGGACCGCCCCGATCCTCGCACATCAGTGCTGTGCGGTGGTCGATGACCCCCGGGATTCTTGGGGCGCGGATGGGGAGGACTCCCCCTCGTCGGACCGGCTAGCATCCGAGGTCGCCCACCCTCATTCGAAGGACACTCGTGAGCCAGCCGCCATCCCCATACCCCCTCCGTCCCCGACACCCGACGACGGCACGGCGCCCTTCCCCCCGCCCCCGCCAACTGGGTATGCCGGGCCGTCACCGGTGGGGTACCCCCCGCCCGCAAACCCGGGACCGGGTGGGCCACCGAGCGCGACCAACACCAAGGCGGTCGTCGGCCTCGTCTGCGGGATCCTGGGCATCCTCTTTGCCTTCTGCTGCTCGCTCCTCGGCGTTCCCCTTGGTCTGGTGGCCACGGTCATGGGGGTCCTGGCCAAACAGGAGATCGCTGCCTCCGGCGGCCGTGAGGCCCGGAGCGCCGGCATGGCTCAGGCTGCCTTCATCACCGGAATCATCGCCATGGTGCTCGCCGTCGGCATGGTCGTGCTCGGCCTCATCAGCAATCTGGGCTTGGGTGCCACCCAGTGGCTTGGCCTGAAGGGCTGAGCGCGACCCATGACCAGGACGAGCTGGCTCGGCTGGGCCACCGCGGGGGCGGCGGCCGCCCTCACGACGAGCGCCACGGCATACCTGCTCACCCATGACCCCAACGAGCCGGGCCATTACCCCACGTGTGCCCTTCTGGAGGTGACCGGCTTCTGGTGCCCCGCCTGCGGTGGGACGAGGGCGGCTCACGCCCTGTTGCACGGCGACGTGGCGGGAGCCGCGGCACGCAATCCGCTGATCCTGGTGCTCGTGCTGGTGGCACTGACCCTGGTGGGGCGCTTCATGATCCAGCGCCGACGACCACTGCATGCTCGCCGAGCGCTGCCGACATGGGTGCCCGTCGCCGTCGGTGTGGGAATCCTCGTCTTCGGCGTGCTGCGCAATGTCCCCGGGTGGACCTGGCTGTCACCCGCCTGAGTCGACGAGGATCAACGACGGCGCTGGCGGGCCACTTCGTAGAGGGTGACGCTGGTGGCGATGCCCGCGTTGAGGGACTCGGTCGCGGCGTGCATCGGGATGGAGACGATCTGGTCACAGGTCTCGCGCACGAGGCGGGACAGACCCTTGCCCTCGGAGCCGACCACGATGACGAGGGGCTCGTCCGCCAAGGCGAGGCCGGGCAGCTCGACGTCACCGTCCATGTCGAGGCCGATCACGAAGAAACCCGCCTTGCGATAGTCCTTGAGCGCCGCCGTGAGATTGGTCGCCTGGGCGACGGGGACTCGGGCGGCTGCACCGGCCGAGGTCTTCCACGCCGAGGCCGTCATGCCTGCCGAGCGGCGTTGCGGCACAACGACTCCGTGCCCACCAAAGGCTGCAACCGAACGCACGATGGCGCCGAGGTTGCGCGGGTCGGTGATGCCGTCGAGAGCAACCACGAGGGGTCTGCCGGGTACTTCCGGGTCGATGAGGTCGGCCGGGTGTGCATAGGAATAGGGCGGCACCTGGATGGCCAGGCCCTGGTGAACGGCGTTGTCGGTCAGACGGTCGAGCTCGCCCCGGGGCGTCTCGAGGATGGGGATGCCGCGCTCACCGGCGACCTTGAGTGCCTCGCGCACACGGTCGTCGGCGTCGATTCGCCCAGCGACGTAGAGGGTGGCGACGGGCACGTCAGCGCGCAGTGCCTCGACGACGGCGTTGCGGCCGGCGACCATCTCGCTGCTCGCCTTGGTGCGCTTGGGTGAGCGCGAGCCGCCCTTGCCCCCACTCTTGGCGGCCGCGGCGGCGAACTTGTGCGCCTTGTGGTTGGGGCGATCGACGGCCTTGGGCGTCGGGCCCTTGCCTTCAAGGCCGCGACGGCGCTGGCCACCCGAGCCGACGGTGGCGCCCTTCTTCGACCCTGCCTTGCGGACGGCGCCTCGGCGCTGGGAACTTCCGGGCATCAGTGCTCTCCCTTGCTGCGGTGCAGGCTCCAGCGCGCTCCGGCGGCCGTGTCCTCGATGACGATCCCGGCTGCCGTGAGCTCGTCGCGGATGGCGTCGGCGCTCGCCCAGTCACGGGCATTGCGGGCGGCCGAGCGGGCCGCCAGCCGGTCCTTCACCAGGGCATCGAGCGCCTCGTGGGCCTCGTCGGCGCCGTCCCCGCGCCCACCCCACGCGGGGTCGAGTGGGTTGATGCCCAGGACGTCGGTCATGGCCACCACGAGGCGAGCAGCATCCGCAGCGTCGTCGACGTCACCGTCGTCGAGATGGGTGTTGCCCTGGCGCACGGTGTCGTGGATGACGGCCAGCGCGCCCGAGACCCCGAGGTCGTCGTCGAGGGCCTCGCGGAAGTCCTCGGGCAACTCTTCCTCACCCGTCGGGAGGAGGGTGTGCACGCCCGGCAGTGCCCGTTGCAGGAAACCCTCGATCCGTTCGACCGCCGCAGCCGCCTCGGCCAAGGAGGTCTCCTGATATTCGATCATCGAGCGGTAGTGGGCCGCCGTCAGGTAGTAGCGGACGACGAGCGGTCGGTGCTCCTCGAGCACCGTGGAGACGCGAAGTGAGTTGCCGAGTGACTTGCTCATCTTCTCGCCACTCATGGTGACCCAGCCGTTGTGCAGCCAGTAGTTGGCGAATCCCAGTCCGGCAGCAGTGGATTGAGCGAGTTCGTTCTCGTGGTGCGGGAAGCGCAGGTCGACGCCGCCACCGTGGATGTCGAAGGTGTCGCCCAGATATTTGCGGGCCATGGCCGAGCACTCGAGGTGCCAGCCGGGCCGGCCGGCACCAAAGGGTGTGGGCCACGACGCGGTCGCTGGCTCGTCCGCCTTGTGGCCCTTCCACAGGGCGAAGTCGCGCGGGTCGCGCTTGCCGCGGGGATCGGCGTCCTCGGCATCACTCATGTCGTCGATGCGCTGCTTGGTCAGGGCCCCGTAGGTCGGCCACGACCGCACGTCGAAGTAGACATCACCACTGCCATCGGCCGCCGGATAGGCATGGCCCTTCTCGATGATCTGCTCCATGAGGGTGACCATCTCGGGCACGTGCCCCGTCGCGCGCGGCTCGTAGGTCGGGGGCAACACGCCCAAGTCGGCCAGAGCGGCAGCCGTCTCCACCTCGTTGCGGTAGCTCACGGCATACCAAGGTTCGCCACTCTCGGCCGACTTGGCGAGGATCTTGTCGTCGATGTCGGTGACATTGCGGATGAGCGTGACGTCATAACCGTGACCGCGCACCAGCCAGCGGCGCAGCACGTCGAAGGCGACCGCGAAGCGGACGTGCCCGAGGTGGGGCGGAGCCTGCGTGGTGAGCCCGCAGATGTAGATGCCGACCTTGCCCGGGGTCACGGGGACGAAGTCACGCAACTCGCCGGTCAGCGAGTCTTCAAGTCTGAGGGTCACCCGCCCAAGTTTACGGGTTTCGCGCGCCTCCCATTTCCCAACCCACGTCGTCGCCCGCCGCCCCGAATCGCCTCCGCCCATCCCCATTTTCCAACCCATTTCGTATGCCGTCCGCCCCCGATTGTCGGTGCCCTCACCTAGCGTGGTGGGCACGGAACCATCCCCGACAAGGGCAATCCCCCTGCGACAAGGAGAACTCCCATGGCACGCACCGACCGCGCCAAGACGGCATTGCTCGTCGTCGATGTCCAGAAGGATGTCGTCGCCCCCTCTCCCAACCGGGACGAGGTCGTCGCGAGGATCGGGTCTCTCGTGGACCGGGCAAGAGGCCAGGGAGCGCCGGTCGTCTGGGTCCAACACAACGACAAGGGCCTGGTGCGTGACAGCGACGGCTGGCGGATCGTCGACGAGTTGACCCCGGCTGAGGGTGAGCCGATCGTGCACAAGAACTTCGGCGACAGCTTCGAGGCGACCGATCTCGAAGAGGTCCTGGGCACGGCGGACGCCGGGTCATTGGTGGTCTGCGGGGCCCAGACTGATGCCTGCATCCGCTCGACCCTGCACGGAGCGATCACGCGCGGCTACGACACCACGCTTGTGTCGGACGCGCACACGACCGAGGACATGCGCGAGTGGGGGTCACCGATCGGGGTCGATGACGCGATCGCCTACACCAACCTCTATTGGTCCTTCACCCGCACGCCCAAGGCCACCGGTCAAGTCGCGGCGGCGGCGGACATCGACTTCTCCGCTCCGGCCGGTGTCGCGCCTGAGAGCACCAGCGCAGCGGAGGGCGAGGACGGGACGTCCGAATGAGCGACTCTGCTTCGCCTCCGCCGTGGGAGCCACCATTGGCGGGGACCGACGCCGAGCAGGTGCTCGGGTCGATCGAGCGCATGCGCGCGACCTTCCGGTGGAAGGCGGACGGACTCGATGCCAACGGCCTCGCGCATCGGGTCGGTCGGTCCGAGTTGACCCTCGGCTCGCTGCTCAAGCACTTGGCTCTCGTGGAGGACCACTACTTCACGAACTTGTTCGCGGGGCACGGCTACCCCACGGTCTGGGGCGAACTCGGTCAGGACGGCACACCGGACTGGGAGTTCCGGACTGCCAGCAACGACAGTCCCGTAGTGCTCTACAACCTCTACGACTCCGCCGTCGTCCGGTCGCGTGCGGCGATCGCCGAGGTACTCGCCCAGGGCGGGATGGACCAGCGGGTCGACCTGGGTCGACCGGAGTGGCAACCCAGCCTCCGAGCCCTGTTGTGCGGGCTCATCGAGGAGTACGGCCGGCACTGCGGACACGCAGACCTCCTGCGCGAGGACATCGACGGGCGGGTCGGCGAGGACCCGCCCCAGGACTGGCGCGCCCCCTTCCACCAGTCCTGAGCGGGCAACTCACGCGTCTCGGCCCACCCCTCGATCGATCCACCCCTACGAAATACTCACCCCATGACGAGCACGCCGGCCGGCAGCATCACCACGGCCGAACACGTCCATTGGGTGCTGGATCTCGCCGAATCCGCAGGTGCCCGGCTGTGGATCGATGGAGGCTGGGCGGTGGATGCGCTGCTGGGCAAGCAGACCCGGGTGCACGGCGATCTGGACTTCGTCATCGAGGAGAGGCACCTGGCGCCGTGTCTCGCCGTCATCACGGCCGCGGGCTTCACCCGGGTGGGCGAGTCCGGGGCCACGCCCTGGAACTTCCTGCTCCAGCACCCCTGTCGAGCTGTCCTCGACCTCCACGTCGTCACCTTCGCTGACGACGGTCGCGCCTTCCTCGGACCACGCGAACGGGACTCGGCCTACCCGGCCGGCTCGCTCGCCGGCTCCGGCGTCATCGCCGACCGCGAGGTCGACTGCGTGGCCGCCCCCTGACTGGTGGAGTTCCATGATGCCTATGTCGGTGATCACCATGATCGGGCCGACGTGCGGGCCCTGTGCGCAAGGTTCGACCTCGAAATCCCCGAGCAGTACCGCTGAGCCATCGGAGTTGGGTGCGCAGGGATCTGCTGGGGCCAACCCGAGCGCACCCAACTCGAGGAGTCAGTGGCCGCGGGCGATCCATTCGCCGAGGTTCGGCTTCTCCGCACCGATCGACGTTGCGTCGCCGTGGCCGGTGAGGACGACCGTGTCATCGGGAAGCGTGAGCAGTTGCTCTCGGATCGAGTCGATGATCGTCGGGAAGTGGCTGAACGATCGCCCAGTCGCGCCGGGTCCACCGTTGAACAGCGTGTCCCCCGAGAAGACGACGCCGAGTTCGGGCACCCGGATGCAGCAGGCCCCCGGGGCGTGACCGGGCGTGTGCAGGATCTGCAGGGTCACGTCGCCGACGGTGAAGATCTGCCCATCAGCCAGATCGTTGTCCGGGGCCGAGGTCTGGGACTGGTCCCAGAGCACACGATCCGCCGGGTGGAGCCAGGTCTGCCCGCCGGTGGCCGCCTTGACGGCATCGGTGGAATTGACGTGGTCGTTGTGACCGTGGGTGCACAGGAGAGCGACGACCCGACGACCCGCAATCGCGGCCAGGATCGTCGCGGCTTCGTGGGCGCAGTCGATGACGACGCACTCCTCGTCGTCCCCGACGATCCAGACGTTGTTGTCGACCTCCCACGAGCCCCCATCGAGTTCGAAGACACCCGAGGTCACGACGCGCTCGATGCGGACGCCACCGGGCGAGATCGGGAGGATGGGATGTGAATGGGCCATACGGCATACCCCTTTTCTTGCTTGTCCTGCAGGCGAATTCGGAAGTCGATCAGTCGGAGTCGGTCAGTCCAGCACGACGACCGAGCGGAGCACGTCGCCATGGTGCATCTTGTCGAAGGCGGCCTCGACGTCGCCGATAGCGATCTTCTCGGTGACGAAGGCGCCGAGGTCGAAGCGGCCCTGCTTGTAGAGGTCGACGAGCATCGGGAAGTCACGTGAGGGCAGGCAGTCGCCGTACCAACTCGACTTCAGGGCGCCCCCTCGGCCGAAGATCTCGATGAGCGGCAGGGTGATCTGCTTGTCCGGCGTCGGCACGCCGACCAGCACCACGGTGCCGGCCAGGTCGCGGGCGAAGAAGGCCTGCTCGTAGGTCTCTGGCCGACCGACCGCCTCGACGACGACGTCGGCACCGAAACCACCGGTGTATTCGCGGATCTTCTCGACCGCGTCCTCGTTTGTGGAGTTGACCGTGTGGGTGGCGCCGAACTTCTTGGCCTGCTCGAGCTTCCGGTCGTCGACGTCG
>DAOLRO010000040.1:0-3489 GCA_035418665.1 Phycicoccus sp.
TCGGTCCGATGATCAAGAAGCAACTCCCGGGCCAGACCACCGGCGCCATGGCCGAGCTCAAGAAGCTCGTCGAGGGCGGCCGCTGACGGCGTTCGCCGCAGGACCGACGCCTCGATCTCTGCCCCGAAAGGGGAAGTGCTCTGTCCCGAAAGGGGGAGTGCTCCCCACCGACAGTTCGCTCATCTCGTGCTTGGATGATCGGATGGAGGGGGTGCCATGATCGATCCGGAGGAGATCTTCAGCGCGCTCTGCTCGGGCCGTCCCTCCGCGTTGCGAAGCGATGCCGACACCGTGGGCGACGCCATCAAGAAGGTCGAGAACACATCTGAATTGGTCGAGGAGGCTGGCAAGCGCCCGACATGGTCGGGTTCGGCCTCAGAGGCCTACAACATCCGGACGGCCGGGGTGACCCAGGGCATCAACGTGACCCGCTTCTACCTTGGCCGGCTCGAATCCGCACTTCGCGCCGCGGCGCAGGCCTACGACTCCATGGAGCAGAACGCGACGAGCGCGATGAAGCCATGGCGTGATCGGCCGGGTGACCTGAACGAGATCGTCGAACAAGTCCTCGCCCTCATCGTCGCGGCCAATGTGGGAGCCGCGCGGACGGCATACGGACAACAACTGGGCACGATCGAAGTCTTCGCCAAGGGCGAATCGGTGGACACGTCGACGATGGACGGCACCACGAAGAAATGGTTCGAGCACGGTGACGCCAAGACCAAGCAGTGGCTTGCCGAACACGGTGGGGAACTCGGTCCGGTCATCCCGAACACCCTCTTGACCGGGGACAAACGAGGACTGATCCCGCAAGGCCTGGGTTATGACCCGAGCACTGGGTGGATCCTGCAGACCAACTACCCCAAGGACGGCGGATTTCCGACGATCTCGATGATCGATCCGGCCACCGGCAAGGAAGTGGTCGACATGCAACTCGGCGGGACCAAGGGAGGGCCGGATCGCTCGGGGCTCCCTGACCACGTCGGCGGGGTCACCTCGGACGGCACCTACACATACGTCACCTCGAGCAGTCCCGAACAACTCTTCACCTACCGCAACTCCGATCTCAAGGCCGGCGGTTCTGGGCCGGTCACTCCTGTCCGTCCGCCGATGAGCATCCCCGCCGGCTCCTACGCGACGATCAAGGACGGAAACCTCTATGTCGGCTCCTTCACCAAGGACAAGGGCACCGACGGCAAGCTCTACCGCTACACCTCCGATGGTGATGGTGGCTGGACCAAGGACTCCGGATTCGGCGGTGGCGACGGCTATGTCTCCACCCCACCCCAGACCCAAGGCGTCGTGGTGCGTGATGGCGAGTTCGTCTTCAGCTCTTCGTGGGGTCGGGACAAGCAGGGGCGGCTGATCGTCCAGGACCGCAACGACGCCTCGTCCGAGGCGGGGGAGCGGGGCGACCCGTATGAGCTGCCGAACATGTCCGAGGGGATCATCGAGCTCGACGGCCACATCATCGCGACCTACGAATCGGGCGCCGAGAACTACGACCGCAAGAACACCGGCTGGTGGTTCTTCGGGGACAGCGGTCTGTGGGCCAATCCCTACATGACCAAGACGTCCCTGTCGGCGCTCGGGCTCACGGCGGACTTCGAGGTGTCCACGGAGTCCCTCAAGGCAGCAGCCGGTGACCTCGATGCGGCGGCCACGCCGTTGACCAAGGCTGCCGGTTTCGTCGAGGGCATCACCGTCGACGCAGCGGACCTCGGCGAGGCGCCCGGGGCCGCGGCGCTCGCCGAGGCGCTCAACAAGGGACTGGCGACCAGCAAGACCAGCCTGGACAACGGCGCCGGCGCGGTGCGGCAGACCGCCAGCACGCTGACCCTCAACGCGGGGATCTATCGCAACCGAGACGACCTCGCCTCACAGATGCTGCGTCCGCCCACTCTCGGGTGACGGTGACCAGCCCCTGGTTGCCTCTCCTGGGAGAATGGCCACGTGACCGAACTTTCTCCTGAGCAGCAAGCGCGCGTTCTCTCCCTCGCGAGTGACTTGGCACGTCAAGGGCAGACGGCCGAGTTGATCGAGTTCATCGAGCACGGATTGCCCGTGGATACCATTGACGCAGAGGGAAATTCGCTGCTCATGCTCGCCGCCTACCACGGTGCCACCGAGACGGTCGAGGCGCTGCTCGACCGTGGCGCTGACCCCGAGCTGCGCAATGCGCGTGACCAGTCGGTCATTGCCGGCGCACTCTTCAAGGGAGAGGACGACATCGTGCGCCTGTTGCATGAGGCGGGGGCCGATCTCGAAGCCGGCACTCCCACCGCCCGGCAGGCGGCCGCCATGTTCGGACGGGAGCATCTCCTCGAGTCCTGAGCGCTCCGTGCCAAGGGGTTCAGAGCTGCAAGCGGCGGTGCACCCAGTCCTGCGTGACCGTCATCCCGAGTCGTTGGTAAAGGCCCAATGCGCCCGTCCGGCTGTCTGTCGACAATTCGCACAAGCTTGCACCTCGCGAGACCGCCTGTCGGAAGCCGTCAACGACCAGCGCCGCACCCACTCCTCGACCCCGATGCGCCGCCCGGACGGCGACCTGGTCGACGTAGCCCGTCCCTTGGGTGTCGAGGATGGTGAAGCATGCTCCGATGACAGCCCCTTGGGTATCGCGAGCCACGCGGAGTTGCCACTCCTGGGTCCCGGGTCGGTGGATCGAGGTGGCCGCCCAGTCCTCGTAGGTCGTGGGCGTCCGACCCGGCCACGCGCTGAACGCCTCCTCGATCACCTCGTATGCCGTGTGCCTCGTCTCGTCGTCTGCTGCGGTTTCGAGGGTGGTTCCGGCGGGGGTGGGGGCGTCGGGAAGCTCCGTGGCAGTCGGGAATTGGAGTACCCAAGCGTGGTAGTCGACCTCGTGTCCATGCGCTGCAAGTAGCGAGTCGGCGGCCGATCCCGCGGGGATGCTCTGTCCGACGCTGGTCGCCCCCATCACTCGTGCCCGCCGCCCGATCCAGCCGAGGAGCCAGGTGCCGAGACCGAGCGCTCGGACGTCGGGGCGGACTGCACCTTCGGCCCGGGTGCCTCGACGCGTGACCTCGGCCGCAGCGACCAGTTGGCCGTTGCGGTCCTCGATGCCGATGGCGTCCTGAGGGAGGTCGAAACTGGGTCGTGCCCAATCGGCTTCGATGTCCTCGAGTTCGATGGCGAGAGTGCCCGCGTCGGCGACCTCGTCGGCGGCGTACACGGCATACGCATCGCCTGCATCGGCGGGTCTGAGCTGACGGGCGACGAAGCCATCGGGAAGGTCCGACATGCACCTAGTCTGGGCCGCATGAGCCCAGCCATCCGCAGTTTGGTCATCCCCGTCTCCGACATCGACGCCGCCAAGAAGGTCTACGGAGCGGTGCTTGGTGAGCCCCACACGGACACGCCCTATTACGTCGGCTACAACGTCGACGGCTTCGAGGTTGCTCTCGCCCCTGGCGACACCAGCGGGGGACCGGTGGCCAATGTAGACGTCGACGACCTTGAGGCTGCGCG
>DAOLRO010000040.1:3589-18357 GCA_035418665.1 Phycicoccus sp.
GTCGCTCCAGCCCCTGCTCGACACCCTCTGACCCAGCCCCACGGCATACAAGAGAGAAGAATTGATGAAACTGCACGAGTTCCCCCGGCACCAACTGACCTTCGGCCCGAGCCCGGTCCACCCGCTCAAGCGACTCACCCAGCACCTCGGCGGCGCCGAGATCTGGGCCAAGCGTGAGGACGTCAACAGCGGTCTGGCCTTCGGCGGCAACAAGACCCGCAAGCTCGAGTACATCGTCCCTGACGCCCTGGCCCAGGGCGCTGACACGCTCGTCAGCATCGGGGGCTACCAGTCCAACCACACCCGTCAGGTCGCCGCCGTCGCTGCCCACCTCGGCCTCAAGTGCCGTCTCGTGCAGGAGAAGTGGGTCGACTGGAACGACCCGGTCAACGACAAGGTCGGCAACATCCTGCTCAGCCGGATCATGGGAGCGGACTCCCGTCTCGACCCGGCTGGCTTCGACATCGGCATCCGCTCCTCGTGGGAGGAGGCCATGCAGGAGGTGCGCGACAACGGCGGCACGCCCTACGGCATACCGGCTGGTGCCTCCGAGCACCCCCTCGGAGGGCTGGGCTTCGCCAACTGGGCCTTCGAGGTCGCCGAGCAGGAGCAGGAGCTCGGCATCCTCTTCGACACCATCGTCGTCTGCACCGTCACGGGCTCGACGCACGCCGGCATGATCGCCGGCTTCGCCGCACTTGAGGACCTGACCGGCATCAAGCGCCGCGTCATCGGCATCGATGCCTCCGCCACCCTGGAGAAGACCCGCGATCAGGTCGGTCGCATCGCCCGCCACACGGCCGAACTCATCGAGCTCGGCCGTGACCTCCGCGACGACGAGTTGACCGTCCTCGAGGGTTGGGCGGGCGACCTGTACGGCATCCCGGTGCAGTCCACGATCGACGCCATCCGGCTGAGCGGTGAACTCGAGGCGATGATCATCGACCCTGTCTACGAGGGCAAGTCCATGGCGGGACTCATCGATCTCGTGAAGGATGGCGAGATCGGCACGGACAGTCGCGTCCTCTACGCCCACCTCGGTGGGCAGCCGGCGCTCAATGCCTACTCAGGCATCTTCGGCTTCTGACAGGAGTGGTGATGGATCGCCCGGACACCAAGGTCCTCGACGAGATCGCCCAGCGCGTCCTCTGGCTGAGCACCCGCATCGTCGACTCGG
Organism: Phycicoccus sp.; assembly: GCA_035418665.1. Lineage (GTDB taxonomy): Bacteria > Actinomycetota > Actinomycetes > Actinomycetales > Dermatophilaceae > Phycicoccus_A. Next base: position 4,767 of record DAOLRO010000040.1, read on the forward strand.
CCAACCATGACCGCGGCGCCGGTGACGGTGTCAAGGTCGGCGGCCACCAGGCGAGCAGCGCGAGCCTCGTCACGGCCATGACGGCGCTCTGGTTCGCCCACCTCGACCAGGCCGACCGGGTCAGCGTCAAGCCGCACGCCTCGCCGGTCTTCCATGCGATCCAGTACCTCTTGGGCAATCTCGACAAGTCCTACCTCTCCACCCTGCGCGCCAAGGGCGGGTTGCAGTCCTACCCCTCGCGGACCAAGGACCCCGATCCGGTCGACTTCTCGACCGGGTCGGTGGGCCTGGGACCAGCAGCACCGCTCTTCGCTGCGGCGACCCGTCGCTATGTCGACGCCCACTTCGGCGAGCGCCCGGCCAGCCGCTTCATCGCCCTCCTCGGCGACGCCGAGCTCGACGAAGGCAACATCTGGGAAGCCGTGGCGGACAACGCAACTCAGGGCTTGGGCAAGGTCATGTGGATCGTCGACTTCAACCGACAGTCCCTGGACCGAGTCATCCCGGGCATTCGCATCCAGCAATGGCGTGCCCAATTCGAGGCGGCTGGATGGCACGTGCTCGAGGTGAAATACGGACCTCGTCTCACCACGGCATACGCCCAGCCCGGCGGAGCCGCGCTGGAAGCCTGGATCGATGCGATGCCCAATGAGCGCTTCCAGTCGCTCTTCGGACTCGAGCCAGCCGCCGTCCGAGAGCGTTTCCTTGAAGGGGCACCCGCCGAGGTGGTCGCCTTCTTCGACGGTATGCCGGACGCCGACTTGGCTTCCCTCGTCACCGATCTCGGTGGGCACGACATGGAGGCGATGCTCGACGCCTATGCCGCGTGCGATGCCGTCGCGGACCGGCCGAGCGTGGTCTTCGCCTACACGGTCAAGGGATGGGGTCTGCCGATGGCCGGCAATCCGCGCAACCACTCGGCCCTCCTCTCGACCGAGCAGATCGATGACCTGAGGCTGCGCAACGGACTCACTCGCGAGACCGAGTGGGACCGGATTGATCCCACCAGTTCGGCTGGTCAGTGGGTCGGCCTGCGCTCCCAGGCACTCGTCCGTCCGGCCCGCACTCAGCGCGACCCACTGAAGGTGCCGGTCTCGACCGACCTGCGCTCCGGCAAGCCGATCTCGACGCAAGAGGCCTTCGGGCGAGTTCTCGTCAATCTCTCGCGCGACCCATCGGTCGGCAAGCACCTCGTGACGACGGCGCCGGATGTGGCGACGTCCACCAACCTTGCCGGATTCATCAATCGCACCGGCGTCTTCGCCCCCGAGGAGCGTCGGACATGGAGCCCGGATCCGTTGGTCAAGTGGACCGAAAGCCCTGCGGGACAACACATCGAGCTTGGCATCTCGGAGATGAACCTCTTCCTCCTACTGGGTCAGCTCGGCCTGTCGTGGGACCTGTCCGACCAGCCGCTGCTGCCGGTCGGGACGCTGTATGACCCCTTCGTGCTGCGGGGGCTCGATGCCTTTGTCTACGCCGCCTACAACGGCGCCCGTTTCGTCGTCGCGGGCACCCCGTCCGGGGTGACGCTGGCCCCCGAAGGTGGCGCCCACCAGTCGACGATCACCGCATCCGTGGGCTTGGAACTGCCCAACACAACTCTCATCGAGCCCGCCTATGCGAGCGCCTTGGACTGGCTGCTCTGTGACGCGCTGGCCCACGTCGCCGACCCCGGTCGTGCCGATGCCGTTGGGCAGGCGCAGGACGGCTGCTACTACTTCCGTCTGACGACGCGTCCGCTCGATCAGGCGCCCTTCGAGGAGGCGCGTGCGCGGATCGGCGACGCCACCCTGCGCCGTCAGGTGCTCGCGGGCGCCTATCGCCTCGTCGAGGCCGGTCAACGGGAGGGCGTGCCCACGGTCCAGATCGCGGCTTCGGGTGCGGTCCTGCCCGAGGCCCTCGCCGCGGCTGCCGAGTTGGAGGAGGAGGGCATCGCGGCGCACGTCATCGACGTGACGAGCCTCGATCGCTTGTATGCCGCGTGGCAGCGCACGCTTCGTCAGGGGATTCGCACGGCGACGACACCGTCGATCCCGGGTGCGCTTCGCGCCGCCTTCGACATGCGGGCACCGATCGTCACGGTGCACGACGCCAGCTCACATGCCATGGCCTGGCTCGGATCGGCATTGGGGGTTCCCGCGGTGTCGCTCGGGGTCGACTCCTTCGGCCAGTCCGGCACCGTGCAGGACCTCTATGAGATCCACGACCTGACGCCCGGCTCGATCGTCAACGCCGCTCTCGCTGCCCTCGCCCTCCGCTGACGTCAGAGGTTGCGGCGGAGGAAGTCGGCGACGGTCTGCCAGGCCTTGTCGATGCCCGGATAGAGCTTGGGCAGGGAGAAGAAGGCGTGTGGCCAGTCAGGGTGATCGACGAATGTCGTCGGGACGCCCGCCTCACGCAGCCGGACGGCATACGCCTCGCCTTCGTCGTGGAGGACGTCGTAGGCGGCCGTCATCACCAGAGTCGGCGGTAGCCCGCTGACGTCTGGGGCCAGCAAGGGGGAGATCTCGGGGTTCGCGCGATCCGCGCCCCCGGCATACCAATCCCACACGGTCGACAGGGCGGCCGGCTTGGCGCCCGGTCCCGAATACGACTGTCCTGAAGGCGTGCTCATCGTGGCGTCGAGAGCCGGGTAGATGAGCAACTGAGCGCTGAGCGGACGGCCGCTGTCGCGCAGCCGCAAAGTCAGGGCGGCTGCCAGGTTCCCTCCGGCGCTGTCGCCCCCGACCGCCAGTCGTGACATGTCGAAGCCCAGGTCACCGGCGTGGGCGTCGGCCCAGGCCAAGGCTGATTCGAGGTCTTCGAGGGCGGCCGGATAGGGGTGTTCGGGAGCGAGCCGGTATTCGACGGCGAGCACGGCGATCCCCGTGTCGTGCGCCAGCCGCGCGGTGATGTGGTCGGTCGACGGGAAACCTCCGACCGACCAGCCGCCGCCGTGAATGTAGAGCAGGAAGGGCTGCGGAGTGTTCGCTGGCACCCGGAAGAGACGCACTCTGATCCCGCTGTCGGTCTCATGATCGGTGACGATCACGTCGGCGGGGTGCGGGTCGATCGACCACTTCGGCGGAGCGCTCGCGAGACGCTTCTCCATCGATGTGGCCTTGATCTTCTCGGGAGTCACGCCCAACCCGACCTTGGTGAGGAAATCAGTGACCCCCATGAGGGCGCGGACCTTGGGAGGGAGAGGCATCAGGACTCCGAACGAGTGGATGAGCGCACCACAAGGTGGTGCGGTGGCAGGGGGAGCGGGGTCGAGTTGCTGCGCTTGGCGAGACTGTTCATGACGGCGGCGGCGACAGCGCGTCCGTAGGGAGCGAAGTCCGCGGTGATGCTCGTCAGGGAGGGCGTGACGGCCCGGGCCAAGGGGATGTCGTCCACGCCCATGACCTGCACGTCGTCCGGGACGCGGACTCCGTGGGCGAGCAGGGCGCTCTGGACGGCGATCGCATAATCGTCGTTGTGTGCCGCAACGGCATCGGGGCGCGGGCCGGGATCAGCGACCCAGCGGTCGACCAGCCGGCTCACTGCCGTGGAGTCCAGCCGCACGCGTGCCAGACGCACGCGTGCGCCGCGCTGCTTGGCCAGACGGCGCACCTGGGCGAGGAAAGCGCGTTGGGTGCGCGGGTCGGTGGGGAGGATCGGGGGCACGACGATCGCGATGTCCGTGGCGCCCCGGTCGAGCAGGTGGGTGATCTGGGTGAGGCGGCATTCGCGGGCCAAGGCATCGCTCGTGCTCTCCCAGCCGGCCTCGGTGTCCATGGCCGATGACAGCACTTGGATTCCCCGGGAGCGAAGGGCAGGGAGGACCGGATCACCATGGGGGAGAAGCAGATCGATCACTGCTGCCGGCGAATGCTTGAGCCACGCGTCGAGTTGGGCATCGACCGATTCGTATGCCGTGTGGTCGGCCACGAGGGCCAGGCCGAAGTCATCGAGGGCCGACTGACAGGCCCCGATGAGCTGGGTCACGATGTGGGTGTGGCCGAGCCCGGGGAGCGGGAAGACCACGGCGCGCCCGCGGCCCGACCGTAGGGCTTGAGCGGCGACGTTGGGTCGATAGCCCAGGTCCCTGGCTGCTTGCAGGACGGTCGCCCGGGTGGCCGGCGAGATCGATTGGCGGGGGTTGTCGTTGAGGACATAACTCACCGTGGCCCGAGACACCCCTGCCCGCTCGGCGATGTCGGCACTTGTCACCCCCACATGGTTAGGGTGATGCTTACTCGTGTAAGTGTCAAGAGCAAGCGTGGCGTGTCGCACTGCCTCAGGATGACGTCATCGCCCGATCAATGCTGGAGGATCCCGTGGCTGAACTGCTCCCATCCGTGCGCGCGCTGCTCGACGAGGCAGCATCGCGCCCGCAACTGGACCCCTCGGCAACTGTTGCCGAGTTGCGCGCGGCTGCGGATGCGGGCTTGATCGACCTGCATCGCTTCGTCCGAGGCAGCGACCACGTGACCACGCATGACCTGTCGGTGCTGGGGGAGTCGCTGCCGGGGGAGTCGGTGCCGGTCCCGGTGCGGCTCCATGTGCCGGCTGATCTTGGACACGAGGCCAAGGGCCCGTCGGGCGATGGAAATGGGGTAGGACGACTGCATGTCCATCTCCACGGGGGTGGCTGGTGGATGGGCAGCATCGCGACCGCGGATCCCATGTGTCGTGAGCTCGCGGCGGCTCTGCAGATGCCGGTCCTGTCGGTTGATTACCGACTGGCCCCGGAGCATCCCTTCCCCGCGGGTCTGGACGATGTCCTTGGTGTCCTTCGTTGGGTCGCCACGTCGCCGACCGAGTTGGTGGACCTCGGGGTACCCGTGGAGACGGTGACGCTCAGCGGGGAGTCCGCTGGAGCGAACCTCGCGGCCTCGGCTGCTCTCGCGCTTCGGGATGCTGGAGAATCCCTCCTGAGAGGTGTCTGGCTGGATGTGCCCGCCGTCGACTTCACCGTGCCGCCCACTCCATCATTGGAGCAGTTCGGGACCGGATATGGGCTCGAAATCGCGATGCTCCCGCTCATGGGGCACTGGTATTTCGGCGGCGCGACGCCCACTGATCCACGGGTGTCTCCCCAGTTCGGGGACCTGGCTGGCCTGCCACCCTTCCTGGTGACCACGGCGGAGTTCGACCCGCTTCGTGACCAGGGTGCCGCCTTCGTCGGCTCCTTGCGGACCGCCGGTGTTGAGGTGTCGACGAGTTGCCACGAAGGCCACATCCACGGCAGCAGTTGGCTCACGGCGCTCGACGGCTACGACCACTCTTGGTATGAGGGCGTCATCCGCGTCGTGAAGAGCTGGCACGGGGTTCTCTGAGGCGGAGCGCTCGTGCGGAAGCGTTTGCGCAAAACCTTCTGCAAACAGTAAAGTTTCGGCGCTTGGTGTCGCGGGGACACCAGCACGTCGCGGAGGTTTCTACGGTGTCTGTTGGTTCTGCGCGCCCGTCGCGGCGCGTCGCTCTCGGTGCAGCGGCATGGAGTGTCCCGGCCCTCGCCCTGGCCGGTGCGGCACCGGCCCTTGCCAGCTCGTGCGCGGGTCTCACGGTGACCTCGCCACAGTCCGTCAACGCCACGATCGGGGGCTCTTGCACGGGAGCGACGGCCACACCGAACAATGACCCCAACCCCGTGACGATCAACTTCACCGTGGCCAACTCTCCGAGTGCCCCCGTGCCCGCTGGCACGGCTATCGTCGTGAGCTTCACGCTCACTGAGAGCGGTGGTGGCACGATCACGCCAGGGACCATGCCCAGTGCGTCGTGGACCGCCACGACGAACGCCGATGGCACCATCACGGTGACCGGGGTTGGCGGGCTGCCGACCAGTGGGTCGGTCGTCCTGCCCATCATCTTCAGTTCCACGGGCGTGCCCTTGCACAGTGGAAAAGTCACCGCCGTGCTGTCGAGTACGGAGGCTTGCGCTCCCAGCACCACCCAGACCATCCTGGGCGCCAAGCCCTACCCGGACTTGCGCCCATCCGTCGTACCCAATTCGACCAAGACAGCGAACGTAACGTCAGTCGTTTACAGGGTGGACAACATCGGCATGGCTGACACCACGGGATCCTTCAATGTGTGGATATACAACCCGACGGCCGGCACTTTGACGATCCCAACCACCGGCCTCCCCACGGACTGGTCGTACGTGATTCGAACAGGCAGTTACACAGTTCTCAAATATGCCGGCGTCGTGAAGGCATGCTCAAACGTCAGCATCACATTCAGCTACTCCGCGGGGATCGCCACAAACTCGAAGATCACGTTCCGGGCCTTGGTGACCAAGGACGCCACCAATCAATCCGGTGAAGAAAACATGGCGAACAATGGGCCAAATTCGGCGGACTCAATCCCCTGAGACTGTTCGCCCTCAAGCATGGGAAACCAGGTTGCGGTTCTCGTAGATTCGGTTGTCCCGCAATGACTCTGGGGCCATCGCTGCCACATTGATCATGGCGCGGCCGATTTCCTCGGTCGTGGTCGCGTAGCCCGGCGCCAGCCGGCGCAGGGTGGGCGCCAGGGGAGCGGTGACTCGGTAGATCCGGTCGACCCACGCCGTCTTGGACCGGACCCCGTGCAGAGGTTGGATGAAACCGGGACGGAACATCACGGCATACGGGAATTGCGCCAAGAGGGCGTTTTCGGTGGCACCCTTGACGCGCGCCCACATCACGCGGCCATGCTCGGTCGAGTCCGTGGATCCACCCGAGACATAGATGAAGCGCACGCCTGACCCGCACTGCGCTTGAACGACATCGGCGATCGACAGCGTCAGATCCTTGGTGATCCGGGTGTATTCGGGCTCCTTCATCCCGACCGACGACACACCCAAGCAGTAGAAGACCGCGTCGAAGCCCGCCATGCGATCGGCCACCGAGGACAGGTCGAACAGCTCGGGCACGACCGCTTGCTCGAGCTTGGGCGCGCTCTGATGTACGGGAGCCCGGCCAATGACGAGCACCTTCTCGACGCGGTCGTCGAGCAGACATTCACGCAGCACGCCCTGACCGACCATGCCGGTGGCGCCGAAGACGATGACCTTCATGCGCCCCAGTCTGGCTCACGCCGCCATCAGTTGGTGATGGTCACGATCGTCGTGCCCATCTCACCGTTCGCATCCTTGTGTGAGAGCACCCCCACTCCAACTGTTCCCGCGGCAACACCGCTCCACTCGTACGTGAGGGTGCCGCTCTGGCCGAGGACGGCTGAAGTCGGGGCACTCGACACCTTGAGAGTGCCGGCGTTGGGTGTCGCGGACACCTTCCACGAGTGGAAGCGGTACCCGACGCCGTCGCCTGCGCCGAAGCCGTGGACAAACACCTTGTAGATGCCCGGCTGAGGATCCCTGACCTCGAGCGACTCGTGGGTGTCCTCCGAGCCCGAGAGCGCGACGAGGTTTCCGTCGGGGTCATAGACATAGACGTCGAGGTCGGCGACCTCAGCGCTGGCCCCCGTCAGATCTCCCTGATCCAGGGTGAGGCGGAAGTACTTCGTCCCAGTCAGGTCGACCTCGTGCACAGTGGCGCCGTTGCCCGCGTCCGTCGGGTCGAAGGATGGGTCGTCCGGTGAGGGGGTCGGGTCCTGGGTGACCGATCCCTCCGTGACCTCCTCCGCCGCCAAGCCGTAGGCGTCGACCGAGTAGGGGCCCGTGTAGCCAAAGCCCACCGTCATCGTCCCGGTACCGCTTGCGCCCGAGCCGGTGACCTCACCGGGTGCCGAGATCGAACTCGCCTTCACCGCGATCGGACTCCGCACGTCGTAGCCGAGGCCCTTCCATCGCAGAGCTCCGAACCTCCACGCGCCCACGGGACTGCCGATGTTGTCCACCTTCACGGTGAAGGTGGCGGTCCCGCCGTCCTCCATCTTGATCCGTTCGGGAGTGACGGTGACCTTGTAGCCCTCAGGAGCCTCGACGTGCGCCTTGAGGCTGAGCGCCTTGCCCGACACATTCGTCACGGTCCGGGTGAAGGACGTGCTGCCGGCTACTGACCCGTTGGCCATCGAGGCGAGGTTGACCTGCGAGGCCTCGAAGGAGCGACCCAACGACTGCACGAAAGCGCAGCTGTCCGGGCCGAAGAAGTTCTCCGCGCTGCCGCAGACGAACCCGGCGTAATCGAGGAGATCAGCGTCAAAGATGATGCCGGGGTTGAACATCGATCCCTTGCTCTTGACCTTGCCCGGGTTCACGTGACCGGCACCCATGTCGAAGGGATCCGCCGGGGTCGTCCCGTCCTCCTTGACGACGTCCTGTCGAGCGGTCGTCATCAGCGACGACTTCACCGCGGCCGGTGACCAGTCCGGGTGCGCCTGGGTCTGGAGTGCCATGAGCCCGGCAACCTCGGGGCTGGACATCGACGTGCCCGAGATGGATTGAAACAACTGCCCCGGGCGACCGTCTCCGGGGGTCGGGGTGTTGCCCGCCAAGATGTTGACGCCGGGAGCGGTGACGTCGGGCTTGAGGATGTCGTCGCTGGCCGGACCGACATTCGGACCACGGGACGAGAAGTCGGCCATGACCGAGCCCTTGGTCTTTTCCGCCACCCCCTGGGTCAGGGATGCCGATGCCTTGGTGCCCGCCGTTGCGATGTAGGCCTTGATCTCCATCCCCGCGCTGTGGTTGACGTGGACGGCGGGGACCCAGTGGCTGTCCGTGATGAGCGCCATCGTGTCGTCGTTGTTGAAGAGAATCATGCCGACGCCGCCGGCATCCTTGACCGCCTTGCCCTTGGCGACTCGGGGGTTCTCCCCTCGCTCACACAGGACGATCTTGCCTGCAGGGGAAGGACTGAAGGCCTTGTCCTCCAGGCACAGGGGGTTGCCGAGGGCTGCGGCATCCACGAGCGGCTTGCTCGTGAGTGCCTCGGTGACCGAGGCGCCGACATACCGCTTGTTGTTGCCGAGCTTCGCGACGGCCGAGAACGTGCGGTTGTGGCTGCTCGCGCCGACGGAAGTCACCCAAGGGACCTGCGCCGGGCTCCCGATGGTGCCGGCCTGCGGACCGGAGTTGCCGTTGGACGTGGCCACCCGGACACCGCTGTCCGCGGCGAAGAGGAAGGCGATGTCGTCGATCCCGATGGACGATGTCGACGAGCCGACCGAGTAGTTGATGACGTCCACGCCGTCGGTCACGGCTTGGTCGATGGCGGCAGCGAGGTCGGAGCCGTAGCCTCCACCCGCGCCGAGAGCGCTGTAGGCGATGATCGAGGCCCTGGGCGCGATGCCGCTGACGGTGCCACGGTCAATGCCGAAGATGCTCGCCTTGACCTTGGCGTTGCCGGCCGCGGTCGACGCCGTGTGGGTGCCGTGACCGTCGTAGTCACGGGCCGAGTTGTAGACCTCCGGGCCTTCGAGGTCCTTGTAGACCGTGCGCATGTCACGGGCCCCGATGAGCTTGTTCTGGCACGTGAACGGTTTGTCCGCAGGGTTGTGGGCCGTGTCGCCGAAGTCGCACGCGATGTCCTCGGCCAGACCGGCAGGACGGGGAAGGCCGGGGTCGGCGAAACTCGGGTGCTCCGGCCAGATGCCCGAGTCGATGACGCCGATGACGACACCCTCTCCCGTCAGGCCCGTGGCCCAGGCCTCGCCGGCTGAACTCAAGCCGAGGAACGCGGGGGATGCGTCGGTCTGCTTCTGCCGCTTGCTGTCCCGAACCACGAGGGCCACGCCGGATTGCTGTCGGACTCGCTCGGCCTCCACTTCGGTCAGTTGCACGGCGAAGCCGTTGGCGGCGGTCGTCAGCTGGTTCACCGGCTTGGCCGAGACCCCGGCTCCGGCGAGCGCTTCGGCCTGCTTCTGCTTCAGGTGGCTGGCGTAATCCTTGACCTTCGTCGCCCGCGCATTGATCTTCTCTCCGTCGGCGGGCTTGGTGGCAGGCAGGCCGGCAACGCCTCCCTCGTAGGCGACGGCCGGCAACTCCGCCATCACGACAACCCAAGGCAGCTTCCCCTCGCTCGGTGCTGCGGAGGCGGGGGTGAGTGAGCCCACGACGCCGAGGGCAGTGGCCCCCGCAATCGTCAGGGCCAGTGCGCGTGTGGACATGCGTTCTTCCTCCTGGGGTAACCGCTGACCAGTCCACATCGACCCGGTGGACACCTCCTGGAGCCAGCAGCGTTGGGCCACGCTCCCACGCACTGGCTTTCGGTAGGGTTCGCCTCGAGTAAAGGAATGGCCAAGGTTTCCCGCCCCTCTGAGCCCTGATGGAGTGCCCATGCCTGCCCCCCGTGCCCTCATTCGGCGCCCCGGTCCGCGCCTCGCCGATGGGCTCGTGACGCACGTCGAGCGCGCACCGATCGACCTCGATCTCGCTCTTTCGCAATGGGAGGCGTATGCCGGGTGCTTGCGTTCGGCAGGCTGGGAGACCATCGAGGTGCCCCCGGCGGATGACTGCCCCGACGCGGTCTTCATCGAGGACGCCGTGGTGGTCTTCGACGATCTGGCATTGCTGACCAACCCGGGCGCCGATGAGCGCAAACCCGAGGTGGCGGCGGTCGACGGTGTGATGCGAGACCTCGGCTTCGAGGTGGCCCGCGTGACCAACCCGGGGACCCTCGACGGTGGTGATGTCCTCAAGGTCGGGCACACCCGCGGAGGTGACCGGACCGCAGACGGCAAGCGCACGGCATACATCGGATTGGGCGGGCGGACCAATGGTGCCGGCATCGCCCAGGTCGCCGATCTTGTCCGCAGTCGGGAGTGGGCAGTGCAGGCGGTCACGGTCGAGCGCGTCTTGCACCTGAAGTCCGCCGTCACCGCGTTGCCGGATGGCACGGTGATCGGGTACCCGCCGATCGTGGACTGGGAGGGGGCTTATCCGAGCTTCCGGGCGGTCGACGAGGAGCCCGGGTCGCACGTGGTGCTCCTCGGCGAGAACCACCTCCTGATGGCCAGCAGTGCCGAGGCGACGGCCGAGGCGTTCCGCGCTGACGGATTTAGGGTGACGACGACCGACATCAGCGAATTCGAGAAGCTCGAGGGCTGCGTCACCTGTCTGTCGGTGCGCCTTCGGGGCTGAGCAGGTGAGCGGGCCGCTCGAAGCACAGGGCGGCGACGAGTCCGACGAGGAGTGCCGCGGCCGGGAGCAGGACGGCGTCGGCCATGGCCTGACTGAAGCCCTCCATGACGGCCGGCGGGATTGCGGCGGTGGTCGTGCCCTCTCCGAAGGAGGCGGTGTTCGCGACCCCCGGGAGGTGGGCTGCGATGCGGCTCTCCATGAGGACCGCGATGGCGGCGCTGCCCAGGACCGAACCCACCTGCCGCACGGTGTTGTAGACACCTGAGCCCGCACCGGCCTGGTGAAGGGGGAGGTTGCGGGTGGCCGTCGACGAGATTGGCGCCCACATGAAGCCGCTGCCGACGCCGAGCAGGGCCATCGGCAGAAGGATCTCCCACACCGGTGTCGATGGCGTCATGATCCGGCTGAGCCAGAAGAGCGCCTGGGAGAAGGCGAGCAGACCGCCACCGGCCAGGAAGCGGGGATGCATGGTGTCCGAGAGCCGTCCGACCACCGGTGCGAGACCGCCCGAGATCACGGCCATCGGGATCATGAGGAGGGCGGCCTGCGTGGGGGAGAAGCCTCGAACCACCTGCGCCCAGATCATGACTGGGAAGGCCATGCCGGTGATCGCGAAACCGACGCTCGACATCGCGATGTTTGCGAGGGAGAAGTTGCGATCCCGGAAGAGGGACAACGGGATCAGCGGCTCGCGACGGTTGCGCGCCTGCCAGAGGATGAAGAGGGCGAGGACGACCAGGCCAACAATGATGAGCCGCCAGACGGTGATCTGGCCACTGATGGTGCCCCAGTCGTAGGTGCGGCCCTCCTGGATGCCGAAGACGAGCGCGAACATGCCGATGGCCGAGAGGACAACCCCGAGCCAGTCGAAGGAGTGCTGGTGGGTCTCCAGTCGTGGGACGAGGCGCACCGCGAGGACGAACGCAATGAGGCCGACCGGGACGTTGACGAAGAAGATCCACTCCCAGCCGAGTCCGTCGACGAGCACCCCACCGAGGATGGGGCCGACGAGGGTGGCGACACCAGCGACGGCACCCCACATGCCCATCGCGCGACCCCGAGCGTTCGCTGGGAAGATGCGCGTGATGACGGCCATGGTTTGGGGGGTCATCAGAGCGGCCCCGAGGCCCTGGACGACCCGGGCGATGATGAGGTCGTGGATGGTGCCGGAGAGTCCGCACCAGAGCGAGGCGAGGGTGAAGACGGTCAGGCCGGTGAGGTAGAGGCGCTTGGGGCCGAAGCGGTCGCCGAGCCGGCCGGTGATGAGGAGCGGCACGGCATACGCAAGCAGATAGGCAGAGGTGACCCAGACGACCGAATTGATGCCGGCCTGCAACTCCTTCATGAGGGCCGGGGTCGCCACGGTGACGATCGTCGAGTCGACGAGGATCATGAAGAAGCCCACGCACAGGGCCGACAGCGCGGCCCATGGGTTGGGCGCGGGCGACTGCTCGTGCTTCCCCTGGGCGGTGCGGGGGTGGCCGGTCGGGACAGTCATGGTGATCCCTGGGGGCTCGGACGGTGGGTGACTGCGTGAGCGTAGTCCTCCGGTCTGACACTCGAGTGCTGAACGCGAGGGGTGGTTGACTGTCGAGATGTTGACCTTCGGACACGGTCGACTCGACGGTGCCGGGCTTGCCGCCCTGCTGGTCGGCGCTGGCGTCGAGGCGGTCGTCGATGTCCGCCGATTCCCGGGAAGTCGGGCCAACCCGGACTCTGCGCGCGGGCAGATCCCGGTGACCTTGGCTGGCGTCGGCATCGACTACCGGTGGGACGAGCGCTTGGGTGGTCGTCGGTCGCTGCCCGCGGCGGAGCGGGAGAGCTCACCTGATCGCTGGTGGCGGGTCGAGGCCTTCAGGGCGTATGCCGGGTGGACCCGAAGTGACGAATTCCGCTCGGCCGTGCCGGAACTCGTGGCTGATGACGATCTTCGGATCACGGCGATCATGTGCTCTGAAGCCGTCTGGTGGCGCTGTCATCGCCGACTCATCAGCGACGTGCTCGTGCTGGGGCGGGGGGTGAAGGTGCGCCATCTCATGCACGACGGACGAGTGGTCGGGCATGTTCCCAGCGAGGGGGCGCGCCTTGACGCTGATGGTCACGTCGTCTGGGACCTGGAGCCGGAATGACCCCAAGGTGACCACAGTTCGGACCCCCGGGCGCGCTGGGAGGGGAGCGGACGGCATACTTGCTCCTGTGCGTCACTCGCTCCTCCTTCTCTGCCGCGGCGAGGCCTGAATCGGCCGCCCTCGTCGCGGAGTTCGTTGTGCCCGGCTGAGCACCGTCCGAGACGAGTGAAGCGACAAGAGAAGTAGAGGAAGCCGATCATGATCCATCCCCAGCAGCCATCGGGCATGCCGGTCCAGAAGTACGTCCCCTTCCAGCGCCAGATCCAGGTCGAGCTCCCGGATCGCACCTGGCCCGACCAGGTCATGACCAAGGCCCCGCGCTGGTGCGCGGTCGACCTGCGCGACGGCAATCAAGCGCTCATCGACCCGATGGACGCGGCGCGCAAGCTCCAGATGTTCAAGTTGCTCGTCAAGATGGGCTACAAGGAGATCGAGGTCGGCTTCCCCAGCGCGAGCCAGACCGACT
>DAOLRO010000041.1:0-18215 GCA_035418665.1 Phycicoccus sp.
TCGTCCTGGTCAGCGATGGTCACTGCTGCGTCGAAGCCCTGGCAGTAGGCGACGACCCGGTCCCGCTCGTGACGGACGACGACCGCGACGTGGTCAGCCGCCGTGACCCGGGCCGCGCGGATCGCATGACCGACGAGCGGCAGACCGCCGATGGGGTGCAGGACTTTGGGGGTCGAGGACTTCATCCGGGTGCCCTCGCCCGCAGCGAGGATGATGACGGCGGCCGGTTGAGTCGCGTTCACGCGTGCAGCTCCCAGAATGTCGACAACGGGTGTCCTGAGGTGGTCGCCGGATCGTCAGGTGGTGGTGACCATCCGCTTCCCGCGCCACTCTATCGGCCAGCCACCCATGAGGCTTCCGCGCGGCATACGCGCCAAATGCGCCGGAGACCGGCATCCATCAGCCATGATGCTCAGAGCTTCGAGTTGGAGGTTGGGGTGGACGAGACCGCGGCGCTGGGTGCTGCTTTCCATCCGGACCTCTGGGCCGTCGCCCACGATGCCGCTCGAGCTCCCGCGGATTCCGGCTGCGACGTGGCTGTGGGTTCCGAGGGGCCCGTCCGGATCGTGGCCGTCGCCAGGTCCACTCATCCCTCGCATGCCAGCGAGGAAGCCGCCCGCGCCGTCCGGGTCGGGATCGCCGCTGCGATCACCATGTTGGGCGCCACCAATCGTGACCTCGACTCGACACAGGCAGCGATCCCTCGCGCGGTGCGCCATCGCTGGCGGGACGCCAGACCGGACGCCCTCCCGGATGCCGACCCTGGGACCGGCACGTCGCTGGTTGTCGCGATGGCATCCGGGCACTCGGTGCGGGTCACAGCATTCGGCGAGGCGTATGCCGTGTGCCTCACCTCCCGAGGCAGGGCCATGCGCCTGCCTTCCGAACCCGCCGGGGTTGCCGACGGTGCGGACATCGGAGCCACCCCCGACGCGGGCCACGGGGCTGAGGGCGGAGCGGAGGATGACGCGAGTCCGGACCAGCGCCCCGAGGTGCCAGATCCAGTGGGGCTGGACCACCCCGACCTGGTGGTCTCGGCCCGTCAGTTCCGGCCCGACTCTGTCACCGAGATCCTGTGCCTCGGCGTCGGGCCTGATGAACTCTCGGACGAGACCTGGTCAGACACCCTCGGCGTCGCGTCCGTGGATCTGCGACGACCACCGGCTTCGACCGACAACGCTCTCGACGATCCACACGAGGCCGTGGACGGGGAAGGCTTCGGCGATGAGCCTCCCGGTGTCGACCTGTCAGTGCACGAATTGCGCCGGGACTGGCCAGAGCTCGCCGACGTCACGACCCTTCCGGCGATGGGCTCTTTTGCCCTCACGTGGCGCCCCACGGCCAAGGGCACAGCCGCGACCACCAGCCCACAGGCCACGGGCTCAGGACGAGCCCGACAAGAACGCAGCGACGTTGCTGAGGAGCGACCCGCACCTTCGGCGTCGACCGCACCCAGACCAAAGCCCGATCGAGCGCCGCGGATCTCGGGCGAGGTCCGTCGTCGCCTCTCGATCCTCGCTTTGGCCGCCCTCATCCTCGCCGGAGTGAGCCTGGCCGCGTGGGCTTGGACTCGTGCCCTTCCACGGCCGACCACCGAGACCCCCACGACCAGTCCGAGCGCCACACCGTCGCGCACCCCCAGCCGGACGATGTCCTCGTCGGCTCCCTCCACCTCGGCCCCGACATCGAGCCCCGCGTCGGAGACGACGTCCACGGCGCCCGCCGCCCCGGTGCAGACTCGTCGAGTCGTCCCGAACTACGTGCCGCCGGCCACCACGGCCCCTGCGTCGACCACCGCGCCGGTGGTCACGAGCACACCGGCGACGACGGCACCCACCACCTCGAGCACCAGCACCAGTGCGCAGACGACGGCCACGACGACAACCACCCCGGCGTCGACGGACCCCTCCACATCGACGGCCACCAGCGACCCGGCGAATGGCAACTGAGGCCTTCGCCGAAACCCCTCCACGACAGAGCAGAAGTCAGCGACTCCTCAGTTGCCAGTCCCGGAGATTTGGAATAGCGCGATGAAGACTGCCTGCGAGGAGCCGCAGCCGTTGTCATCCGTCACCAGGTCGAACGGAAACGTCTGCAGTATGGTGCCGGCCGGGTTGGAACCAGCCACGTTGTTTCCGTTCGGGGTACCGATCGGGAAGTTGACGAGAGTCTGAACGTAGACCTGAGGGTTGACATGGGCTCGAACGACGTAGGTGCCCGCCGGCACCCCGCCCACCGTGAAGTGACCGATTCCGGGGTCGTCAGATCCCTCGGTCATGGGAAATGTCGCTGCTGTGGCCGGGTCGAACACGTCCAGTTTCACGGGCAGCCCCGGCCACGCTCCGAGCTCGCCGAGGTCGGAGTTGTAGATGCCGTCGAAATCATTATCCCGAAAGACAAGAGCAGTGACGGTCGATCCCGAGCTTCCCGGGCTGCAGGTCTCGGCCGCTGCCGGTGCGCCCACGAGCACCGCAGGAAGCGTCCACGCTCCGGCGGCGGTCACGGTGCGTCGCGATGGACGTCTCGACGCACCCTCCATCTGCTCAATTGCCCGGGCCACGACATCTCCTTGTCCGGCAGATTGTTGAGCCCGGGGCACTTCAGGCCCCGAATTTGGAGATTTTCGCAGGTGAAGGGGCCATACGCAGCGAATTGCATGATTTTTTTTCTTGCCCAGCTCCCCGGGAAGGAATCGAACCTTCGTCGCTAATCCTGATTCAAAGTCAGGCGGGCCCTGCCAGCAGACCAACCGGGGAACGACCATCTCCTCGACCTGAGCCGAGCGCAACGGGCACACGCAAGGGTACGCGAGCACACGGCATACCCCGGAATGAGCCTCACCACCCGAGAAGGCGACCGGTCGACTCAACGGCAACAGGCACAATGACGAGGTGACCGTCGAACCCAAGCCCGCCAAGGTGCCGCGCTCAAGAGCTCGGATGACCGGGCGTGAGCGCCGGGAGCAGCTCATCGGGATCGGCCGGAGCCTCTTCGCGGAGAAGGGTTTCGAGGGCACCACTGTCGAAGAGGTTGCGGCGCGCGCAGGCGTGTCCAAGCCGGTCGTCTATGAGCACTTCGGGGGCAAGGAGGGCTTGTATGCCGTGGTGGTCGACCGTGAGATCGAGCGCCTTCTCGGGACGATCACCGCTGCACTGACCTCGTCCGGGTCGAGCCACGCTCTGCTGGAAGCGGCTGCGCTGGCGCTCTTGGACTACATCGAGGGCTCGAGCGATGGCTTCCGGATCCTGGTGCGGGACAGTCCGACGGGGCAGTCCACGGGCTCCTTCGCCAGCCTCATCTCCGATGTGGCCAGCCAGGTCGAGCACATCATGGTGGCGCAGTTCAAGGCACGGAGGCTCGACCCGAAGGCGGCCCCGATGTACGCCCAGATGCTCGTGGGCATGGTCGCGCTGACGGGACAGTGGTGGTTGGAGAACCCGAAGATGAAGAAGACCGACGTGGCCGCGCATCTGGTCAACCTCGCGTGGAACGGCCTGACCGGCTTGGAGAAGAACCCGAGCCTCGGCCAGCGTTGACGCGTGGACACTGATCAGCAATGTCCGGCGGAACGGGCAATGGACTGCGCGTTCCGCCGGACATTGATGGTGCCGGGCTGCGGGTTCAGATGATCGCGACGAGTTCCTCGTGGGCGGCCTCGCGAACCGCGTTCATCGCATCGCGGGCCGTGCGACCACCGAGCGCCCGGGTCGCCAGACCCTGACACTCAGCCAGGGAGTGCAGCGACAGGGCGAAGCGCACGATCGGCACCTTGCTCGGCGCCATCGAGAGTGACTGCACCCCGAGGCCGACGAGGACGAGCGCGAGGAGCGGGTCGCCGCCGGCCTCCCCGCAGACTCCCATCGGCTTGCCGACGCGGGCCGCTCCGTCACAGGCCGCCTTGATGACGTCGAGGACGGCGGGCTGCCACGGGTCGAGCAGGTCGGAGAGTTCGCCCTGCATGCGGTCGGCAGCCATCGTGTATTGCGCCAGGTCGTTGGTGCCGAGGCTGCCGAAGTCGCAGTCGCGCAGGACGTGCTCAGAACGCAGGGCCGCCCCGGGGACCTCGATCATGACGCCGGCCTTGGGCAGTCCGTTTTCACGCACCCGCCGGGAGAACCAGTCGGCCTCCTCGGCCGTGGCCACCATCGGCGCCATGACGCGGACATCGGCACCCGTGGCCTTGGCGGCATGGGCCAGTGCCTCGAGTTGGGCGTCGAGCAGGTCGGGTCGCTCGGCCGAGAGACGCAGGCCGCGACGACCGAGGGCAGGGTTCTCCTCCGGGCCGAGGTCGGCGAAGGCCAGCGGCTTGTCAGCCCCCGCATCGAGAGTGCGGACGACGACGCGACGATCCCCGAAGGGCTGGAACACCTTGGTGTAGATGTCCGTCTGCTCCTCGACGGTCGGCGCCTTGTCGCTGGACAGGAAGACGAACTCGGTCCGGAAGAGACCGACGCCCTCCAGGTCCTGCGGCCCGGCCTCCTCGGCGTCCTTGATGCCGCCGATGTTGGCGAGCAGGGCGACGTGGAAGCCATCCTGCGTCCGGCCCTCGCCCGAGGTGGCCGTCAGAGCGGCGGCTCGCTTCTCCCGACGCTCACGCAGGCCCTCGACGAACTCACCCGACGGGGCAATGGTGACCTCGCCCGAGTCGCCGTCCACCGCCACGCGCGTGCCCGGAGCCAGCATCGTGGCCTCGGGGCACTGCACGACGGCAGGGATCCCCATCTGGGCCGCCAGGATCGCCGTGTGTGAGGTCCGCCCACCCGCCTGGGTGATGATGCCGACGACGAGGGCGCGGTCAAGGGTTGCCGTCTCCGCAGGTGCAAGGTCCTCGGCGACGATGACGCTGGGCTGGCTGAAGTGCGGCACGCCCGGAGCAGGCACCCCGAGCACCGCGGCCACGGCGCGTGAACCGACGTCGCGCAGGTCGGTGACGCGCTCGGCGAAATAGCCGCCCAGGGCCTCGAACTGCGCGGCATAGTCCTCGACCGCCGCCGCGATGGCGTTGGCCTTG
Organism: Phycicoccus sp.; assembly: GCA_035418665.1. Classification (GTDB taxonomy): domain Bacteria; phylum Actinomycetota; class Actinomycetes; order Actinomycetales; family Dermatophilaceae; genus Phycicoccus_A. The sequence goes on from DAOLRO010000041.1 coordinate 5,012, forward strand.
CCCTTGCCGGCGGCCAGGTGCTTGCCGGCGGCCTTGAGCAGGCCCTTGTCCTTGGCGATCAGGGCCGTCGCCTTGAGGATCTGCTGGGCGGTGTCGTCGGCGTGCCGCGCCCGGCCTTCGAGGTCGTCGGCGACCTGCTGGAAGGCGGCCTTGACCGACTCCAAGCCAGCCTCCGCGTCCGACTCGGCCGGCTCGTTGGTCGGCGGCTTCACCGCCGGCGCGACCTGGACGACCGGCCCGTATGCCGTGCCGGGGCTCACGCCAATGCCCAGTCTCGTCTCGGGCCCGTTCGCAGGCGTGGTCCCCGGCTCGGCCATCGGGCTCACTCCGCGTCGAGGTCGCGAGAGAGCAGGGCGACCAGGGTCTCGAGGGCCTCGTCGGCCCCGTCGCCCTCAGCCGTGAGGACGACCTCCTCGCCGTGCTTTGCGCCGAGGGCCATGACGCCCAGGATGCTCGTCGCGTCGACGGCGTCCTCACCGGGGCGCCCGATCTCGACGTCGAGCCCGGTGTCCGAGGCTGCCTCCACGAACATGGCGGCCGGGCGGGCGTGCAGGCCGACGGACGAGGCGATGGTGACGGTACGACTGGCCATGACTGGCTCCTCTTTCGTGGGTGATGACGTCGGTGACGCCGGGGTGGGTGTTGGAGCTGGTGGTTGGACTGAGCCTGTCAGGCGAGGGTGTCGGCGGCAACCACTGAGTCAGCAGCGCCGGTGCGGGACTTCAGGACGACGACGATGAGCGCCATGACCAGAACCCCGACAAGGAGCGCCACAAGGAACATCAGGAAGTTGCCGATGAGCGGCAGCACCCAGATGCCGCCGTGCGGGGCCCGCAGGCTGGCACCGAAGACCATGGAGAGGGCACCGGTGATCGCCGAGCCGACGACCGAGGAGGCGATGATGCGCACGGGGTCCGCGGCCGCGAACGGGATCGCGCCCTCGGAGATGAACGAGGCACCGAGCAGCCAGGCCGCCTTGCCGTTCTCGCGCTCCGGTTCGGTGAAGAGCTTGGGACGCACGGTCGTGGCGAGGGCCATGGCAAGAGGCGCGACCATGCCCGCAGCCATAACCGCGGCCATGATCTTCAGCTGCGGCGAGTCCGTCGCAGTGCCCGCTCCGGCGAGACCAGCGGTGGCGAAGAAGTAGGCCGTCTTGTTGACCGGTCCGCCGAGGTCAAAGCCCATCATCGCCCCGAGGATGAGGCCGAGGACGAGCGCGCTGCCACCGGACATGCCCTCGAGCCAACCGTTGAGACCCTTCATGAGCGCCGCGATCGGACGACCCAGCAGGGTGATGAAGAGTCCGGCAGAGACGAAGAGTGAGAGCAGGGGGATGACGACGACCGGCATGACGCCGCGGACTCCCTTGGGCACATTCCAGCCTGCGATCCAACGAGCAATGAGGCCGCCGAGGATGCCGGTGACGATGCCGCCGAGGAAGCCGGCGCTCATGGCGTTGGCGATGAAGCCACCGACGATGCCGGGCACCAGGCCGGGGCGATCGGCGATCGCGAAGGCGATGAAGCCGGACAGGATCGGCACGAGGAAGCCGAAGGCCGCTCCACCGATGACGAACATCAGGGCTGCCCAGGACGTGATCGTCAGCGGGTTGAAGTTGTTGACGATGTCGTAGGCACCCTCCTTGCCGATGCCGTACTTGACGATCTCGACCGGGCCGTCCTCGCCGAAGGCGAAGTTGGAGAGCATGAAGCCCAGGGCGATGAGGATTCCACCCGCGGCGACGAACGGGATCATGTAGGAGACACCGGTCATCAGCCACTGACGGATCCGCGTGCCCAGCGGCGCCTCGGAGTCGACCTTGCTGGCGAGCCCACCGCCGCCACCGGCTGCAGCTCCGGCAGCGACCGTGGCCACCGACCCGGGGTTGGCACGGTGCGCTGCGGCGGCCGTCGCGGCCTCCTCGATCAGTTGCGGACCGTCGCTGATGCCCTTCTTCACGCCCACGTCGATGACCGGCTTCCCGGCGAAGCGGGAGATGTCCTTGACCGGGAGATCGTGGGCGAAGATCACGGCATCGGCGGCCTCGATCTCCGCACGAGACAACGGAGTTGAACCCGCCGACCCCTGGGTCTCCACCTTCATGGTGTGACCGGCGGCCTTGGCGGCGTTCTCCAGGGACTCCGCCGCCATGTAGGTGTGGGCGATGCCGGTCGGGCAGGAGGTCACGCCGACGAGGGTGAGACCACGATGCGCATCCGTGTCGGACGTCGATGCCGGGGCTGCAGTCGCCGTCCCGTCACCCGACGCCGCGTTGGCGACCGTCGCCGCCACGGCACCACCTGCGGCCCCAGCAACTGCCGGGCCAGCGGCCGCCGCAGCCTCAGCGGCAGGCGCGGGGTCCAGCGCCACCTCGGCGTTGACGATGTCCACGACCTCAGCCGGGGTCGTCGCGGCCATGAGTGCCGCCTTGAAGTCCTTCTTCATGAGTGCCCGAGCCAGCTTGGGCAGCATCTGCATGTGCGCGTCGCCGCCGCCCTCGGGCGCGGCGATGAGGAAGACGAGCTTGGCCGGGCCGTCCTTCGCGCCCCAGTCGATGCCGTCAACCGCGCGACCGAAGACGAGCGAGGGCTCGGTGATCGCGGCGCTCCGAGCGTGCGGGATGCCGATGCCGCCGGGCAGGCCGGTCGCCATCTTGGCCTCGCGGGCCCGGACATCGGCGAGGAAGACCTCGATGTCGGTGCAGCGACCGCTCTCGACGAGACGCTGCGCGAGCAGCGTGGTCGCCTCGTGGCGGTCTGGCGCCGACAGGTCGAGGACGACCTGCTCTTCGGTGATGAGTGACATGTGGTGGTCCCCTTTCGGGATGGGTGGGAGCGGGTCAGCCAGCGAGAGCGCGGCTGAAGTCGGGGGTCGTGGTCAATTCGACGGGTATGCCGTGGAGGTCGGTCGGCGTGGGCACTTCGCTTCCCGGGAGGGTCACCGCTGCGGCACCCCAGGTGACGGCCGCGGACAGCGCCTCGGGGGCACTCGCTCCGGTGGAGAGCGCGTGGAGCAGACCGGCGAGCATGCAGTCACCCGCGGCCACCGTGGACAGGGGCTTGGTGATCGTGGCCTTGGCATGGAGGACCTCCTCGGCGGTCACGAGGAGCGCCCCGTCACCGCCGAGGCTTACCGCGACCGTCTCGATCCCTTGCGCCACAAGGTCTTTCGCGGCATCGCGGACGTCGCCAAGGGTCGGCAGGGAGCGCTCGACGAGTTCCTCGAGCTCCTCGTGGTTGGGCTTGATGAGGTGCGGGAGGGCTGCCACGGCCGCCTTCATCGACGCCCCGCTCGAATCGATCGCCACGCGCAAGCCGCGCTCGCGAGCGCGACCCACGAGCACGGCATACAACTCGGTGGGGGCGCCGGGCGGAAGGCTGCCGCACCCGACGACCCAGCCACCCTCGCTCGCCGCGTCCACGGTCGCGTCGAGGAGAGCGTCGACGTCGGCGGGCGTGAGGGTCGGGCCGGGCTCGTTGAGCTTGGTCGTCGTGCCGTCGGGCTCGAGGACGCTGATGTTCATGCGGAGCGAGCCCTCGACCGGCACCGTGCTCGACGGGACCGATGCATCGCTCAGCAGGTCGGCCATGAGGTGCCCCTCCGGCCCCCCCGACGGGAAGACCGCGAGGGACTCACCGCCCTGCGCGATGATCGCGCGCGAGACGTTGACGCCCTTGCCGCCGGCGTCGATCCGGCTCGATGTGGCGCGGATGACCTGGCCGCGGTCGAGCGCGGGGATGGTGATGGCTCGGTCGATGCTCGGGTTGGGGGTGAGGGTGACGATCATGCGAGGACGACCTCCGGTCCGGTGGCGCGAATCTCCTCGGCGACCTCGTCGGCGAGGGAGTCATCGGTGATGAGCAGGTCCAGGCGAGCCAGGTCGCCGAAGCGGTGCAGGTGGTCCTCGCCGGCCTTGGTGGAGTCGGCGAGACAGATGGTGCGGCGGGCAGCGGCCATGAGGGCGATCTTGACCTCGGCCTCGGCCTGGTCGGGAGTGGTGAGGCCGCGGGACGCGGAGAAGCCGTTGGTGCCGAGGAAGGCGACATCGGCGCAGATGGACGTGAGCGGGTCGGTCGCCCAGGCTCCGACCGACGCAGCGGTGATGCCCCGCACGCGACCACCCAGGACATAGAGGGTGATGCCCGGGCGGTGGGCGAGTGCCGCAGCCGCGGGGATGCTGTTGGTGACGATCGTGAGGTCGATGTCTGGCGGCAGGAGTTCGACGAGGGCCTGGGTCGTCGAGCCGCCGTCGAGAAGGACGGTGCCGTTGACGGGGAGCTCCTCGAGGGCGCGGGCAGCGATCCGGCGCTTGACGTCGGCGAGGTGGCCGACGCGGGTGCCGAGGTCGGGTTCGAGTGAGAGGCGCTCGACCGGGATCGCTCCCCCATGCACTCGTCGGAGGGAGCCACGGCGCTCGAGGACGGTGAGGTCGCGGCGGACGGTCTCGGCGGTCACCCCGAGGTCCTCCGCCAGGGCCACCACCTCGACCCGGCCCGCGGCACGCGCGACGGCGAGGATCTGCTGCTGCCGCTCCGCTGCGTACACGGGATCCGCCCTCTCGCTCGATGGGAGCACCAGTGTGGTGCTGCACACATCAAAGCAGCACGGTGAACCACATGTAAAGCGATTCGGGCATTTGTTTTACTGTTTTTTACCTGCTTGTGTTGATTCATGCCCGGTTTGCGCCGCCTTGTCTGGTGGGTCGCCAGCGGCGAGGTCACTTCTCGGCGACGGCGAAGAGTCGCCGGAAGGGCAGGACCACGCCGTGCTCGGTGCGCGGGTAGGCCTCCTGCAGCGCCGCTCCGTAGTCCTCGAGGTAGGCCGCCCGCTCCGACTCGTCGGTGAGCGCCTGGAGCACCGGGCGCAGCCCCGTGCCGGAAACCCAGTCGAGCACCGGGTTGTCGCTGCGGGCCTCCGGGTCGAGGACCTGGAGGCAGGTGGTCTCCCAGACATCGGCCCGTACACCGGCGGAGAGCAGCGTCTCCAAGTAGTCACCGACGTCGTCACTGCGCGGTCGGCGCAGCGCATCGAGGATCGCATCGCTGCGGGGGTGCCTCAGGCCGGCCTCCCTCATGAGCACATGGCTGGGCGCCGAGAAGTTGCCGGGCACCTGCATCGCGAACCAGCCACCCTCCGGCAGCGCGTCCAACCAGGGCGTGATGAGGTCGCGGTGGCCATCGATCCACTGCAGGGCCGCATTGGTGACCAGCACATCAATGGGCGCTCCGATCGACGACGGATCCCACTGCGCGATGTCACCCAGAACCCATTCGACGCGGCCCTCCACATCGAGTTCGCGGGCGGCCACGAGCATGTCCTCGCTCGAGTCGACCCCGACGATGCGGGCGCCCGGCCAGCGCTGCGCGAGGAGGAGCGTCGCCGGGCCGTTGCCACACCCGAGATCGACAACGACCTCGGGCGCATCGGTCCCGATGCGGGCGATGAGGTCGAGGAAGGGTCGCGTCCGTTCGTCGCCAAACCGGGCGTATGCCGTGGGGTCCCATTGCATGGCCATGGCCACCATGGTCGTCGTGGAAATATCTTGATGTCAAGATACTTGATGAGAGTATTCTTGACGCATGCCCACCGCGTCCGGTCGTCCGGATCTCGCCGATCAGCACGATGACGTCGACCAGATCGTCGCGGCCTGGCGGCGTGAACGGCCCGATCTCGACGTGACCCCCTTGGAAGTCCTGTCCCGGATCTCGCGACTGGCCCGCCGATTGGACCTGGCCCGCGGCACCGCCTTCGCCGAGCAGCACCTCGAGGGCTGGGAGTTCGACGTCCTGTCGGCACTGCGTCGCGCAGGCGCGCCCTACCAACTCTCCCCCGGCTCCCTCGTCGCCCAGACCCTCGTCACGAGCGGCACGATGACCAATCGGGTGGACCGCCTGGCGGCCCGCGGCTTCGTCGAGCGCCAGCCTTCGTCCACGGATCGTCGAGGCGTGATCGTCCGGCTCACCCCGCTCGGCCTGCGCAGCGTCGATGCGGCCATGGAAGAACTCCTCGCCCATGAGCATGACATCCTGAGCGGCCTCGATGTCTCGGAGCGCACGGCCCTGACGTCCGCACTGCGACGGATCCTCGGCCCGCTCGAATCCTGACGGGCTGCCGCTCAGCCTCAGCCGGTGATCTCAGCGGCTTCGAGCCACTCGAGTTCGAGGCCCTCTCGCTCGTCGACGATCTCGCGCAACTCACGGTTCAACTCCAGCGCACGCGCGTGATCGGCGGCAGCCTCGGCCATCGCCGCATGGAGGCGTTCCTCACGCTGGGCCAGCCGGGACAGCTGCTTCTCCACGCGGGCCATGACCTTGCGCGCTTCCCGGATCTCCACTTGAGAGTGCACGACTTGCCGGAGATCTGAGCCAAGCACCGGCAAGTCGTGCACTCTCAAGTTGCTGGGGGAAGCGGGTGCCGAAAGTGCTCGGCCGCCGACCCCACTGGCCCGCAACCCGAGGTATTCGTCCACGCCACCGATGAGCTCCCTCACCTTGCCGTCACCCATGAGAGCAACCTGCCGGTCGCAGACCCGCTCGAGCAGATAGCGGTCGTGGGAGACGACGACGAGCGTGCCGGCCCAGCCGTCGAGCACATCTTCCAAGGAGGTGAGGGTCTCGATGTCGAGGTCGTTGGTGGGTTCGTCGAGGAGGAGGACGTTGGGCTCGTCCATGAGGAGGCGCAGGATCTGCAGGCGGCGTCGCTCACCACCGGAGAGGTCGCTCACCCGCGTCTGCTGGCGCGGCCCAGGGAAGCCGAGGCGCTTGGCCAGGCTCGAGGCCGAGACCTCCTTGCCGCCGAGCATCGTGTATTCGCGGACCTCGGCGACGGCATCGATGACCCGGACCCCGGCGAGACGATCGAGCTCGCGGACCTCCTGGGTCAGATGTCCGATCCGAACCGTCACGCCCTCCTTGCGCTTGCCGGAGGAGAGACCGAGCTCGCCGGCAAGGACGCGGAGGAGGGTGGACTTGCCGGAGCCGTTGACGCCGACGATGCCGAGGCGTTCTCCCGGTGCCAGATGCCACGTGACCCGGTCGAGCAACGGCCGCCCACATATGTCGACCGAGGCGTCGTGCAGGTCGATGACGTCCTTGCCGAGCCGTGAGGTCGCGAAGGACATCAACTCGACGTCGTCACGGGGCGCGGGCTCGTCGGCGATCAACTCGTTGGCTGCCTCGATCCGGAACTTCGGCTTCGAGGTCCGCGCCGGAGCGCCGCGCCGCAACCACGCCAACTCCTTGCGGAGGAGGTTGTCGCGCCGCTCGGCGCTCACCCTCGCCATCCGCTCCCGCTCGGCTTTCGCGAGCACGTATGCCGCGTAGCCGCCGTCGAAGCCGTTCACCTGGCCGTCGACAACCTCCCACGTGCGCGTGGCCACCTCGTCGAGGAACCACCGGTCGTGAGTGATGGTCACCAGGGCATGGGTCGGCCGCGCGCGGTGCTCGACCAGATGCCGGGCCAGCCAGGCCACGCCCTCGACATCGAGGTGGTTGGTGGGTTCGTCGAGGAGGAGCACGTCCGGGTCCTCGACGAGGAGTCGCGCCAACGCCAGTCGTCGCCGCTCACCGCCCGACTTCGAACCGACCTCGGACTCCAGCCCTCCGACACCGGCTGCGTCGTCACCTCCGAGCAGCCCGGCCACGACATCGCGGATACGGGGCACGCCCATCCACTCGTGGTCGGCCCGGTCGCCGAGGACGATCGACCGGACGGTGTCGTCGGGCGCAAAGGCATCGGCCTGTCGGAGGAAACCGATCGTCGTGCCACCCGCCGTGGCGACGCGCCCCGACTCCACGGCCCGATCGCCGGCGAGGACCCGCATCAGGGTCGTCTTGCCACCGCCGTTGCGGCCGACGATGCCGATCCGGTCACCACCGCCGACGCCGAGGGAGACACCGTCGAGGACCTGGTCGGTGCCGAGGGCGAGCGAGGCACGCTCGACCGAGATGAGATTGGCCATCGTTGTCGTGGGGCTTCAGTCGACCGGGGCGGGGATGACGTGCGCGCCGTGCACCGGGCCGGATGCCCGTCGCACATCCCCCACAACTCCGGACGCGGTCAGGGCGATGGCGAGGTCGAGCCCGGCTTCCTTGCCCTCGACGAGGAAGGCCACGGTCGGCCCGGATCCGGAGACGATCCCACCGAGTGCGCCGTATTCGACACCAGCAGCCAACACGTCCGCCAAGCCAGGGCGCAGCGAGATGGCGGCCGCCTGGAGGTCGTTGCGCAGATGGGGGGCGAGTTCGCGGGGGTCCCCGGAGCGGAGAGCCGCCATGAGCTCCGGCGAAGGCGAGGGCTCGGCAACGGGACCGTCACCACGCAAGCGATCGCACTCGGCATACACAGCCGGTGTCGAGAGCCCCTGGGAGCCGAGCCCGAAGACCCAATGAAATTTGCCGCGGGCGAGTGCGGGAGCAAGTCGCTCACCCCGGCCACTGCCGACCGCCGTGCCGCCGGAGATGAGGAAGGGCACGTCGCTGCCGATCTCGGCTGCTGCGGACTCGAGTTCGTCCTTGGCCAGGCCAAGACCCCACAGTCGGTCGCACCCGACCAGGGCAGCCGCAGCGTCGGCTGATCCCCCGGCCATGCCGCCGGCGACCGGGATGTCCTTGCGGATGGTGAGGTGCACCGCGGTCTCGATGCCCGCGCGCTCGGCGAGCAACATCGCGGCGCGGACCGCGAGGTTGTCCTTGGTCGCGGGCACGCCCATGGCCAGCGGACCGGTCACGGTGCAGCCGAACTCGTCTGCTTCGGCCACGGTCACGTCGTCGTGCAGGCTCACGGCTTGGAAGACGGTCGACAGCGAGTGATAGCCGTCCTCGCGCAACGGCCCGACGAGCAACTCCAGATTGACCTTGGCCGGCACGCGAACGGTCACGGGCATGGCGTCCGTGTGTGCCGAAGTCATGGCAGCACCCTATGGGGAAGACCGCCAGCGTGCGTCAAGCAGGAAGGACTGACGGTGCTGATGCCGTCGCGGCAGCGCTCGCGATCCGGGCGAAATCCTCGATGCCCAGTCGCTCGCCCCGAAGGGTCGGATCGACGCCGGCAGCCCGGAGGAAGCGCTCGGCCTCGGGGGCCGAGCCGGCCCACGAGGCGAGGGCAGCACGCAGGGTCTTGCGCCGCTGGGCGAAGGCCGCGTCGATGACGGCGAAGACCTGCTCGCGGGTGGCCGTGGCCTCGGGCTCGGGGCGGCGCTGGAAGGACACCAAACCCGAGTCGACATTGGGGACAGGCCAGAAGACCGAGCGGGGCACGAGCCCGGCAAGGCGCACCTCGGCATACCAGGCCGCCTTGGCGCTCGGCACGCCATAGGTCTTGTTGCCCGGCGGCGCCGCGAGCCGCTCGGCCACCTCCAGTTGGACCATGACCAGGATCCGCTCGATGCTCGGGAAGAGCTCGAGGAAGCGCAGGACGACGGGCACCGAGACGTTGTAGGGCAGGTTGGCCACCAGCGCGGTCGGCGGCGGCCTGTCGCCCGCTGAGGCCGCTGCCGCCTCTGACCCCATGACCGCGGCTGGCGGCACCTGGAGGGCGTCGGCCTGCACGACGGTGAGCCGATGCACCAGACCCGGAGCGATCGACGCCACCGTCTCCGGGAGCGCGCTCGCCAGATTGGGGTCGACCTCGATCGCGGTCACGTGCGCCACCGCCGGGAGCAGGGCGAGGGTGAGCGAGCCGAGGCCGGGCCCGATCTCGATGACATGGTCGTCCGGCCCGACGCCGGCCACGCGCACGATTCGTGTGACCGTGTTGGCGTCGATGACGAAGTTCTGGCCCCACTGCTTGGTCGGACGCACGCCGAGGCGATCGGCGAGCGCGCGGATCTGCGCGGCGCCGAGGAGGGCCGAGTCGGACATGGCGTCAGCCTACGATCCGCGTCCGCCCGGGCCACGCGAAGACGCCCCGACCGCTGGGCCGGGGCGTCTTCATTTGGCGTATGCCGTGGGGCTGGCTTGGCGAGCCCGAGCCGAAGCCGAAGGACGTCAGCCCTTGCAGCTCCACTGGTTCAGGCCCGAGTAGGCGTAGAGCCGGTTGGCCACGGTGATCTGCTGCTCGCGGGTGGCGAGGTCGGCGCGCTGCGCGAAGTCGCCGCCGCCGTTGCCGAGCCAGGTCTGGTACGAGAACTGGAGTCCGCCGTAGTAGCCGTTGCCGGTGTTGATCGACCAGTTTCCGCCGGACTCGCACTGGGCGACGCGGTCCCACATGGCGGCATTGGCCAGGTTGATCCCGGCGCCGGAGGTGTTGCCGGCGTTGTAGACGACCGGCTCGGGGGCCGGACGGGCCTTGGTGCCCTTGGCGACGACCTGGGCCACCGCTTCCTTGACGACGGACGAGCTCTTCTCGGTGCTCGACTCGACGGCGCCATCGACGATGACCTGCTCACGCACCACGCTGCGCTGGCCGACCGTGCCAGCCGTCACGACGCGACTCTGGTCGGTGTAGAGGTTGCCGTCCTGGGTCTCGGTGGTCCCGAAGGCGATGTCCTCGGTCTCGGTGACCTCCTTGACCTCCACCTTGTTGACCACGACGGCCAGGCCGGCGGTGATGGGCGCATCCTTGCCGGGGTTGATCCGGTCCTTGTCCGTGATCGCGACGCCCTCGTCCTGGAGCAGGTCGGCCACGGTGGGAGCAGTCGTCGTGAGGCTCCTGCTCGACCCAGCGACGGTGAGGGTCACGTCCTTGGGGGTGGTGAGGGCGAGGTTGAGGCCCTTGCGGCCGATGGCCTGACTGCGCGACACCGACAGCACGGCGCCATCGGCGCGCAGACCGAGGTCCTTGAGGGCCTGGTCGACCGTGGTCGCGGTCGTCCAGAACTCCTTCTGGACGCCATCGACGGTCACGATCAACTTGCGCGCGAAGCGCACGGTGATCGTGTCCCCGCTCTTGACGGCAGCGTCCACGCTCGGGACGACCTGGTCACGCGAGCTGAGCTCGATGCCCTTGGCCTCGAGGACTCCACCGACCGTGCCGGCCATGGAGCGCACCTGGGTGCTCTGGCCATCGACACTGAGGGTGAGGGACTTGGACTGCGCGAAACCAGCCGCGCCGCCGACGATGGTCAGGACGGCTGCGCCTTGGACGAGCAGGGGCAGGGGTCGAAAGTTCACAACGCTCCGATTTTCGTACTTCCCGGGCATCGTTCCGGGTGAGGTGGAGGGCCGGCCGAGATCGCACGATGACTCGCGTGATCCAGACGCAGGGGAGGCTCTCCGCGTCGAGCCTCCTCCACCACCGTTTGGGGTGGGCCAGAGCCTCGATTCACCCGGGGTCCGACCCCGGCCAACTGATCAACCATGCCGGACCAGAAGTTCAAAGGTCAAGTTTCGATAACGACGCGGTGACGGGCCGCACTTCTCCTTGCCATCTGTGCAAAGTGGGCGAGTCACGGCTGCAGGACGCGGGCGCTCGGACGCGCTGACGGTCACCACGGACCGTAGAGACGCTCCGACGTAGTGCTGATCTCGGCGCACAACTCCGGCACGGAGACCCCCATGACGCGAGCCATCACCCTGACCGTCAGCGGCATGAGGGCCGGCTCGTTGGTCGCCCCTCGGAAAGGGTGCGGCGTCAGATAGGGCGCATCGGTCTCGACGAGCACCCGGTCGAGGGGCGTGACGGCGAGCGCATCGCGCAGGGAGTGGGTGTTCTTGAAGGTGACGGTGCCTGCGAAGGAGAGGTGAAATCCCCGCTCGAGGCAGGCCCTCGCGAAGTTCACATCCCCCGAGAAGCAGTGCATGACGACCGCGTTGGGCGCGCCCTCCTCGTCGAGGATCCGGATGACATCGTCATGACTGTCACGGTCGTGGATCTGCAGGACCTTGCCGAGCCGCTTGGCCAGATCGATGTGCCACCGGAACGAATCCTGTTGCGCCCCAACGCCTTCCGGCCCAGTCCGGAAGTAGTCGAGGCCCGTCTCCCCCACCACCCGAACCCTCGGATGCGTCGCGAGGGTTTCGATCTCCGCGTATGCCGTGTCGAGACTCCCGCTGTCGGCCAACCGGGGTGCCTCGTTGGGGTGGAGAGCCACGCCGCCCAGCATCCCGGCATACGCATCGACCCACTCCACGGTCGCGCGGGCGGCCGGGAGGTCGCAGCCGATCTGGACCACCCGGTCGACACCGACGGCGGCGGCCGCGGCCAGCGCCGCCCCGATGTCGACCGCGACACCGTCTCGCGAGATGTCGAGGTGGGTGTGGTTGTCGACGACGGCGATCGGCAGCCGATCCGGGATCTCGACATCGCGTGACATGGGTGCGTCAGACCGCCGGTCAGGACCCTGCGGCGTTGGCTTCGCCGAGCTCGGTCTCAATGACCGAGTCGTCGAACTTGGTGAAGAGCGGTGCCGTCTTGGCGATCGGTCGACCCACGACGACCGGGGTGGAGGCCCAAGCGGGAGTGTGGCGATAGTCACCCGTGATCACGGGGTAGGAGCGGTCGGCGTCGGCCGGGTCGAGCCCGTGAACGTCGTCGACCCGAGGCATCGGCATGAACTCGCCCTCTCCCCCGATCGCGCTGTGCACGCGGTTGGCGGCATGGGGCAAGAAGGGCGCGAGCATCGTGTTGAGATCGCTCACGCACTGGAGCAAGGTGTGGAGGATCGTCGCGAGACGCTCCCGCTCGTCCTCGCCCTTGAGCTTGAAGGGTTCGGTGCTCGAGACATAGGCGTTGACCTCACCGACGGCCTTCATGGCCTCGGCGAGCGCTGCCTTGATCCGGTTACGGGCCAAGAGGTCCCCGACGGTGTCGAAGGCGGTCAGGACCGCTGCACGGACCTCCTCGTCGACGGGCTCGAGCGGACCCGGCGTGGGGATCTCGCCGAAACCCTTGGCGATCATGGCCGCAGTGCGGGAGACGAGGTTGCCCCATCCGGCGACGAGCTCGGAGTTGTTGCGCTGGACGAAGTCGACCCAGGTGAAGTTCGCGTCCTGGCTCTCCGGGCCGGCGGCGCAGATGTAGAACCGGATCGCGTCGGGACCGTAGGTGTCGAGGACGTGGCGGACGAGGATCGTGTAGCCGCGCGAGGTGGAGAACTGCTTGCCCTCCATCGTCAGGTATTCGGAACTGACGACCTCGGTGGGCAGGTTGAGTTCGCCGTAGATGCCCGGCTCGCCACCCTTGTCCCCCTTGCCGGCATAGGCGAGGAGTTCGGCCGGCCAGATCTGGGAGTGGAAGGTGATGTTGTCCTTGCCCATGAAGTAGT
>DAOLRO010000042.1:0-18033 GCA_035418665.1 Phycicoccus sp.
TGTTGTTCTTGATGATGATGTCGATCGCGAGGTAGCTCTGGATCGAGACCGCGAGTTGGGTGAGCAGGTCCTGGTGCTTCTGGCGCACGTAGAAGAGGACGTCCTGCTGCAGGGCTTTGGCGCCTTCGGGGTCGCTGAGCTCGAGCTCGGCGATCTTGGCGGCGAGGCGCTGGTCGAGCCGCTCGGCGATGTAGACGTACTGGTTGAGTCGGCCCATCGTCGCCCAGAGGTTGGTCTTCTCGAGGTTGAGGGCGACATTGTCACGGGTCAACTCGTCCTGACCGTTGCGCAGGCTGTGCAGGATCGCGTTGAGCTGGCTCTGCGCGGACTGGTAGCGACGGAAGTAGTCGACGACCTTGTCCCCGAAGGGGATGATCCCGAGGATCTTGCGGCCACCGGTGACGGCGCTCGGGTCGAGCTCCTCGACGGTGCGGCGGAGTTCGAGGAGGGTCTTGCCGACGGCCGAGCCCTGGGCCAGGCCACCCTCCTTGAGCGCCTTGACCGGCGTCTGGAGCAGGCGGTTGCTCGTCTCGGCGGCCTTGCGGACGTCGGCGTCACCCATGGTGCGCACGTTGTCGGCCTGCTTGGCGAACTCCGGGCTCTTGGGCGCGGCCTTGGTCAGGGCGTCCATGAAGGTGTCGACCCGGGCGTCGAGGCCGGGGATCGCCTCGGCCGGCACCTGGGGGGCCATCTTCGGGGCGGCCGTCGCGGCCACCGGAGCCGGCGCGGCCGGGGCCTCGAGGGTGAGGACCTGCTCCGGTGGGGCGAGCGGCTGGGGGGCGGCTGCGGTGCCGTCGCTCATGCCTGACCGTCCTTCGGGGCGTCGGTGGTGTCAGCGAGCGGGGCCGCCTGCGACGGGGGCGCGCTGGGAGCGGAGGGTGCGCTGGGAGCGTCGTGCCCGGCATACGAACTCGGCGGAGGGATGTCGGAGCCGCGCTGCCCGAAGTCGACCTTGGGCGCTTCGCGCTGCTCGCCGACCGCCTCGAAGTACTCCTCGCGCTTGATGCCGAACATATTCGCGACGAAGTTGCTCGGCACCGTCTCGACCTTGGTGTTGAGCTCGCGCACGTTGGCGTTGTAGTAGCGGCGGGCCGACGCGATGCGGTCCTCGGTGCTCGAGAGCTCGGTCTGGAGGGCGAGGAAGTTCTGGTTCGCCTTGAGATCGGGGTAGGCCTCGGCGACGGCGATGAGGCGGCCGAGCGCCTGGGTGAGCATTCCTTCGGAGGCGGCCTGCTGGGCCGGACCCTGACCGGGAGCCATGGCCGCGCTGCGGGCCTTCATGACGTCCTCGAGGGTGCCGCGCTCGTGCGCGGCGTAGCCCTTGACCGTCTCGACGAGGTTGCCGATGAGGTCGTGCCGGCGGGTGAGCTCGACGTCGATCTGGCGCCAGGCCTCCTGCACGAGATTGCGCAGTTTGATCAGGCCGTTGTAGGTCGCGACGGCCCACAGGACGAGCGCGAGCACGATGACGCCGATGACGATCAGCGCAGTGATCATGACAACTCCCCACGTTGGAATGCTGGTGCAGCCGATCCTATGCGTCTGGCGCAGGCTCGGTGCGGGTCCCTGTCGGACTGCTCAACAGACGAACCATGTATGCCGTGGGTTCCCTGGCGTACTGCGGAGCCACCCCGGGCGGCTGGGTTCCCTCGGACGGTTCGGTTGGATTCGGCTCGGGTCAGGCCAGGCCCAGCTCGGCCAGTCCGTAGACATGGCGATAGTCGAGGCCGTTGTCGGCGAAGACGCGATCGGCTCCGGTGGCTCGGTCCGCGATCGTGGCCACGGCCACCACGGTGGCTCCCGCGTCCTGCGCCGCCTTGGCTGCTTCCAGGGGCGACGCACCAGTCGTCGAGGTGTCCTCGACGATGAGCACCCGTCGCCCGGCGATCGAGGGACCCTCGATCCGTTGCTGGAGACCGTGCGCCTTGCCGGCCTTGCGGACCACGAAGGCGTCGAGGCGTATGCCGTCCGCTGCCGCCGCGTGGAGCATCGCCGTGGCGACGGGGTCAGCTCCCAAGGTGAGGCCACCGACCGCGTCGAATTCGAGGTCGGCGGTGAGTTCGCGCATGACCCGACCGACGAGCGGGCTGGCCTCGCCATCCAGTGTGATCCGGCGCAGGTCGACGTAGTAGTCGGCCTCCTTGCCCGAGGACAAGGTCACCTTGCCGTGGACGATGGCCTTGTCCTTGATGATCTCGAGCAGGCGGGCACGGTCAGCGGCAGTGTCAGTCACGGTCACGAGCGTATGCCGTGCGCTCGCTTGGGCCGTCACCTCCGGCCCGTTTGTGTGGCGCGTGTGCACTGCTGCAGCCGGGCGCAGCAGTGCAGACCGGCCGACGTAGGCCCTGCCAGTTGACTCTGCATTGCTGCAGCTGGGCGCAGCAGCGCACACCCTCAGCGCGTGGGTGGACGGTGGCGGGTGACCACACCGCCGGATCGGAGCAGGCGGCGCGGCGCGATCTTGGTCGCCAGGTGCAACCCCTTGTAGAGCACACTCGGGACGCTGATCACCCTGCCCTTGTCAGCATCCTCGAGGCATTCCCGGACCAGCCGCGAAGCATCGAGCCACATGAACCCCGGGAAGGCGTCGTCCCGGATCTTGGCCCGCGCGTGGAACTCGGTGCGTGTGAAGCCGGGACACAGCGCCGTCACCGTCACCCCTGATCCGGCCAACTCGCCGGCCAAGCCCTCCGAGAAGACCGTCACCCAGGACTTGGCCGCCGAGTAGGTGCCGCTCGCGATCCACCCGGCGACCGACGAGACGTTGATGATCTGGCCCTGCCCCCGAGCCTTCATCGCGCGACCAGCAGCATGCGAGAGGACGAGCACCGCGCGGCAGAGGACGTCGAACATCGCCTCCTCCTCGGCCAACTCGGCGGCCAAGAAGGACTTCTTCATCCCGAAACCCGCATTGTTGACCAGCAGATCGATCGGTCGATCGGCCTCCGCCAGGCGCTCCGCCACCCGCGCCGTGGCAGCACGGTCGGAGAGATCGGCCGGCAGCACCTCGACCTCCACACCCCGGGTCGCGCGCAACTCGGCAGCCAGCGCCTCCAGCCGATCGACATCTCGAGCCACCAGGACGAGGTCGTCGCCGCGAGCAGCGAGTTGGAGAGCGAACTCGCGACCGATCCCGGCCGTGGCGCCTGTGACGAGTGCAGTGGTCATGGAAGCGCAGCCTACGGCGCAGGAGGTGCTGCTCTAGCGACACTTACTGCGCCGTAGCGGGGCCGGCGGAGAAGCGCGAGGTTCGTGAGCGGCTCGGGTGAGCACACGGCATACCGGCGGGTAGGGTCGGGAGCCATGCGGATGGCGACGTGGAATGTGAACTCGATCCGATCCCGCATCGACCGCCTCGAGTCCTGGCTGCAACGCCACGAGATCGACGTCCTCGCCCTGCAGGAGTCCAAGGCCAAGGACGAACAGTTCCCCTACGCCCGCCTGCAGGCACTCGGTTACGAGGTCGCGCACCACGGCTTCAACCAGTGGAACGGTGTCGCGATCCTCTCCCGCATCGGCCTGAGCGACGTCCAAGTCGGCTTCGAGGGCGCACCCGCCTGGGGCGATCCTGCCGTCGTCGAGGCGAGGGCCATCGGCGCCACCGTGGGCACGGGCGACGAAGCCGTGCGCCTCTGGTCGGTCTACGTCCCCAATGGCCGTCACATCGAGGACCCGCACATGGACTACAAGGAGGCCTGGCTCCAAGCCCTCCTCTCCGAGGCCGACCGCTGGGCCGCCGACGAACTCCCCGTCGCCCTCTGCGGGGACTGGAACATCGCGCCCTTCGACGAGGATGTCTGGTCGATGGAGTTCTACGAGGACAAGAGCCACGTGAGCCCGCGCGAGCGCGCCGCCTTCCACGCCTTCCTCGACCACGGTTTCACCGACGTCGTCCGCCCCCACGCGCCGGGCCCGAAGGTCTACACCTACTGGGACTATCAGCAACTTCGCTTCCAGAAGGGTCGCGGCATGCGGATCGACTTCGTCCTTGGGTCGCCGAGTTTCGCCGCTCGGGTCGAGGGCGCCGCCATCGACCGCGAGGAACGCAAGGGTGCCGGAGCCAGCGACCACGCACCGGTCGTCGTGCAGTTGAGCGATCGAGCCGCAGGATGAGGACCGTGATGAAGGCAGCCACGACGTCCACCGTCCGCATCCCCGTCAGCGGCGGCGCGCGCCTGATGGCGCAGGAGTTCCTGCCCGCGGGCGGCGTCGACACGACTCTTCCGACCGTCGTCCTCGCCCACGGCTGGACGATCACCCGGCACTCCTGGCTGCCGGTCATCGACGAACTCCAGCGCCACCGAGCCGTCCGCGTCATCGCCTACGACCAGCGGGGCCACGGCGAGTCGACGATGGGTTCGGACCCGGCCTCCGTGCGTGGCCTCGGCGATGACTTGGCCAGTGTCATCACCGCGACCGTCCCCGAGGGGCCGATCGTGTTGGGCGGGCATTCGATGGGCGGGATGTCCGTCATGGCGTATGCCGGGCTGCACCATGCCGAGTTCGTCTCCCGGGTGCGTGGCGCCGCTTTGGTGGCCACGGCGGCATCGGTGGCCGGGCGCAAACCGATCCCGCTCGAGGGTCTGGTCATGGGCGTGGCCTCCCGCGCTCCCCGGATTGCGCCTCGCTTCCTGGTGCCCACACCCATCCAGGGTCGGCTGCTCTTCGGCGAGGGGGCGAACCCGGACGACGTGAAGACCGCCGTCGGGATGATCAAGCGGACCAAGATGCCGACGATCGGGGCCTATTTCAACGCGATCGAGCAGCACGACGAGATCGAGGCTCTGGCCCACTTCGTCGACGTCCCGACCCACATCCTCGTCGGCACCAAGGACCGCCTGACCCCGGTGAAATGGGCCCGGATGCTGCAAGAGCAGATCCCCACAGCCCGCCTGACGGTCCTCCCCGGCCTCGGGCACATGCTCACCTACGAGGCCACGGGCACCGTGGCCGACGCCCTCATCGACTTCATCGACCTCTCGGCCTGACGTCACAGACCGAAGGTGGGCGACCTCACGGTCGATGAGTGGTGGCGCAGACCGAGACCGATCGACGCCAGGGCCCCGACGAGAGCCGCAATCGCCCCGCCCCGGAAGACCCAATTCACCTGCAGCACAGCCGCATCCACGAGGGCATCGGTGTTCGTCGGATCAGGCAGCTCTGCCACGGCCGCGTAGTAGGCGTGCAGCCCCAACGCGGTCAGCAGCGCCAACCCGACCACCATCCCGACCATGCGGGCGACGACGACCAGCGCGCTGATCGACCCGTGCGCCTCCTCGGCAGCATCGGCCAGAGCCGCGTTGTTGACCGGCGCCAACGCCAAGCCGACGCCGAGACCGACAGCGGCCAGCACGGCATACGACATCGGGGTGGCCAGCGAACCACGCCCCCAGCCGGCCATGACGAGCAGCCCAGCACCGGCCAGCAGCAACCCGAAGCCGGCGACCAACCCGTCCCCCAGCAGCCGCAACACCCAGCCGCCGGCCAACGCCCCGACGGGCACAGCCAGGAGGAAACGCACCAGCACGAAAGCCGCCCCGGTCTCGGAGTCCGTGTGCACCAGCCTCGCCAGCAGCGGCACATCGACGACCACAGCCACCAGCGCGACGCCGACGGCCAGGCTCACGAGCAGGGCGAAGACCGCCCGACCGCGCAGCAATCCCCGCGGGATGAGGGGCGCGGCTGCCCGTCGGTGATGGAGGACGTATGCCGTGGCTGCCGCGGCTCCCAACGGCAGGAGGACCAGCCCCCACGGGCCGACCACCTCCTTCTGCGGGTCGGCGGCAGCGAAGGTGAGGATCACCGAGCCAAGGGTGATGGCCACCAGCAGGGCGCCCGGCAGGTCCGCCCGACGGAGCATCTCCCCCGAGCCGCGCAGCCAGAGCATGAGCGCCACCGCGGCCAGCACGAGACCGACCACACCCACGGGAGTGGCGAGCACCGAGGTGGCGGAGCCGAAGGGCACGAAAGCCAACCCCAATGTCACGCTCGAGGTCAGCGCCTCAGGAGCCGCAAGTGCGAGCCCCACCACTGCAGCAGCCGCCGAGGACAAGGCAATTCGTCCCCACTGCACTGAACCGCCCCAACCCCCACCGACACGGACCACCGCCAGCAGGAGTGCGACACCGAGCACCGCGTTGATCCAGAAGATCCAGCGCCAATCCGCGACGGCCAGCACGACCGCCCCGAGCAAGGGCCCGATCACCGAACCCAACTCCTGCACGCCACCGACGATCCCGAGCGGGAGGCCCCGGCGGTCGGCATCCCAGAGGTCGGCGACGATGGCGAGCGTCGCGGGCACGAGCCCCCCACCGCCAATGCCCTGGATGACCCGGCCACCGATGAGGACGGGAAGGTCGGTCGCCAGCGCCGTCACGGCACTGCCGATGACGAAGACGATCAGGCAGCCGAGGAGGACCCGCTGGCGTGAGGTGAGGTCGGCGAGTCGACCGATGAGCGGCAGGACAGCCACGTAGCCCAGGAGAAAGCCGGAGATGATCGGGGTGGCGCGTTGGAGGGCATCGATGCCGAGACCGACCCCGGCCATCATGTCCGTCAGCGCCAGCACGACGACGTAGGTGTCGGCAGCAGCGAGCGCGATCGCGATCGAGGCGGTGGCGAGCAGCGCCCGCGGCGAGCGCGTCCCCATGGGCGCGGGATCGGTCACAGCGGGGCCGTGATGGTCACGGCCTTCCCGTAGTCGGTGATGAGCAGGGTGTAGGTCGATGTCGTCCCGGTGAAGAACTCACCGGTCGTGACGGCCTGGCGGAGTTCGCCGTCCTTGGTGATGCCGAAGGTGATGTCGAAGGGTTTGGTGCCGTCACCGAGGAAGAGCAGGTCCTTGATGACCTTGCCCGGCAGCTTGCCCGAGTAGGTCGTGACGACATCGCGCCCCACCCTGGTCTCCTTGCCCGCCGTGACATCGGTGGCTTGGCCCAGCAGTCCCGGGAGGCCGGTGACGGGGTGGAAGAAACTCGCGGGGTTCGGGGCGCCGACGTCGGCCAGATCGGCCACGGTGAAGTCGGGCGTGAAGAGTTTCCACCACGCCTTGTCGCCGATGCCGATCATTTCGAGATTGGCGGTGACATCCTTGACGCGGCCTTGGACTGTCCCTTGGAACTTCGGCTCCGTCGTCGAGAACTCGCCACTGCCCACGGCCTCGGCCACGCCGTTCTGGCCCGGGGGCAACTCCTGGGTGGACAACGAGATGTGGACGAACTTGGCAGAGGCCAACTTCTCCTGCGCGATCGAGATCACCTCATGGGGAGCCTTGGCGGGCTCCTCACCTGCGCCACTGCAGGCCGTCAGGATCGCGGTGGCGGCGAGAGCCGTCGAGGACAACACGAGGCGGCGTCGCAGCATGCGGGTCACCTTACCGACGCCCGCTGGGGGACAAGCGAAAAGGCGATGTATGCCGGGAGTCGCCTCCCGGCATACATCGCCTATCGCTTTGGGTTGGGGCGGGTGCCCTCAGCCGACGGTGAGCCCATCGGTGGCGGGGTCGACGTCCACCGTGACCTCCTGGCCGTCGCGGATCTGACCACCGAGGAGCGCCTTGGCGAGCCGGTCGCCGATCTCCTTCTGGACCAGACGTCGCAGTGGGCGGGCACCATAGGCCGGGTCATAACCCTTGTCCGCCAACCATTCTCGTGCCGCAGGGGTGACGTCGAGGGTGATCCGACGATCGCGCAGGCGGGTCGAGATGGCCCGGACCTGGAGGTCGACGATGTGAGCGAGTTCGTCCTTGGTGAGGGCGTCGAAGATGACGACCTCGTCGAGTCGGTTGAGGAACTCCGGCTTGAAGGCGCCGCGCACGACACTCATGACCGCTTCCCGCTTCTCGGCCGGATCCAGCGTCGGATCGACGAGGAACTGGCTGCCGAGGTTGCTCGTCATCACGAGGATGACATTGCGGAAGTCGACCGTGCGGCCCTGACCGTCAGTGAGTCGCCCGTCGTCGAGCACCTGGAGCAGGATGTCGAAGGTCTCGGGGTGAGCCTTCTCCACCTCATCCAACAGGACGACGGAATAGGGGCGCCGACGAACGGCCTCGGTGAGTTGACCGCCCTCTTCGTAGCCAACATAGCCGGGAGGTGCGCCGATGAGGCGCGCGACCGCGTGCCGCTCCGAGTACTCGGACATGTCGATCCGGACCATGGCCCGCTCGTCGTCGAAGAGGAAGTCCGCGAGCGACTTGGCGAGCTCGGTCTTGCCGACACCGGTCGGGCCCAGGAAGAGGAAGGACCCGGTGGGCCGGTCGGGGTCGGCGAGGCCAGCACGACTGCGGCGCACCGCATCGGAGACAGCGACGACAGCCTCGGCCTGACCGATGAGTCGTGACCCGATGATGGACTCCATCGAGAGGAGTTTCTCGGTCTCTCCTTGGAGCAGGCGCCCGGCGGGGATGCCGGTCCAGGAGGAGATGACCTCGGCGATGTCGTCGGCACCGACGCGCTCCTTGACCATCAGGTCTGAACTGTTGAGGCCGGTCGCAACCTCGTCCTCGTTGGCCTTGGCCAGGTCCTTCTCGACGCTTGGGATCTCGCCGTAGAGGATGCGGGACGCGGCTTCATAGTCGCCCTCGCGTTGGAGTTTGTCGGCCTTGGTGCGGAGGTCGTCGAGGTGGGCGCGCAGGTCACCGACCTTGTTGAGGCCCGACTTCTCGGCCTCCCAGCGGGCCGTGAGGGCGGCGAGCTCTTCCTGCTTCTCGGCGAGGTCGGTGCGCAGTCGCTCGAGCCGCTCCACCGAGGCGTCGTCGGTCTCCCTACCCAGGTGCAACTCCTCCATCTTGAGCCGGTCGACGGCGCGACGAAGTTGGTCGATCTCGACCGGGCTGGAGTCGATCTCCATGCGCAAGCGGGATGCGGCTTCGTCGACGAGGTCGATGGCCTTGTCGGGGAGTTGGCGGCCGGTGATGTAGCGGTCGGAGAGGGTGGCGGCCGCGACGAGCGCGGAGTCCTCGATCTCGACCTTGTGGTGGGCCTCGTAGCGTTCCTTGAGTCCGCGCAGGATGGCGATCGTGTCCTCGACGCTCGGCTCGCCGACGAAGACCTGCTGGAAGCGGCGCTCGAGTGCCGGGTCCTTCTCGATGTGCTGGCGGAACTCGTCGAGCGTGGTCGCGCCGACGAGGCGGAGCTCACCGCGGGCGAGCATCGGCTTGAGCATGTTCCCGGCATCCATGGCGGAGTCGCCACCGGCGCCCGCACCCACCACGGTGTGGAGCTCGTCGATGAAGGTGATGATTTCGCCGTCACTCGCCTTGATCTCCTCGAGCACGGCCTTGAGCCGCTCCTCGAACTCACCGCGATACTTCGCACCCGCGACCATCGCCCCGAGGTCGAGGCTGATGAGCCGCTTGTCGCGCAGACTCTCGGGCACATCGCCATCGACGATGCGCTGGGCCAGGCCCTCGACGACGGCCGTCTTGCCGACGCCGGGCTCGCCGATGAGGACGGGGTTGTTCTTGGTCCGGCGCGAGAGCACCTGGACGACGCGGCGGATCTCGGAGTCGCGGCCAATGACCGGGTCGAGCTTTCCGTCACGGGCGGCCTGGGTGAGGTCACTGCCGTACTTCTCGAGCGACTCGCCACCCTCGGCCTGGGTGTCGGAGGTGACCTTGCGGCCGCCCCGGAGGACGTCGATCTTGTCCTCCATGTCCTTGGCGCCCCGCTTCTCGACGGCGGCCAGGTGACCGGTCTCGGCGAGGGCGAGGAGGAGCAGGTCGAGGGCGAGGAAGGTGTCGCCCTTGGCGCGCATCAGGGTGTCGGCGCGCTGGAGGACGGCGAGTGCCTCACGACCGAACGTCGGGTCCTGGGCGGTGGCGCCGCTGGCGCGCGGGAGGGCACGCAGTCGGGCGTCCGCCTGCGAGAGGACATGCCCGGCCCCGGTGCCGGCGGTCTGCAGCAGGAGGTCGGCCTGCGGGGTGTCGAGTTGAATGAGACTGCTCGTGATCTGGTCCGGCGTGATCTCGGCGTGGCCCGCCGCTTGGGCGGCGCGCTGCGCGAGGGCGAGGACCTCGGCCACCTTGGCGGTGGGCTTCAGTTCCATGAAATGGGCTCCTTGAATGAGTGTTGTGGGTTCATTCGTGAAACGCTCTCAAAGTTGAGCCTATTCCGCTCAACCCTAGCGGTTGGACCTCTTGGGCGAGCCGTGCCCCGATCACCTCCCCTGCCCAGAATGCCACTCGCAGCCCAGGGAGCACAGCCGATGTGGACCTTCCCGGCCAGCTCCGGGTCAGCGGCGGGACAGCACGACGATCGAGGTCGTCGAATCCGGCGTGACCGGTCGCAGATCCCATCCCGACACCAGCAGGTCAGGCACCATGCCGGCGCTGAGGAAGTCGTCACGAAACTCGGTGTATTCGTAGGCCGGGCTGGTCGTGAACTCGACGACCACGCGGCCTCGCTGGGCGCAGAGGCGCGCCACGGCCCTCATCGCGGCGGCGCGTTCACCAGGACGCAGCTCGAGCACGGCACCCTCGGCCCAGAGCACGCAGTCAAAGCCCTCGGGGGACCCGAGGGCTTCACGCGTGAGGGATCGAATGTCACCGGCGGTCCACTGCACCCCGCCAGGACCCCCTGTGTCGGCCTCATTGCTCGCCTCGGCCAAGCCCAAGGCGAGATCGTGATCGACGCTCACGCCGACCACCCGGTGACCGAGATCGGCCAATGCGGTCGCCGTGCGGGCGCTGCGCGAGGACAGGACGCAGATCTCGGACATGGGTGGGACGAGCAGATCCACGAGCTTGTCCTGGATCGGCAGGTCCCCTCGACCGGGGCCGACGGAATGCCGGGTCACCGGGATCTCGACCCAAGGGACGCCCACGGCCCGAGCCACCGCGTGGACGTCGATCGGGCGTTCGGTCGGGTCCTTCGCCAAGCACTTGCTGATCACGTCGGTGAGGTCGGTGGGAATGTTCGCGGGCAGTGTCGGCATCGGTTCGGTGAGGTGGGCCATCGCCGTCGCGACCGGGGTTTCCTTGTCGAAGGGACGCCGACCGGTCAGGAGTTCGTGGGCCACGACGCCCAAGGCATAGATGTCACTGGCGGTGGTCGCAGGCTTGCCCAGTGCCTGCTCAGGGCTGAGGTAGTGCGGAGTGCCCAGCGTCTCTCCGGTCCGAGTGAGTGCAGCCGAGTTCGTCGCTCGCGCGATCCCGAAGTCGGTCAGTTTGACGTAACCGCTCTCCGTGAGGAGCACGTTGGCCGGCTTGATGTCGCGGTGGACCACACCTGCGTCGTGGGCGGCCCCCAGTGCCATCGCCATCTGGCCGATGATCGACCGCACCCGGTCGGGCGGTAGCGGCCCTTCGTTGCGGATCACGGCCGAGAGCGAATCGCCCTCAACGAACTCCATGACGAGGTAGCCGATCCCGAGGTCGGTCCCGTAGTCGAAGAGAGTCGCGATGTTGTGATGGGCCAGACCCGCAGTGAGCACCGCCTCCTCCCGGAAGCGAGCCGCAAAGACCGGCTCGGACACCATGCTCGGACGCATGATCTTCACGGCCACGGCACGCCCGAGAACGAGATCATTGGCCCGCCAGACATCGGCCATCCCGCCCGCGGCGACAAAGCGCAGAAGTTCGTAACGATCCCCGAGGACCTGGCCCTCGGTGAATCGACTCACCGGACGCCGATGAGGTGGCGACCGCGTCGGAAGCGCGCGGCTCCGGAGTCATGTGCGGGGGAACCCATGAGTCCAGACCCTAGACGCTCAACGCGCCTCGATCGCCTCTTCACGCCCCTGCATCTGTGCGAGTTGCTCCTCCACGCGCACCAGCAACTGACTCAAGGTCGATCGCTCCTCCGCTGATAGGTGCCCGAAGACCTCAGCCAGGTCCTCATGTCGAGAGGCGCCGATGGCCCGGGTGACGACCGCGCCTTCGGCGGTCAGCGAGACAACAAGCGCACGTCGGTCTGTGGGGTCCGGAGCCCTGGTGATGAGGCCACGGTCGGCCAAGGCGTCGAGGACATCGGTGACCGATCTCGGGGCGATCCGCAACTGGGCCGCGATCTCACCCGGACGGACGGGGTGTCGACGGGCCACCACTCCGAGCGCGCGAGCCTGATGCGGGGAGAGCCCCCACGGCTCGAGAGCGTGCATCAGGCGACGGCGCACCATCCGGGAGACCCGAAGGAAGTCGTCGCCCAGGCCATCGCCCGATTCCCCGACGATGCGGTCGCCACCCAGCCCCAAGGGCTGGTTCGGCAACGGCGGGGGCGGGTGCGGCGGCTGGTGGGCGGACGGCATACGGGAATGGTAACGAGCGACACCGTGTTTGCCTCATTGTGAGGTAACCTCATCAAACTCTCCGAAAGGAGCGATGTCCATGACGGACCCTTCTGCTCTCCCCTTCAGCCCCGAGGGCGGCGGCCACGCCGCGCCCGGCGGCCACGGTCCCCGTGATGGCCGCGCCGAGCGTCGCGGCGCGAGCGGTCGTTCACCCCAGCGCATCGACCCCCGCGACCGCGCCCAACTCGCCGAGGCGCCGGTCCCGATCAGTCGGGTGACCGCACTCTTCGCCGACCACCGACTCCCCGTGACGATCGTCATCGCCCTCATCGTCGCGACCTCGATCATCTCGATGGCCCAGCCCTTCCTCGTGCGCGAGGCCGTCGACGTGGCCATCCCGGATCAGGACGTCCGCCTCCTGCTCATCACCGTCGGAGGCATGCTCGCGGTGACCATCACGACCCAGTTGCTGGGCGTCGTGCAGACCTGGCTCTCGGCGTCGGTCGGCCAGCGCGTGATGCACGGCCTGCGCACCTCGGTCTTCGCTCATCTCCAGCGCCAGTCGCTCGGCTTCTTCACGCGCACGCGCGCCGGCGAGGTCCAGTCGCGGCTGACCAACGACATCAACGGGATGCAGGGCATCGTCACCTCGACCGCGACCTCGATCGCCTCGAACCTCACGACCGCCGTCGCCACCGCCGTCGCGATGGTCGCGCTGTCCTGGCGCCTGTCCCTGCTCTCACTCATCTTCGTGCCGCCCGCGATCTGGCTGACCCGACGCGTCGCGCTCATGCGGCGCACCATCACCGCCGCTCAACAGCGGCGCCTCGCCGACCTCAACGTGCAGATCGAGGAGGGCCTCTCGGTGAGTGGCGTGCGCCTGTCCAAGACCCTCGGCGCGGGGCCGCGGCATGCCGAGCGCTTCGCCACCACATCCGAGGAACTCGTCGATCTCGAGCTCCGCTCCCAACTCGCCGGTCGCTGGCGGATGGCCACGATGCAGATCATCTTCGCCGCGATCCCGGCGCTCATCTATCTCGCGGCCGGGCTACCCGCCACCTCGGGCGGCATGACGATCGGCACCCTCATCGCCTTCACGACCCTGCAGGCGGGCATCTTCCGACCGCTCATGGGCCTGCTCAACATCGGCGCACAGTGGGTCTCCTCGATGGCGCTCTTCTCGCGCGTCTTCGAATACCTCGACCTGGTGCCCGACGTGCCCGCTCCTCTGCGTCCGGCTCGGGTCGATCCGGCTGGGGTCCGTGGGGACGTCCGGTTCGAGGACGTCTCCATGACGTATGCCGGGGGCTTGGCTCCCGCTGTCCGCGGACTCTCGCTGACCATCCCGGCCGGAACGTCCTTGGCGTTGGTGGGTCCGACAGGATCGGGCAAGTCGAGCATCGCCGGTCTGCTCGCGCGGCTGCACGATCCGTCGATCGGACGGATCACGATCGACGGTGTCGACCTGCGGGACCTGGCGCCCGAGACCCTGGCCTCCATCGTCGGGGTGGTCTCGCAAGAGACCTATCTGGTGCATGCCTCGATCCGCGACAACCTGTTGCTGGCCAAGGAAACCGCGACTGAGGCCGAACTGTGGCAGGCCCTGGCCGCCGCTCAGGTCGCCGACCTGGTGGCGACCCTGCCCGACGGGCTGGACACGATCGTGGGAGCGCGCGGGCATCGCTTCTCCGGCGGCGAGCAGCAACGGCTGGCCGTCGCGCGAACCATCCTGCGCGATCCGAAGGTGCTGATCCTCGACGAGGCGACGAGCGCTCTGGACAACACGACGGAACGGGCCTTGCAGCAGGCGCTCGATGAGTTGATGGTCGGGCGAACGACGCTGACCATTGCCCACCGGCTCTCCACCATCGAGTCGGCCGATCAGATCGCGGTCCTCGAGCACGGACGAGTCGTCGAGCTCGGCACCCACGACACCCTGCTCGCGCGCGACGGCGCCTACGCCGCGCTCGTCGGGACGAACAGGACGGCTGAACTCGCGATGGCCTGACGGGAGCGCCTCTCCCACACCAGTCGAGTGGGCACTTGATGAGGGAATGAACGCCTCAGTTCCCTCATCAGATGCCCACTCGACTGGAGATGGAGCCCTGGGTGGGCGATCGGAGCCCGACTGCTAACGACTGTCGTTGCGATCGGTGGGGAGGTGCTCGGCGAGCCACTCGGTGGTGCGCTCCCAGGACAACTCGGAGGCCGCGGCGTTGAAGCCGACGAAGTCGCTGTTGTCGAAGGCATGGTCAGCACCTTCGTAGGTGATGAAGGTCGTGTCCGGCTGGGCCGTGACGATCTCCTCGATCCGGCGCACCGTGGGGACGTCGATGTAGCTGTCGGCGAGTCCGAAGTGGTGCAGGCTCGGCGCGGTCACCGTCATGACATCGACCAGTCCCGGCAGGGCTGAGCCGTAATAGCTGACGAGTCCATCGACTGGTGTCCCGCCACCCAGTTCGGACTCCAGGTGAGCCGCGACATTGAAGCCGAGCCCACCGCCGAAGCAGAAGCCGACGATGCCGACCGGACCATCCACCGAGTCGTTTCCACGGAGCGACTGCACGGCGCTGGCGCCATCGAGCACGGCCTGCTGCCAGTCGATGGCCTGCATGGCACCGAAGGCCACGCCCAGAGCATCCGGTCCCTCGAACGGGCCGCGATCCTCCAGTCGCCAATAGGCCTCGGGGACGAGGACGACGTAGCCGAGGGAGGCCAGATCCTGTGCCCGCCGCTGGATGTAGGCGCTGACGCCGAAGATCTCCTGGAAGAGCACGATGCCCGGGCCAGTGCCCGATTCAGGCAGCCAGAGATGGGCCGGCATCGCCAAGCCGTCGTCGGTGGGCACGGTCGTCATCGTGGGGCTCATGGAGCCTGACCCTAGTGCTGTGCAGGCGCCGATGGAGTAGGTCCTGACCACCGATGACGCAGGGTCCGCTCAGCGGGTGGGCCGCCACAACACGACGGATTGCTCGCGGTGGTGACGTGGACGCTCACCGGGGCGGACGGCATACACATCGCCGGTGGGCGACACCGAGAAGACGCGAGACGAAGGCGCCGGTATGCCGGCCGCGAGGGTTCGCGCTTGGGCGCTCAACTCGGCGACCCGCTGGCGGAGGGCGATGACCTGGTTCTCGAGTTCCATGATCCGCGCGATGCCCTCGAGGGACACGCCCTCCTGGGACAGGCGTTGGATCTCGCGGAGGAGGGTGACGTCACGCGGCGAATAGCGGCGGCCGCCCCCGCGGGTGCGCGAGGGCGTGACCAGGCCGAGGCGGTCGTACTGGCGCAGGGTCTGGGCGTGCATGCCCGAGAGCGTCGCGGCCACCGAGATGACGTAGACGGGCGTGGCGTCGTCGGCGTCGAGGCGGAGCGGCTCGCGCTGCTCCGACCTCGACGTCGGCGACGTGCTGGCAGCCATGACGATCAGTGCCCGGCTCGGGCGTTCTCGGCGAAGAGCTCAGCCCGGGGGTCGCTGCCGGCGGTCTCGGACGCGAGGGTCTCGACGGCGGCCCGAGCCTCGTCCGAGAGGTTCGTCGGGACGACGACCTGCACCTTGGCGAGCAGGCTGCCCTCGCCACCCTTGTGCTTGACGCCATGGCCCTTGACCCGCAGGACGCGGCCGCTCGGCGTGCCGGGAGCGATGCGCACCTTCACGCTGCTGCCGTCAATCGTGGGGACGGCGACCGTGGCACCGAGGATCGCCTCGGTGACCGAGACGGGCAGGTCGACCGTGAGGTTGTCGCCCTCACGGCTGAAGACCGGGTCGCGCTCGACGTGCACGGTGAGGAAGAGGTCACCGCGCTCTGCACCGGGGTCGCCCTCACCACCCTTGCCGCGCAAGCGAATTCGCTGTCCGTCCTTGACTCCGGCGGGGATGCGAGTGGTGATCGTCTCGCCGTCGGCCGTGCGGAGACTGACCGTGGAGCCGGTCACCGCATCGCGGAAGGACAGCGTCGTGCGGGCGTCGACGTCCTGGCCCTTGCGGGGTCCACGCGTCGAGCCGTAGCCGAAGTCGCCATAGTCCGCACCGGGCGAGCCGAAGGGGCTTCCCCCGCGTCCGCCAGCGCCGCCGAACATCTGCGAGAGCAGGTCGTTGATGTCCTGCTCCCCGCCGCTGCCATAGGCCTGGCGACCACGACCTCCGCCACCAAAACCACTGGTGTCGAAGCGAACTCGTTGGCCACCGCCCCCGCCACCGAAGGCGGAGAAGATGTCCTCGAAGCCACCGTTGCCGCCCCCGGGGCCACCCGCGGTGAAGCGGGCGCCGCCCCGGGCCATCTGGCGGACCGCGTCATATTCCTGACGCTGCTCGGCATCGGAGAGGACCGAGTTGGCCTCCCCTATCTCCTTGAATTTCTGCTCAGCGCTGGCATCGCCCGGGTTCTTGTCCGGGTGATATTTCCGCGCGAGTTTGCGGTAGGCCTTCTTGATGGCCTCCGCGTCGGCATCCTGGGGGACACCGAGGACCTTGTAGAAGTCCTTCTCGAACCAGTCCTGGCTCGCCATGATCGGCGCCTCCTTTCCTCAGGTATGCCGTGGGGTTGAGTTGATCTTGCGGGTCGAAGTGGGCGTCACGAGTGGTCGGCGACCGCCACGCGTGCCGGACGGATGACCGTGTCACCCGCCCGGAAGCCGGGCTGGAGGACCATGACGACCGTCGTGCCCTGGCCGGCCGCACCGTCGAGGGCAGGATCACCCTCGGGCCACGGCTGGTGCATGAGCGCCTCGTGAAGGCTGGGGTCGAAGGCCTCGCCCTTCTCGCCGAAACGAGTCAGGCCGTACTTGCCCAAGGAAGCCTCGAGCTTGTCGGCGATGGCCGCGAACGGTCCGTCGGTCAGGTCCCCGTGGTCACGCGCACCCTGAATGTCATCCAGGACGGGCAGCATCGACTCGAGCACGTCGCGCACCGCTCGCTCCTGGACCAGGGCCCGGTCACGATCGACACGTCGCTTGTAGTTGACGTATTCGGCGTTGAGCCGCTGCAGGTCCTCGAGGCGCTGGGCCGCGAGCGCGGTGTCGGGGTGCTCCCCGGCGGGGTTGGCCCCGGCGGGGGTGGCCCCGGCGGGGGTGGCCCCGGCCTGAGCCGGAGCCACCTCCTCACCGTCGTTGACCGCTTCGGTGTTCACCGCGTCGTCTGTCGAGTCGTCCACGATGTCTCCTTCCACGATCTCGGCGTCTGCAATCGGGTTGCCCTCAGCCACCTCGGGAGTCTGCTGACCACGCGAGTCCGCGGACGGCATACCCGAATTGGTGTCGGTCACTTGGAGTCCTTGGGCTCGTCGTCGACCACCTCGGCGTCGACGATGTCGTCGTCGCTGTCGTCGCTGCCCGTGTGGCCCTCGCCGGCACCCGGCTCGCCACCGGGAACGTCGCCGGACTCACCCTGCTCGGCGGCCGCGGCATACATCGCCGCCCCCATCTTCTGGGAGGCCTCGTTGAGGGTGTCGACCTTGGCGCTGATGGTCGCCGCGTCGGCCTCGCTCTCGGGCTTGATGACCTCCTTGAGCTCGGCAAGCGCCTCGTCCACCGGCTTGCGCAGGTCGGCGTCGACCTTGTCACCGGACTCGGAGAGGAACTTCTCGGTCGAGAAGACCAGCGACTCACCCAGGTTGCGGGCCTCGGTGTCCTCGCGACGCTTCTTGTCCTCGTCGGCGTGGGCCTCGGCGTCCTTGACCATCTTCTCGATCTCCTCCTTCGACAGCGCGCTGCCGCCCGAGATGGTGATCTTCTGCTCCTTGCCGGTGCCACGGTCCTTGGCCGTCACGTGGACGATGCCGTTGGCGTCGATGTCGAAGGTGACCT
>DAOLRO010000043.1:0-17880 GCA_035418665.1 Phycicoccus sp.
GGTAGGCCCCGGCCTCCTTGGTGGCGTAGTCGAGCTTGAGCGCGAGGTCGTTGCCGGTGCCGGACTGCTTCGCGGCGGCGACAGCCTTGCCGACTGACTCACCGTTGAGCTCGACGGCGCCGCCGCCGTTGTCGACCGAGGCGATGCCGAGCTTGTTGTCCTTGGCGTAGCTCCACTCGACGTAGGTGATGCCACCGTCGGTGGACTTCACGCCCTCGGCGACACCGGCTGACTTCTCCTTGCCCTCACCGGCGCCGGTCCACTTCTTGGAGGCGTCTGCCGTCCAGGCGTCAGCGGCCGCGGCCTTGAGGTACTTGGTGAAGTTCTCCGTGGTGCCTGACTCGTCGGAGCGGAAGAAGACCTTGATCGCGGTCGCGGGGAGGGTGGCGCCCTTGTTGATCTCGGCGATCTTCGGGTCGTTCCAGGTCGTGACCTTGCCGCTGAAGATGTCGGCGGCCACGGCCGGGGTGATGACGAGCTTGTCGACACCCTTGACGTTGAAGGCGATCGCGATCGGGCCGGTCACCATGGGCAGGTTCCAGGCGGGCGAGCCACAGAAGGCCTCTGCCTGCGCGGCCTCGGACTGGGCGCCGTCCTTGCCCTCGGTCTTGAGCGCCGAGTCGGACCCGGCAAAGTCGACCTGGCCGGCGATGAACTGCTTGATGCCCGCGCCGGAGCCGGTCGGGTTGTAGTTGAGCTTGGCGTCCTTGCAGGCCTCGCCGTAGGAGGCGATTGCCTCCTCGATCGCGTTCTTCTGGGCGGAGGAGCCCTCGGCGTTGACGGTGCCGGAGAAGCAGTCGGCCTTGGGAGCCTCGGACGCCGCAGCGGAGCCGGACGCCGAGCCCGAGGTGCCGGTGTCGGTGCCGGTGGTGTTGTCGGAGCCGCAGCCCGCCAGGGCGAGCGAGCCCACGAGGGCCACGCTCGCGACGAGCCCGATGCGCTTGGAAATCACAGTGGTACCTCTCGAATGCAGGGTTCAGGGGCCGGGCCGCCATGGACCGACGTGGGCGACGCTAGGGAGGGAGAGTGACGCAGCGGCCCGCGGCGGGTGAACGCACCGTGAACACCGATCGGCCATCAATCGTCCGCCGCGCTGCGCCTACACGGACTGCGGGTGAACTGAGTCACAGCCAGAGCTCAGGGGAGGTGGCGCTCCACGGCGACCACGCGAGCCGCTGCGCCGGTGCCGACCATGTGGCACACGAGCGCCTCACCCTTGACCAGGTGCTCGGCGTGGGCCTCGGAGAGTGCCGAGCAGGTGGCGTGCCCCGCAGGTGCGGCCTCGTCCACGCGGGCGATGAGGACGTCGAGCAGGGCGGGCAGGACCGGCCCATGGCTGCACACGAGTGCCGGCTCGCCGCGCCGCAGCAGGGCTTCCACGTGTTTGGGCGCCCTGCTCGGGTCGACCTCGAAGCCCTCCTCCGAGAGACCGGCCTTGGGGAGGACGGCAGTGTCGGAGGCCACGGCATACGGGGAGATCGTCTCCATGCAACGGCGTGACGGTGAACTCACCACGCGGGTGATGCCGCGCACGCCGAGGAGGGGCACGAGGTCCTGGGCGCGCTCACGGCCGCGGGCATCCAAGGGGCGCAACTGGTCGTTGGAACCCTTGAAGTCGGATCGGGACACGGCTTTGGCGTGGCGCACGATGACGAGCGGCCAGGTGTCGAGCCAGCCACCTTGATGAGCCTGCACGAGGGCCAGGAGTTGCTCGCGGTCGCGGGCATAGTCCAGGCGGGAATGGGCTTCGGCGACCTCCAGCCACTCCATCTGGTCGACCTCTTTGGGGAGGCGTCGTCCGACGCTGACGACCGACGCCGCCCAGTAGCGGACCTCCTTGGGGGCGGGAGTGCCGTCCTTGGCCATGACCATGTAGTCCGCCTCGGGGAGGGGAGTCCCAAGTCGCACGCTGAGACCGGTCTCCTCCTTGGTCTCCCGCGCGGCGGCCACGGGCCAATCCTCGCCCGGGTCGAGCTTGCCCTTGGGCCAGGACCAGTCGCGATAGCGGGGTCGGTGGATGAGGGCCACCTCGAGTTGGCCGTCACGCACACGCCAAGGCAGCGTCCCGGCTGCGGGAATGGTCGAGGGCATGGTCAGCGTCCGGATCCGACGGTGGTGCGGGAGGAAGACGACGAGGTCACCGGCGGTGGGCCTTGCGTCGCCGCTTGGCGTGGACCTCGATCATCGCGGCCTGCAGGTCGGGCAGTGGCTCACCCTCGGCATCGAGGTGGTGACGCTGCCAACGACCGTCACCGGCAAGGCTCCAGTGGGCGTAGTCGCCACTCATGCCCCGGGCCATCATGTCCGAGAGGTCCTTGAGGTGTCGCGGGTCCTCCAGCCGAAGAAGCGCCTCGACCCGCCGATCAAGGTTGCGGTGCATCATGTCGGCGCTGCCGATCCACGCTTCGAAGCCGTCGTCGCGCCCGAAGAGGAAGATCCGCGAGTGCTCGAGGAAGCGACCGAGGACCGAATGCACGCGGATGCGCTCCGAGAGCCCCTCGACCCCCGGCCGAAGGGCGCAGGTGCCGCGCACCCACAGGTCGACGTCCACGCCGGCCTGGGACGCGCGATAGAGGCCGTCGATGATCTTCTCCTCGACGATGGAGTTGACCTTGAAGCCGATGTAGCCCGTGCCCGGCTCGGCCGCCTCGCGGTCGATCTGTTCCTGGATGCGCTCGAGCAGTCCGGTGCGGACCGAGCGCGGGGCGACCATGAGGCGCTTGAACTTGCTGCGAGGTGCGAGCCCCGAGAGCTGGTTGAAGAGGCGTGAGAGATCCTCGCCGACCTGCTCGTCGGCGGTGAGCAGTCCGAAGTCCTCGTAGAGGCGCGCGGTCTTGGGGTTGTAATTGCCGGTGCCGACGTGGCAATAGCGGCGCAGCCCCTCTTCCTCCTGACGGACCACCAGGGCGAGTTTGCAGTGGGTCTTGAGCCCGACGATGCCGTAGACGACGTGGACGCCAGCGCGCTCGAGTTTGCGGGCCCAGGAGATGTTGTTCTGCTCGTCGAAGCGGGCCTTGATCTCGACGACGGCCAGGACCTGTTTGCCCGCCTCGGCCGCGTCGATGAGGGCGTCGATGATCGGGCTGTCGCCGCTCGTGCGATAGAGGGTCTGCTTGATGGCGAGCACGCGTGGGTCGCCCGCCGCCTGCTCGATGAAGGCCTGCACCGACGTGGAGAACGAGTCGTAGGGGTGCTGGAGGAGCACGTCCTGCTTGCGAACGCTGGCGAAGATGTCGCGGGCCTTGGCCGACTCGGTCGGAGCCAGGTCGGCGTTGGTCCGCGCGACGAAGGGCTCGAAGTGCAGATCGGACCGTTCGAGGTCGGCGATGATGTTGAGCGCGCGCAGGTCCAGCGGTGCCGGCAGTCGATAGACCTCGGAGCCGTGGACTCCGAGTTCGCGCACCAAGAGGTCCATGACGTGGTCGTCCATGTCCTCGTCGACCTCGAGGCGCACGGGCGGCCCGAACCGGCGGCGGGTGAGCTCGCGCTCGAGAGCCGTGAGGAGGTTCTCGGCGTCGTCCTCCTCCACCTCCAGGTCCTCGTTGCGGGTGACCCGGAACGTGTAGTGGCTGCCGACCTCCATGCCGGGGAAGAGCTCGCCCAGATGGGCGGCGATGACGTCCTCGAGCGGCACGAAACGAGCCGTGTAGAGGTCGGCCACCCCATCGGGCTCGCCGCTGACCCGGAGCAGGCGGGGGAGGAGCGGCGGCACCTTGACCCGCGCGAAGTGTTCCTTGCCCGTCTTCGGGTTGGCGAGGACGACGGCGAGGTTCAGGGACAGGCCGGAGATGTAGGGGAACGGGTGGGCCGGGTCGACCGCCAACGGGGTGAGCACCGGGAAGAGCTGCTCGGTGAAGACCGTGCTCAGTCCCTCCTGCTCATCCGGCGACAACTCGTCCCAGCGCACGATCGAGATGCCCTCGGCCTCCAGGGCCGGACGCACGTCGTCGTGGAGCACCTTGGCCTGCATGTCGAGCAGCTCGTGGGCGACCAGCCCCAGGTGGTCGAGGACCTCGCGAGGCTCCAGACCGGAGGCCGACCGCACCGCGATGCCGGTCGCGATCCGGCGCTTGAGTCCGGCGACGCGCACCATGAAGAACTCGTCGAGGTTGGACGTGAAGATCGCCAGATAGCGGGCGCGCTCGAGCAGCGGCACCGCCGGGTCCGCGGCGAGCTGGAGCACTCGCTCGTTGAACTGCAACCACGAGATCTCCCGGTCGAGGAAGCGATCCGACGGGAGGCCGTCCTCGTCGTCGACCGGGAGCGCCCCCACGACCCGCATGAACCGGCCGTTCGCCGCGCGCGGCCGTGGTCCGAGGGACTCCGTGGGCGAGGCGCTCGCGATCGAGACGCCGCCGACGAGGCTCTCCTTCTCGGACGTCGCAGTCATGACCCCATCCTTGCAGCAGGCAGGGCATACACGACATCGGTCGAGGTGATCGTGAAGCCCTCCTTGCGATAGGTCGCCAGGGCGGCGGTGTTGTCTCCGTCGACGTAGAGGTCGACGCGGCCGAGTCCGTGCCGGGCCAGATGGGCGATCCCGAGTCGCGTGAGTGGGCGGGCCAGACCACGACCTTGGTATGCCGGGTGCACCCCCACCACATAAACCTCCCCGCTGTCATGGGGCCCGTTGGCGGGCTCGATCTTGGTCCAGTGGAAGGCGATTGGTCCCAGGTCTGGCCGTGAGTCGTCCTCGACGAGGAAGAACCCGGCGGGGTCGAACCAGGGCAGGGCCATCCGGGAGCGCAGGTCCGCCAACGTGATCTGCCCCTGCTCGGGGTGATGGGCGAAGGCAGTTGCATTGAGGTCCACCCACGCGGGTCCATCGGCTGCTGGATCAAAGGTTCGAGACGTGAAGCCTTGGGGCAGAACCGACTCGGCCCTGTCGCCCTGGGTCAGGGGCCGGGTCATGAGGTGCAACTCACGGACCCGTTCCAGCCCCTCGGCTGCCGCACAGGCCTTGGCGGGATCCAGATCGCCATGGGCCCAGATCCGTTGTGCGCCAAGGGTCTTGGCTGACGCCCAGACTCGGCGGCCCAGTCCCTGCCGACGCGACCCCGGCCCCACGAAGAGTTCAGCGGAGCCGTCGTCCGCCACCCCGGCATACGCAATGACGGACTCGCCCCCCGCGCCAGCCGAGCCGATGGCGAGGACATGGCGACCGGGTCGGTCCAGGGCCAACTCGAAGCCTTCGGACAGCGCCGCGACCCCGTCGGCGGTCCGGACCTCCGCGGCCAGGGCCAGGACGGCGGCTCGCTGCTCTTCGTTCAGCCAGTCATCCGGACCAATGGCCTCGATGGCGGCCGAGGACGCGCTCACGAGGACACCGGCTGGGTCTCGGGAGCCTCCTCGGGCATGAACCGATAGCCGACGTTGCGGACCGTGCCGATGAGGGCTTCGTAGTCGGTGCCGAGCTTGGCCCGGAGGCGGCGGACGTGGACGTCGACGGTCCGGGTGCCCCCGTAGTAGTCGTAGCCCCAGACCTCCTGGAGCAATTGGGCCCGCGAGAAGACCCGCCCGGGGTGCTGGGCCAGGTGCTTGAGGAGTTCGAACTCCTTGTAGGTCAGATCGAGGACCCGGCCCCGCAACCGCACGCTGTAGGTCGCCTCGTCGATGACCAATTGCCCGGCCGTGATCGCCGTGTCCTCGGGCTCGACCTCCTTGCGCCGCCCGATGGCCAGCCGGAAGCGGGCCTCCACCTCGGCGGGTCCGGCCGAGTCGAGGAGGGCGTCGTCGATGCCCCAGTCCGCCGACAGGGCCGCCAGACCGCCCTCGGTGACGATGACGAGCAGTGGGGCCGACAGTCCGGTCGTGTCGAGCACGCGGCACAGGGACTTGGCCTGGGCGAGTTCGCGGCGGGCGTCGACGAGGACGAGGTCCGACTCCGGAGCATCCACCAGCGCGCTGGCCTCGGCCGGGAGGATGCGAACATGGTGACCCAACAGGCCCAGCGCGGGGAGCACCTCAGCGCTGGGCGCCAAGGTGTTCGTCAGCAGCAGGACGTGTGCCACATTGTCGAGAATAGGTGGTGAGGCCGATGCCGACCGAGATCGAACACTGCGTGAGAGTGAGCGTGCGGCACTGGGCCGGGGCACGGGCGGCCGCCGGTGTCGAGATCGAGGACTACGAAGCAGCCACCGTGGCCGAGCTCATCGACCAGATGACGACTCGGCACGCCGCCCTCGGGCCTGTGCTGCAGGTGGCCAGCCTGCTCGTCGACGGCAGCGCGGCAACGCCGGACACCGACCTGACCGATGGCCAGCTCGTCGAGGTGCTCCCGCCTTTCGCGGGCGGATGATGCAAGGATGCTCGCCGTGGAGCCGTCGCTGGAGTCGTCCCTCGATCAGGCCGCTGGGCCTGCGGCCGAGGCGGAGACGATCGTCCTCCCGCTGACGCGCGCCGAGCGCCGTCGGTCCGCGGGGCACGATGCAGGACTCAGCGCCAAGGACCTCCCGCTCAGCCTGCTCTTCGTCCGCATCCTGATGGTGGCAGCGCTGGCCGGCCTGGTGGTCCTCGCCGGCTGGGCCCACCCGGTCGCGCTCGCTGCGGCCTTTGCGTGGGCCTGCGCGGGGGTCGGATGGGGGTGGGCGCAGATCCTCGACATCACACCCGGGCGCCGAATCCTGGGTGTCGTCGCACTCGCGGGCGTCCTCGTTGCCACCGCGGTCGTCATTGCCGGCAAGGACGAACCCCTGCGTCTCGTTCCGATCGCCCTCGCCAGCACCGTGATCCTGACCTTCCTGCTCCAGTTGGTCCGCCGTGACGGACGCGCCGGGCTCACCGACGAAGTCGTGGCCACGTCCGGTGGGCTGGCGTTCGTCGGTCTCGGAGCCGGGCTCGTCCCGATGGCCGTCCTCAACAGCGGCCCTGAGGCGCTGACGGTGGCCATGGCCGGCGTGGCGGTCTCCCTCGTCGCGGACGCGATCTCTGCCCGTCTCGGACCGTCGGTCTGGGCGCTCGTCATGGCCGCAGCGCTCGGTGGCCTCGCGGGCGGCACCGTCGGCGGTCTGCTCGGTCTTCCCGTGTGGTGGCACGGGGTGGCGGTGGGTGCAGTCAGCGCCGTCCTTTCGTATGCCGTGCGCCGACTCGTCGAGGTCCGTCCCGGCAGCATGTCGCTGGCGGGCCAGATCGCGTCGGCCTGTGCGAGCGTCCTCGCCGTCGGAGCTCTTGCGCAGGTACTCGTGCGCATCGTCGTGGGGGTCTGAGCACCGATGGCGCGGCGACTGGTCGTCAAGATCACTTGCGGGCCTGAAGCGCTCGAGCGCCTCAACCAAGGGCTGACCGTGGCGAGCACCGCGCTGGCCTCCGGGGTCGACGTGAGCGTCTGGCTCACGGGTGAGGCCGTGTGGGTGGCTGTCCCAGGTCGCGCAGAGGAGTGGGACCTGCCACATGCGGCGGACCTGGCGGAGTTGCGTCACGTGCTCGTCGACGGTGCGCGGGTGACCGTGTGCGGTCAATGTGCGGCACGACGCGAACTCACCACGGACGACCTAGTGCCCGGTGTGCGCATCGCAGGCGCCGCGAGTTTCGTCGAGGAGATCATGGCCGAGGGCGCTCAGGCGATCGTCTACTGACGCCTGCTGACAGCCGACTGGTGGGGCCGACCCCACCACCCCGCGTTCGGTGAGGGCCGACGCCAACCGGCGGCCACGGCATACGATCGCTTCATGGTTTTCCAGATCGATCCCGACCTCCCTCCCGCACTGGCCCCGCTGGCGTGGCTCATCGGTCGCTGGGAGGGCGCCGGTGTCGTGGGCTATCCGACGATCGAGTCCAAGAACTTCGGGCAGGAGATCGTCTGCAGCCACGATGGTCGGCCTTTCCTGTCCTGGCAGAGCCGGACCTGGCTGCTTGACGATGACGGCCAGATGGTGCGTCCGCTTGCGACCGAATTCGGTTTCTGGCGCCCGCTGGAGGGCCAGGCCGATGGCACCAACGTCGAGCTGCTGCTCGCCCACCCGACCGGCTTCGTCGAGATGTATGCCGGGGTGGCCGAGCCGGCGAAGGTCGAATTGCGCACGGACGGAGTCCTCCGAAGCCCTACCGCCAAGGAGTATTCCGCCGCCCACCGGCTCTACGGTCTGGTCAACTCCAACCTGATGTGGGTGATGGACATGGCCGCGATGGGCGAGCCGCTCACGTCCCACGTCTCCGCGGAGCTCAAGCGCCTCGAGTGAGGGGCCAGGGCCTCAGGGCAGGACCGAGGACTTCTTGTAGTCCCCGAGGGTTGAGCGTCTGATGGCATCGCCCAGATCGGCCATGCCCGCCTCGTCGACGATGTCGATCGACTGCCCGTCGGCGGACCAGCCGAACCCGGTGTAGGGGGCGGTGATGAAGACGACGTCACCGCTGCGGACGTTGCGCAGGGCGAAGGCCTCCTCGCGCATGAACGAGGTCGTCATCGCGTTGTCCACGATGAGGTTCTTGGTCGCGGCGTCGGTGAACTCGGCGATCTTGAGCGGGTTGGTGATCACCTCGGGACTGATGGTCTTCATGAGCAAGGCCTTGATGAGCGCCTGCTGGCGTCGGCCCCGGGAGATGTCACCCTCGCTGAGTTCGTAGCGCTCGCGGACGAAGGACAGGGCGGCCTTGCCGTTGAGGTCGTTCCAGCCCTGCTGGACGGCGTACCCCGTGCCCTGTCCGCTCGAGGCCTCCTCGGAGTAGACCCGGACGCCCCCGACGGCGTCGACCATCCCGGAAAAGCCCTCGAAATCGGTCTTGGCGACGTGGTCGATCCGGATGCGGAGCTTGTCCTGGAGAGTCTGGACCAGAAGGGGAGCGCCCCCGTAGGCGTAGGCCGCGTTGAGCTTCGCCTGCCCGTGGCCGGGGATGTCCATCCACAGGTCGCGCGGGAAGTGGATGAGAAAGACCTTCGACTTGTCGTCGGGGATATGGGCCAGCACCATCACGTCGGACCGGCTGACGGTGTCTCCGGGGCGCGCGTCGTTGCCGACCATGAGGACGTTCATGCCCTTGGACGCGAGGACCTCGGCGTCGGTGCCCAGACTTCCCGAGGCTGATGGGGTCGGGAGGAGGGCCTCGTGCCGGACATTGCTCTCGACCTTGTGGTTGAGGAAGAGCAGGAAGGCCGCGACGAGGGCCACGCCGAGGAAGAGGATGCCGAGCAGCACGGCAAGGATGCGGCGCCCCCAGCGGGGCTTCTTGCGCTCGCCGGCTCGTCGGGCGGTGGCTCGGCGCCCGGATCGGGTCTCTGTCCGGGCGTCGCGCGACTCCTGGTCGGCCGCCACGTCATCCAGCGGTGACCCGTCGAGGGTGTCACCGTCGCGGCTGGCGAAGTCATCTGGCACGGGCGTCAGTGTAGGTCGAGCACTTGAACGCCGACGGTGCTTTGCCGGGACGGACCTACAGTGGAGCGGTGAGTGATCTCGGGGAGCAGCTGCGTGCCCAAGGCAAGCGCCTGACCCGTCAGCGAGTTCGGGTGCTCGACGCGGTCCGCCAGTCCGGCCACGCCACTCCCGATGAGATCACGGCGCTCGTGCTCGCTGATGGTGGTCCGCCGTTGTCGGTCTCCACCGTCTATCGATGCCTCGATGCCCTCCAGGAGTTGGGTCTGCTGTCGCACACCCACGTCGATCACCGGGTGCCGAGCTATCACCTGAGTTCACATTCCACCCACATCCACCTCGTATGCCGTGGGTGCGGTCACGTGGACGAGGTGCCCGTTGCGCTCGGGGCATCCTTCACGCAGGCCTTGGCCAGCGAGGCGGGCTTTGTGGCCGATCTGACCCACTCCGCCGTCCATGGCCACTGTCGCTCGTGCTCGGAATCCGCCCACCACCACGCTGCCGAAGGGCGCCAATGAAATGAACAGCCCCGCGCCGGACTCGACGAGTCCACCGCTTTCCTCGATCACGCCCCCGCTCTCGGTGCTCCTCGATCGACCGGGCGCCGTCGAAGGACATGGCATCGATGCCGGGGTCGCCGCGCACTACGGCGATCCGATGCGCGAGCAGCGGCTTCTCGCCGAGGGGCTCGCCTGCGTGGACCTCTCCCACCGAGGCGTTGTCACGATCTCCGGCCCTGACCGCCTCACCTGGCTGCACTCGCTCACGACCCAGCACCTCACGGGTCTGGCGCCTCGAGTCAGCACGCAGTCACTCGTGTTGTCCCCGAAGGGTCATGTCGAGCACGACCTCCACCTCGTCGACGACGGAGAGCGGCTGTGGATCACCCTGGAACCGGGATCCGCACCGGCGCTCGTGGCGTGGCTGGACTCCATGCGCTTCATGCTGCGCGTCGAGGTCGCCGACGTGAGTGCGGCGTGTGCCGTCCTGGGCGAGCCCATCGGCCTCGAGTCCGGTGAGGGTGAGGCGCTCGCGTGGGTCGACCACTGGCCAGGTGACGGTCCGGTCCCGGCGCCGGCTCGGGCCGGGCAGCCCTACGCGGCCTACGGGCCGGTCGACGGCCACCCAGCGCAGGGGAGGGCGTGGCGGGAGTTGATCGTGCCGCGCGACGGTTTGGCGGATGCGGTCGGCGAGCGCCCTCTCGCGGGGATGTGGGCTGCGGAAGCACTCCGGATCGCCGCGTGGGAGCCGCGCTTCGGTTTCGAGACCGACCACCGGACGATCGCGCATGAGGTGGACTGGCTCCGGTCGGCGGTCCACCTGCACAAGGGCTGCTATCGCGGTCAGGAGACGATCGCGCGCGTGCACAATCTCGGACGTCCACCGCGGCGCCTGGCCTTCCTCCACCTCGATGGTTCGGGTCATGCGCTGCCCCAAGCCGGCGCAACAGTCACCCTGGGCGAGCGGGAAGTGGGTCGGCTGACGTCGGTCGCCCGCCACTACGAGGACGGCCCGATCGGCCTGGCGGTCGTCAAGCGCAACATCGATCCGACTGCAGATCTTCTCGTCGATGGTGTTGCAGCAGCGCAAACCGCCGTCGTTCAGGCCTGATCGCAGCAGTTTTTGGTGCCACCGGGCATTGCCGTGGGAGAGTGGATCCATGGCCCTCCTGCCCAGTCCCGGGACCCTCATCACCGTCGCGCCCACAGGTGCGGAGCACCTCAAGGGCGACCTGCCGCAACTGCCGACCACGCTCGATGAGCTGGTCGAGACCGCGGTGCGGTGCGAGGCCGCCGGCGCGAGTCTGATCCACATCCATCGGCGAGATGCCCAGCACGCACCGACATTGGACCTCGGCCTGCTGCGTGAGGCCGTGCAGGGAGTGCGGGAGGCCACCGACCTGATCGTTCAGTTGTCCACGGGGGGGTCGGTCCACGACCCCCTGGATGCTCGGCTGGCGGTCCTCGAGGCGGATCCCGACTCATGCTCGCTCACCTGCGGCACCACGAACTTCGGCGACGACGTCTTCCTCAACCCCATGCCCTTCATGTCCGACCTCTATGTGCGAGCACAGGAGCGCGAGATCGTGCCGGAGTTCGAGATCTTCGAGGTCGGACACCTGGCGGCACTGGAGCGACTGGTCGACCGGCATGGGTTGCCCTTTGGCGGACGAGTGCACGTCGACTTCGTCCTCGGCGTCCCCGGCTCCCTGCTCGCCACCCCCCAAGCCCTCCACGCGTGCGTGGCGGCGCTGCCTGATGCCGTGACCTCCTGGTCGGCAACGGGGATCGGCCGCGGCCACCTGCCGGTGCTCGCCGCAGCGCTGGCCGCGGGTGGCCATGCCCGTGTCGGCATGGAGGACAACATCGTGTTCGCGCGCGGCCAGGTGGTCGAGCACAACGCCGAACTCGTGGCACGCGCGGCCGAGATC
The DNA here is from genome assembly GCA_035418665.1 of Phycicoccus sp. Classification (GTDB taxonomy): domain Bacteria; phylum Actinomycetota; class Actinomycetes; order Actinomycetales; family Dermatophilaceae; genus Phycicoccus_A. The sequence continues at coordinate 11,737 of DAOLRO010000043.1, forward strand.
GCTGCGCTCCTGCAGCGTCCGGCGCTCTCGACGACTCAGGCGCGCGAACTCCTCGGCATCAAGGACCGCCGCACCCGCTCATAGACCCAGTCGAGTGGGCACCTGATGAGCAAACCAGGGACGGAATTCCGTCATCAAGTGACCACTCGGCTGGGGTGACGGAGGGTGATGTCGGCGCACTCGACGCAGACGCTCTCGGGCACCAGGCCGATCTTCATGAGCCAAGCGAACATGGTGCAGCCGGCGCAGAAACCAAGGACCGCCTCGAGCAGCGCGAAGACGACCAGCACTGCGAGTAGTCCGGTGGCCAGGGTCATGAACCCGCCAAAGGCGGCGACCGATGCCGCCGTCGTCATGGCCAGGCCAATGCCCTGAGCGAATCGTTTCGGCGCACCGGGGACCATGCGCGCCTCACCGAGGCGTGGCGCAATCGCCTGGGCGGCGAGGCGCCCCAGCGGACTCAGTCGCGGGCCGGACAGCACTCGCAGCGCGAAGCCGATCGCGAGCAGCAGCGGCACCAGGCGCCACTGGGTCACGATCCCGAGCACCCCACCAGCGGCCACGAAGGCCGCCACGACACGGGCTGCCTTCTCGTTGACGACCGCAGGGAAGGACGCGAAAGAGCTTATGTAAGGCATAAGGAGAGATTATGCAGGGTGGTGGCCACGGCATACGAATCGGTCGTCCCGGATGTTCCCTGTTTGCCCTGTGATCACCCTCACGCTTGCGCCAGTTTGCATTTTGCTAACTAGAGCAAGCACAATGGATGCATGAGCAAGAACCCCCTCAACGACCTGGGCACCAGCCTCGGCGACTACCTGCGCGAGCAGCGTCAGTCGGCCCGGCTCAGCCTGCGTCAACTCGGGGAATTGGCCGGGGTCTCCAACCCCTACCTGTCCCAGATCGAGCGGGGACTCAAGCGGCCGAGCGCCGAGATCCTCCAGCAACTCGCCAAAGGACTCGAGGTCTCCGCGGAGTCCCTCTACGTCAAGGCCGGGATCCTCGATGCCGAGGCCGTCGCAGAAGCCGCGCGGCTCGACGTGCGCAGCGCGATTGCCGCGGACCCCAGCCTGTCGGCCCGCCAGAAGGCCACCTTGCTCGACGTCTACGAGAGCTTCGTCGGCGCCCCCGAGCCGTCTGCCAACACCAAGAGCAGCACCACCCCCAAGACCAGCACCAAGACCCGATCCACCAAGGAGAAGTAATCATGTCCGTCATCACTGACCTCACCAAGAACGTCGACGTCCGCCCGTTCTACGCCGTCGTCGGCGTCACCGACCTCACCGTCGAGAAGGCCCGCGAGGCCGCCGTCGTCGCCGAGGCCCGCGCCACCAAGGCTCGTGCCGACTTCGACAAGATCGTCGCCGACCTGGCCCCGGCCAAGGTCCAGGAGCGCGCCATCGCGACCTTCACGCAGGTCCAGACCCAGGTCCAGGAACTCCCGAACACCGTTGCGGCAGAGCGCAAGGCGAACGCCGACAAGCTCGTCGCCGGCTACGAGGACCTCGCGGTCCGCGGCAAGAAGCTCATCGAGCGCATCCGCAACCAGAAGGCCACGCAGGACTTCGTCGCGCAGGCCGAGACGACCGTGGCCCAGGCCAAGGGTGCCGTCACCACCGCTCGCAAGGCCGCTGCTGACGTCGAGCGTTCGGCGAAGGCCACCGTCACCACGGCCCGCAAGGAGGCCGTGAAGGCCGCCGAGGCGATCGCCGCGTCGGTCACCGACGAGGTCAAGACCGCCGAGGCCGAGGTCACCGGTGCCGTCAAGCGCACCCGCACCGCCGCCAAGCGCACCACCACGACGACCCGCAACGCCGCCAAGAAGACCACCGCGTCGGCCAAGGGCGTCCGCACCACCGCCAAGAAGACCGCTGCGGCGGCCGAGAAGGCCACGACCAAGGCTGCCGCCAAGGTCGGTGACTGATCACCTCAGGCTGGTCACGGCATACGCCGGATCACTGAGCGATTGACCCGGCGGGCGACCCCCGCCGGACCCGGGGCAACACCCCTTTCCGCCCCGACCCCAGCCGGGTGGGCTCCTCGTGAGCCCACCCGGCTTCGTGTTGTCGCGTCGTCCACAAAGACTGTGTATGCCGCGGGGCTAGATTGCTGGGGTGACCGCACCCGATCCTTCGCTCACCGTCCCCGCTCCTGTCCTTGCACCTGCCGTGCTCACCGAAGCACCCGTGCTCGCGCACCTCGTGCGCGGTGGGTTCATCGAGTCGGTACATCGGGCCAGCGTCGTGGTCACAGCACCCGACGGTTCGGTGGAGCGAGTGTGGGGTGAGGCGACCAGCCCGATGTTCCCGCGCTCGTCCAACAAGCCCATGCAGGCGCTGGCCATGGTGCGTCACGGACTCGATCTCCGGGACGAACTCCTGGCGCTCGTCTGCTCCAGTCACAACGGCGAGGACTTCCATCGCGACGGGGTGCGCGAAACCCTCGCCTCGGCCGGCCTCTCCGAGGCCGACCTCCAGAACACGCCGACCCTGCCTCTCTACGAGCCTGAGCAGCAGCGCTGGATCCGGGAGGGGCTCGCCCCGGCGTCGATCGCGCAGAACTGCTCGGGCAAGCACGCCGGCATGCTCGCCACCTGTGTGGCCGCGGGGTGGGACACGACCACCTATCGAGAGCTGGAGCACCCCCTCCAACAGGCCATTGCCGAAGCGGTCGAGGAGCTGGCCGGGGAGCCCGTGACGGCCACAGCGGTCGACGGGTGTGGCGCTCCGGTGATGGCGATCTCGCTCGCCGGTCTGGCCCGATCCTTCGGACGACTCGGAGCGGCCCCCGATCGCGAGCCGGGAACCCCGCTGGCCCGCATCGCGACGGCGATACGCAACGCTCCTGACTACCTGGGCGGCACCAACCGTGAGGTCACGGCGCTCGTGCGTGAGACGCCCGGGCTGGTCGCCAAGGACGGTGCCGAGTCAGTCGTCGCCGTCGGTCTGGCCGATGGTCGAGGGGTCGCGGTCAAGGTCGCCGACGGTGGAAGCCGCGCGCGCATGGTCATCCTCGCCGGGGCGCTGCGTGCGATCGGTGTCGAGTCCAGTGCGCTGGCCCAGCTCGAGCACTCGCCGGTCCTCGGTCATGGCGAACCCGTCGGCGCGCTCGTGGCGACCGGCTTCTGATGCCCCTCCCTACGCCGGTTCGATGTATCTGGCGACCAGATTCAGGGCGCCCGATACATCGAATCGGCGGGAGGGACAGGAGGGAGCAGGCATGAGGGTGGTGCTGCAGCGGGCGTCGCGTGCTTGTGTCGTCGTCGACGGGGAGGTCGTCGGAGAGTTGGCGCGTCCGGGTCTGGTGGCACTCGTCGGCGTCACCCACACCGACGGCCCGGAGCAGGTCGCGCTCGCTGCGCGCAAGATCGCCGACCTCCGCATCCTCGACGGCGAGCAGTCCGCCGCGGACCTCGATGCGCCCGTCCTCGTCATCAGCCAGTTCACTCTCTACGCCGACACGAGCAAGGGCCGTCGTCCCTCGTGGAATGCCGCCGCTCCGGGGCCGGTGGCCGAGCCCATCGTCGAGGACGTTGTGACGGCCTTGCGAGAGCGCGGACTCACCGTGGCCACCGGACGCTTCGGTGCCCACATGGAGGTCGAGCTCGTCAACGACGGTCCGGTCACCATCGTTCTCGACGTCTGACCCATCGGCCACGCCCGACCACGGGCGTGACGGGAGAGCACAGGGAGAGCACAGGCCGTGCCCTTAGGCTTGGACCCATGAACATCGTGGCGCAGGCACAGGGCTGGATCTCGTTGGCCCTCGGCATCGCAGCGCTCGGCGTGGAGGTCTTCGCCTTCATCGATGCACTGCGCCGTCGCCCTGACGCCTTCGTCGCGGCGGACAAGCGCACCAAGGGCTTCTGGCTCGCGGTCACTGGTGTCGCGGCCCTCGTCGGCTTCGTCTTCCTGGCCTCGGTCGGCAGCATGCTCGGGCTCATCGCGGTCGTGGCCTCCGGCGTCTACCTCGCGGACGTCAAGCCCGCGCTCGACCGGGTCATGGGCAAGGGCGCCCGGCGCGACGGTCCCTACGGCCCCTGGTGAGGGGCCACCGCTGACCAGTCCACGCTGAGCTCGCCCAAGCGCCAACGGGACGGGCCGTCGGTGAGCGGCCACCCGGCATACGTCATCGCTTGTGCGGTCTCCCGAAAGCGTTGGCGCGCACCCCAACTCGCATGTGCAGCAGCGCGATCCCACTGCTGGTCCAGCTCGCCGAGGAAGCGGTGGATCGCCTCACCCGCGACGTTGCGATGGATGAGGACCTTGGGCAGGCGCTCGGCGATGACGCTCGGACGGTCGAGCCCCGCGAGGCGCCAGGAGAGGGTGAGGGTCCTGGGCCCGACCGCATCGAGCGTGACCCAGGTCGCGAGGCGACCGATCTCGTCGCACGTGCCGTCGACGAAGATGCCGTCCTCGGCGAGACGGCTCCGCACCAGGTCCCACGCAGCCGGCACCTCCGCCTCCGCGTATTGGCGGAGGACGTTGAAGGCCCGCACGATCACGGGCCGCTCGCCGGCATCGAGGGGCACCTCGAAGCCCCCGAGCCGGAAGTCCACCCCCTCCCGCACGAGCAGTCGGGCCGCCGCGACTCGGGCTGGGTCGATCTCGATCCCGACTACCTGCACGTCGCGTCGGACGGGCACGAGACGGTCGTGGAGCTCGAGGGCCGTGATCGGCGAGGCGCCGTAGCCCAGATCGACAACGATGGGTATGCCGTGGTGCCGCCGCAGTCGATGGCCTTGGGTTGCGCTGAGCCACCGATCGCAGCGTCGCAGTCGATTCGGGTTGGTGGTGCCCCGGGTGATTGCCCCCACTGGCTTGGTCCGGGCCATGGCTCGAAGCGTAGTGCGGAGCCGACTCCTTCTAGATTGGTGTGATGCGGCGCTGGTGGGGGATCGGGGGACACGACGGGGAGGCGAGCCGAAGCATGCTCGCCCTCGTGGTCTTCGGGACCGCCGCGGTGCTGCTCGGGCTGCTCGCATGGGTGCCGGGAGTCTTCGGAGCAGACACGGGCATCACCTCGGTCGAGCCCGGACGGCTCATCGTCGAGCCGTCGGCCCGCGGCACGGTGACTCTGGGGGATGGCTACACGATCTCGCTCTTCCAGAGCGGCTTTCGCTATGCCCGGGACGACCTGACCATGGCCGAGACGGTGACGGGAGGTTCCCCGGTGATCGGCGTGGTGGGCACGGTGTCGGCGGCAGCGGACGGCGATGGTGGCCATGAAGAGGTGGCTGCCAGCCTGGGTCGAGTCCACGTGAAGTCACTGCAGATCACGGCAGGCATGGCGACCTGGACGGGGGAGGTCTCGGGCGACGTGCAGGGACGGCTCGTGACCTTCCCCATCACCTGGGCGGTGCGGCTCGAGGGCGCCAGCATCGTCACGACGGTGACCGCCGAAGGAGCGGATGGCATCGTCCTTCCCCTGGATTGGCGGCCAGCGGTCGTCGGTGTGGCGCCAGCCCTTCCCGATCGCAATCTGCGCCTCAAGCCGTGGTGGGTTGCTCCCGGTGCCGGGGCGGATGCGACCTTCACGTGGGTGCTGGGGACAATGGTGGGGGTGGGGCCCGCTGACGTCCCTCGGGCGGTGGACCTGGCCGTCGATGGTCGCGTCGACGTCCATGTGTGGTCGTCGACGGCGACCTTCGTCCTCACCGGCCAGCCACGAGCGCGAGAGGCGCCGACCTCGTGACCCGGCCAACCGGCATACGCGGCGTGCTTCCAGCGTTGACGCCCGACATGAGACGGGTCGCGATGGTGAGTGTGCACACGAGTCCGCTCGCCCAGCCCGGCACGGGCGACGCGGGCGGCATGAATGTCTACGTCCTCGAGACCGCCCGCCAACTCGTCCGTCAGGGCATCGAGGTCGACGTCTTCACCCGGCGCACCTCGGCGAGCGAGCCACCCGTCGTGAGCGTGGAGCCGGGGTTGGTCGTGCGTCACATCGACGCGGGACCCTATGAGGGCCTGTCCAAGGAGGATCTGCCAGGGCAGCTGTGCGCCTTCGCGGCGGGCATGATGCGGGTGGCTGCGCATGCTCCGGAGGGCCACTACGACCTCGTCCACTCGCACTATTGGCTTTCGGGACAGGTCGGCTGGCTCGCGGCCGACCGCTGGAATGTCCCCCTCGTCCACACCATGC
>DAOLRO010000044.1:0-16897 GCA_035418665.1 Phycicoccus sp.
CGCCGGGCTCGGCGCATCCTTGCCGAGGAAGGCTTCGGCATAGGCATCCATGGTGGTGCCGATGTCTCCGCGCTTGGCATCGAGGATGGTCAGCGTCCCTGCCTCCCTGAGATCGTCGATGACCCGCTCCAGGATGGCCACGCCTCGCGCGCCGAAGACCTCGAAGAAGGCCGACTGCGGCTTGACCACGGCGACCTGACCACCGAAGGCCTCGACGCAGGTCATCGCGAACCGCTCGAGCCCCGCGAGGTCATAGGTGAGGCCCCAACTCTCGAGGATTGCTCGGTGCGGGTCGATCCCGGCGCACAGCGGACCGTGCGTGTCCATCGCCTCCCGCAGACGGACCCCGAAAGGCAGAGGCGAAGAACCTTCGTATGCCGTGGAGCCGGTTTCGCTCACAGCTGCACCTTTCGTTCGTGGGCCAGGCCGACGGCGTCGGCGAGCGAGAGCCCGCGCTCGTCGAGGGCGGCATCGAGTTGGTCACGCACTCGGAGCGGCGCGTGGGGGTCGTTGAAGGTGGCGGTCCCGACCTGGATGGCCGAGGCACCCGCGGCGATGAGTTCGAGGGCGTCCTCACCGGTGCGCACTCCCCCGACGCCGATGATGGGGACCCGATCGACCCGCCCCTCGCTCATGGCGGTGGCGCACTGCCAGATGGCCCGCACCGCGACCGGTCGGATGGCGGGACCACTGAGCCCGCCGGTGATCCCGGCCAGTTGTGGGCGCATCCGATCGGTGTCGATGACGACGCCGAGGAGGGTGTTGATCATCGTGAGGCCCGTGGCCCCCGACCGCACCGATGCATCGGCGATGGCGACGATGTCGGTCACGTCCGGCGTGAGCTTGGCGAAGATCGGAGTGTCGCGGGGCAGCTCCTCGCGGACCAGTGCGACGACCTTGCTCGAGCTCGCCGGGTCGCACGCGAAGACGAGACCACGGTTGGCCACATTGGGACAGGAGATGTTGACCTCGACGCCCACCACACAGTCGAACGCCGGATGGGCGGCGAGATCACTGGCGACATGGGCGAACTCGACCGCGGTGTTGCCGGCGATGGAGACCAGGACTCTCGCGCCGATGGAGTGCAGCCAGGTGAGGTCCTTGGCGAGGAAGGCCGTGATGCCGGGCCCTTGGAGGCCGATGGAGTTGAGCATCCCGCTCGGCGTCTCGGCCATCCGCGGAGTCGGACGGCCGGAGCGAGGGTCGGACATGACCGTCTTGGTGACGAAGGCCCCGAGCTCGGTGAGGTCGAAGAAGCGCTGCAACTCGCGCCCGTTCGCAGCGCAGCCGGAGGCGGTCATCACCGGGTTGGGGAGGGTCAGTCCGCCCAGTCGAGTCGTGAGGTCGGCCATGTCAGTGCCCGCCCTGCGCGGCCGGCTTCGCTGCGCCGACGGCATCGGCGGGCACCCGGCATACGCCGTCGGTGAAGGCCTCCCAACGGACTCGATCACCGCGGAAGACAGGGCCCTCGACGCAGGAGCGCACCATGCGCGTCTGGCCGTCGTTGCCGGTGATCGGCATGACGCACGTCATGCAGACACCGACGCCGCACGCCATCGACTCCTCGACGGCGACCTGGGCCACGGCGCCGTGCGCAGTGGCGACCTCGGTGATCGAGCGCAGCATGCCCATCGGACCGCAGCCGTAGACCACCGCTGCGTGAGTGCGCGTGATGATCTCGGGCAGGACGTCGGACACCCAACCCTTGACCCCGGCGCTGCCGTCGTCGGTCGTGACCGTGACGCCATCGGCGCTGCGACGGGCCTCGACGACACCGAAGAGGCGATCCTCCGAGGCCGCACCAAGGACCATCTCGACGTGACATCCCTTGGTGCGCAGGACATCTGCCAGCCAGAAGAGGGGTGCCGAGCCGTAGCCGCCACCGACGAGGACGCAGGCGACCGGCTCCGAAGGGATCGGGAAGGGGCGACCGAGCGGCGCCACGACGTCGACCTCGTCATGGGCGCGCAGGGTGGACAACCACTGGGTGCCCGGGCCCTTGGCCGCGATGACGATGTCGAGGGTGCCGCCGTAGGCACCCGACGGGCTCACCTTGTGCAGCGAGAAGCACCGCCGCAGCAGGGTCGACGAGGTGTCGCCACCTACGGCGAGGGCCACGAACTGCCCGGGTCGGGCCAACTCCGCGACACCGGGTGCCACGAGCGTCAGATGGTGATAGGCGCCAACGCGCCGCGTCGCGATGACCTCTCCCGTGACCTGGACGACGTCCTTCATGCCGGCGTCCGATCCCGACCCAGCAGGTCGAGGGCGGCGGCATGCTCCTGGAGGGAGGTCACGGTCAGCTCGTCACGTCGCATCGCCTCGATCGCCTGGACGGCGGCAGCGAACTCCTGGACCGTCGTGATGAGGGTGACGTCGGCGGTGTTGGCCGCGGCCCTGATCGCATAGCCGTCCGCGCGCGCCGACTGGCCGGTCGGAGTGTTGATGATCATGGCGATCTCGCCGTCGAGGATCAACTGGCCGATGGTGCGCTCGTCCTCGGCCTGATGATCACCCTCGCGCTCGGTGATCTTGCGGACCACCGTCGCCTCGATCCCGTTGCGGCGCAACACATCTGCCGTGCCTGAGGTCGCCACGATGGTGAAGCCCAGGTCACGGAGCCGGTTGACCGGGAAGAGCATGGCGCGCTTGTCGCGATTGGCGACGGAGACGAAGACCGAACCCTTCTCGGGAAGTCCGCCATAGGCGGCGAGTTGACTCTTGGCGAAGGCGAGTCCGAAGTTCTTGTCGATGCCCATGACCTCGCCGGTCGAGCGCATTTCGGGGCCGAGGAGGCTGTCGACAGGCACGCCATCGGCCCGCCGGAAGCGGTGGAACGGGAGGACTGCTTCCTTGACCGACATGGGGGCATGGGAGGGCAGTCGCCCCCCGTCCCCGACCAGCGGGAGCAGCCCTTCCTCGCGCAGTTCCTGGATCGTTGCGCCGAGCATGATGCGGGCGGCTGCCTTGGCCAGCGGCACACCCGTCGCCTTGGCCACGAAGGGCACGGTGCGCGAAGCACGAGGGTTCGCCTCGAGGACGTAGAGAATGTCCTGCGCCAGAGCGAACTGGACGTTCATCAGCCCTCGCACGCCGATGCCTCGGGCCAACGCCAGAGCGCTCTCGCGGACCCGCTCGATCTCTCCGTCACCGAGGGTGGCGGGGGGCAGCGCGCAGGCGCTGTCGCCGGAGTGGATCCCGGCCTCCTCGATGTGCTCCATGACGCCACCGAGATACATGTCGACCCCGTCGTAGAGGACGTCGACGTCGATCTCCACCGCATCGTCGAGGAATCGATCGACGAGGACCGGGTGCTCCGAGCTCGCCGTCGTCGCCCGCTCCACGTAGGTGCGCAGGGTCTCGTCGTCGTAGACGATCTCCATCCCGCGTCCGCCGAGGACATAGGAGGGCCGGACCAGGACCGGATAGCCGATCCCCTGGGCGACGGTGAGGGCCTCGTCGACCGTGTATGCCGTGCCGTGCTTGGGCGCGGGGAGGCCGGCCTCGCTGAGGACCCGCCCGAAGGCCCCGCGGTCCTCGGCGAGGTCGATGGCCTCCGGACTCGTGCCGACGATCGGCACCCCCTCGGCCTTCAAGGCCTTGGCGAGCCCGAGCGGGGTCTGGCCGCCGAGTTGGACGATGACGCCAGCGATCGGGCCCGCAGCCTTCTCGGCGGCGTAGACCTCGAGGACGTCCTCGAGGGTGAGCGGCTCGAAGTAGAGCCGGCTGCTCGTGTCGTAGTCGGTCGAGACGGTCTCGGGGTTGCAGTTGACCATAACGGTGTCGTAGCCCGCCTCGCGCAGCGCGAAGCTCGCATGGACACAGGAGTAGTCGAACTCGACACCCTGGCCGATCCGGTTGGGGCCGGAGCCGAGGATGAGCACCGCGGGGTTCTCGCGGGGCGCGACCTCGCTCTCCTCGTCGTAGCTGCTGTAGTGGTAGGGCGTCGCGGCGTCGAACTCGGCCGCGCACGTGTCGACCGTCTTGAAGACCGGCCGCACAGCGAGTGCGTGACGGACGCCGCGGACGACGCTCTCCGGCATACCCCTCAATTGGGCGAGTTGGGCGTCACTGAAGCCATGCCGCTTGGCCAACCGAAGCAGCTCGGGGGTCAGTTGATCCGCCGAGGCCACCGCTTCGGCGACCTGGTTGATCAGCTCGATCTGGTCGAGGAACCACGGGTCGATCCCGGTCGCGTCGTGGACCTCCTCGACGGACAACCCCCCGCGCAATGCCTGCTGGACGAGGATGATGCGCCCGTCGGTGGGTCGCTTGGCCTGCAGGAGGAGTGCCTGCGCGGCCGCCGGTTCGGGGCGCTCGCCGTCCCAGTGGAAGGACGACCCCTTCTTCTCGATCGAGCGCAGCGCCTTCTGGAGGGCCTCGGTGAAGTTGCGTCCGATGGACATCGCCTCACCGACCGACTTCATGGTGGTGGTGAGCGTGTCGTCGGCGAGCGGGAACTTCTCGAAGGCGAAGCGGGGCACCTTGACGACGACGTAATCGATCGCGGGCTCGAAACTCGCCGGTGTCTCGCGGGTGATGTCGTTGGGAACCTCGTCGAGGGTGAACCCGATGGCCATCTTCGCGGCGATCTTGGCGATCGGGAAGCCGGTGGCCTTGGACGCCAGTGCCGACGAGCGCGAGACGCGGGGGTTCATCTCGATGACGATGATTCGCCCGTCGCGCGGGTTGACGGCGAACTGGATGTTGCAGCCCCCCGTGTCGACCCCCACCTCGCGGATGACCGCGATCGAGATGTCACGCAGCCGCTGGTACTCGCGGTCGGTCAGGGTGAGCGCGGGGGCGACGGTGATCGAGTCACCGGTGTGCACGCCCATCGGGTCGAGGTTCTCGATCGAGCAGACGACCACCACGTTGTCCGCGTGGTCGCGCATGAGCTCCAGCTCGTATTCCTTCCACCCCAGGATCGACTCCTCGAGCAGGACCTCCGTCGTGGGTGAATAGAGGAGACCCTGACCCGCGATGCGGCGCAGATCGGCCTCGTCGTAGGCGAAACCTGAGCCCAGACCGCCCATGGTGAAGGAAGGGCGAACGACGACCGGATAGTTGAGTTCAGCTGCCGCAGTGAGGCATTCGTCCATCGTGTGGCAGATGATCGACTTCGCCGACTCGGCACCACAGCGCTGGACGACGCCCTTGAACTTCTCGCGGTCCTCGCCGAGCTGGATGGCCTCGACATTGGCGCCGATGAGCGGGCAGTCGTACTTCTCGAGGATCCCCTGCTCGTGCAGCGCCATCGCGCAGTTGAGCGCGGTCTGGCCACCGAGGGTCGCGAGGACCGCGTCAGGGCGCTCCTTGGCGATGATCTTCTCGACGATCTCCGGGGTGATCGGCTCGATGTAGGTCGCGTCCGCGAACTCCGGGTCGGTCATGATCGTCGCCGGGTTGGAGTTGACGAGGATGACCCGGATGCCCTCGTCGCGCAGCACCCGACAGGCCTGGGTCCCGGAGTAGTCGAACTCGCAGGCCTGACCGATGACGATCGGCCCAGACCCGATGACCAGGACGCTTGTGATGTCGTCTCTCTTGGGCATGGTCAGTTGACTCCCTTCGCCGCCGCGAGAAGATCGACGAAGCGATCGAAGAGGTAGGCCGCGTCATGAGGTCCAGCGGCGGCCTCCGGGTGGTACTGCACCGAGAAGGCCTTCAGGGCACCGGTGTTCGCCTCGCGAAGTTCGAGCCCTTCGACGACATCATCGTTGAGGCAGACGTGACTGACTCTCGCCGTGCCATACGGGGTGACCGCGTCCCGATCGAGCGGGGCGTCGACGGCGAAGCCGTGGTTGTGGGCGGTCACCTCGACTTTGCCCGTCGTCCGGTCCATGACCGGCTGGTTGATGCCCCGGTGGCCGTACTTGAGCTTGTAGGTGCCGAAGCCAAGCGCCCGGCCGAAGATCTGGTTGCCGAAGCAGATGCCGAAGTAGGGCACGCCCGCCTCGAGGACCTGACGCAGGACGGAGACCTCGTGCTCAGCGGTCGCCGGGTCCCCCGGGCCGTTGGAGAAGAACACCCCGTCAGGGCGCACCGCCATGATCTCGTCGAAGGATGCTGTTGCGGGCAGGACGTGCACCTCGATCCCGCGCTGGGCCATGAGTTCGGGAGTCATCGCCTTGATCCCGAGGTCGAGCGCGGCCACGGTGAAGCGGCGCTCACCTACGGCAGGCACGGCATACGGTTCCTTCGTCGCGACCTCGGCGGCGAGCGCCGACCCGGCCATCCGCGGGGAGTCGATCACGCGGGTGAGGAGTTCCTCGCGGGAACGCCGGGCATCCGCGCCGGAGAAGATCCCGGCGCGCATCGAGCCCCGCTCGCGCAGGTGCCGCGTGAGGGCCCGGGTGTCGACGTCGCAGATCCCGACGACTCCCTGCTCGTCGAGGACGCCCTCGAGGGTGCGCGACGAACGCCAGTTGGAGGGCCGAAGGGCAGGATCGCGCACTGCGAAGCCAGCCACCCAGACGCGGGCGCTCTCGTCGTCCTCGTCGTTCCAACCGGTGTTGCCGATGTGCGGAGAGGTCATCGCGACGACCTGGCGGTGATAACTCGGGTCGGTCAGGGTCTCCTGGTAGCCGGACATGCCGGTGTTGAAGACGGCTTCGCCGACCGTGGCACCGATGTGCCCGAAGGCGTGCCCCGTGAAGGTCCGCCCGTCTTCGAGGACCAGGACAGCAGGCTCACGATCACTCAACAGGGTCAGCATGAGGCGGGGGCTCCTTCGGTCGCGGTGACTCGCCCGCGCAGGATGGTCGTGTGGACGGCGCCGGTGAAGGTCATGCCGTGCCAGGGGTTGTTGCGCGAGAGTGACCGCGATGTCGCGGCGTTGATCGTGCGCTGCGCAGCCGGGTCGATGAGGACGAGGTTGGCCGGCTCTCCGGGCGCGATGGGGCGTCCGTGCTGCTCCAGTCCGGCGATGGCCGCGGGCGCGGTGGACATGACCCGCGCGATGTCGCTCCAGCCGAAGTCGTCACCGAGCATCACGTCGGCCACGACGGCCAGCGCCGTCTCCAGACCGAGCATCCCGAACGCCGCGTCGACGAAGGCGTGTTCCTTGTCGTGCCGCGCATGAGGAGCATGGTCGGTCGCGACCGCGTCGATCGTCCCGTCCCTCAGGGCGGCCCGGACCGCTTCGACGTCCTCGCTCGGCCGAAGTGGGGGGTTGACCTTGAAGACGGGGTCGTATGCCGTGAGGGCCTCGGTGGTCAAGGCCAGGTGGTGGGGGGTCACCTCGGCGGTGACCGCGATCCCCTGCGCCTTGGCCCAGCGGATGACCTCGACGCCCTCGGCAGTGCTCACGTGGGCGACGTGCACGCGGCCTCCGGTGTGCCGCGCGAGCTGGACGTCGCGGGCGATGATGACCGACTCGGCCGCAGCAGGCCAGCCGGGCAGGCCGAGGCGTCCGGAGATTTCGCCCTCGTGGCAGCAGGCACCCGATCCGGCGAGCGCGGCGTCCTGGCTGTGCTGGGAGATCACGCCCCCGAAGGAGCGGACATACTCCAGCGCCCGGCGCATGACGCGGGAGTCGTCGACACAGTGCCCGTCATCGGAGAAGACCTTCACCCGCGCCCGGGAACGCTGCATGAGTCCGAGTTCGGCCAGCTGCTCCCCTGCCAAACCACGGGTGACCGCGCCGATCGGCTGGACATCGACCAGCCCGCAGGCCCGCCCGAGATCGAGGATGCGCTCGGCGGCCTCGGCCGTGTCCGTGACCGGGGTCGTGTTGGCCATGGCGAGGATCGCGGTGTAGCCGCCAACGGCCGCCGCCTGCGATCCCGAGCAGATCGTTTCGGCATCCTCGCGACCAGGCTCGCGCAGGTGGGTGTGCAGGTCGACGAAGCCGGGCAGCAGGACCAGGCCGTTGGCGTCGATCACGTGCGCGTCGCCGGGGGCGTCGGACGCGCGGAGGTCGGTGATCACCCCATCGACAACCACGACATCCCGGGCGACAGCGTCACGGGAGTCGCCTCGGGAAGCCGGCTGTCCGGCATACACGGTGGCGTCATTGACCACAACGGAACTCATGCCGCACCCCCTTCGCCGCGCTCGGCATCTCCCCCGGCGAGCAGGTGGTAGAGGACGCTCATCCGGACGGCGACACCAGCGGACACCTGGTCGAGGATGAGGCTCTCCGCGGAGTCGGCCGCGTCGGCGCTGATCTCCAGGCCGCGGTTCATCGGGCCGGGGTGACAGATGACGACGCCGGGATGGTCCGCGGTGAGCCGGTCCAGCCGAGGGCGGGTCAGTCCGTAGCCGACGGTGTATTCGCGCGGGGTCGGGAAGAAGCCGCCGGTCATGCGTTCCTTCTGGACACGCAGCATCATGAGCGCATCGACCCGGTCCCCGTCGCGGAGGACCGCGTCGAGATCGTGCGCCACGGTGAAGCCGTCGCGCTCGGCCCAGCTCCGGATGCCGCTGGGCATGAGGGTGACCGGCGCAACGATCGTGATCCGAGCGCCGAGCATGCGCAGGGAGAGCAGGTTGGAGCGGAAGACCCGCGAGTGGGTGAGATCACCGACGATGACGACGTGCTTGCCCGCGAGGTCACCGATCCGCTGCTGCATCGTGTAGGCATCGAGCAGAGCTTGGGTCGGGTGCTCGTGGGTACCGTCTCCGGCGTTGATGACGTGGGCGTCGATCCACCCCGCGACCTGGTGGCAGGCACCCGACGCACTATGGCGGATGACGAGGGCGTCGACGCCCATGGCGTCGATCGTGCGCACGGTGTCACGCAGCGACTCACCCTTGGAGGCCGACGAGCCCTTGCCGGTGATGTTGATCGTGTCGGCGCTCATCCATTTGCCGGCGATCTCGAAACTGCTCCGGGTGCGGGTCGAGTCCTCGAAGAACAGGTTGATGACGGTCCGGCCGCGCAGGGTCGGGATCTTCTTGACCTCGCGCCGCTGGACATCCTGCATCTGCGCGGCAGTGTCGAGGAGCGTCCGGATCAGGTCGGCGTCGAGGTCGCTGACCGAGAGCAGGTGCTTGGGCATTGACTTGGCAGTCGCAGCACTCATGACGCCTCCCCCGCGATCGAGACGGACTCGTGATCGTCATGCCCGCGGAGCCGCACGCGGACCTTCTCGGAGTGCGCCGTGGGGAGGTTCTTGCCGACGTGATCCGCGCGGATCGGGAGCTCCCGGTGGCCTCGGTCGACCAGGACAGCCAGGCGGACCGCCTTCGGACGGCCATAGTCGGCCAGCGCGTCGAGGGCAGCGCGCACGGTGCGGCCCGAGTAGAGGACGTCATCGACGAGGACGACGATCCGGCCCTCCACAGTGCCGCCTGGGATCGCCGTCGGCATCGGCTTGCGCGTGGGGTTACGGCGCAGGTCGTCGCGATACATCGTGATGTCGAGCGCACCGGCCGGGACGCGAGTGCCCTCGACCTCCTCGATGATGTCAGCCAGCCGCTCGGCGAGGACGACGCCTCGTGAAGGGATGCCGATCAGGACGAGATCCGAGGCGCCCTTGTTGGCCTCGAGGATCTCGTGGGCAATGCGCTTCAGAGCGCGGGCGATGTCGGCGTCCGAGAGGACGACGCGACCCTCGCTGGGCGGTCCTGCTGGACCGGGTGTGTCTTCACGCGGCATACGCGTTCTGACCTCCTTCCCTGCCTCACTGGACAGGTCGTTAAAGGATGTCGGGCAGCGTCACTCTAGCGTTCGAGGTCCTGGGGCACCCGCGGGGGTCCACCGAGTGAACGATGGACCGGGCCGGCGGCAGGGCGGGTCAGGCCTTGGGAACGAGCCGGATCATCACCGCCTCGATCGGCAACGCACGACCAGTCGTTCCACTGATCTGTCCGTCGGCAACCCAGTTCTGCCATCCCACGTTGCGCACGTGGGCTCGGTACTCGATGCGGTACTTGTCGGCGAGCGCTCCGGTGAGTTTGAGTTCCAAGGCCTCCATGGGGAGGGCTCGGCCAGTGGTGCCGACCATGCCGGGCGCACTCGTCCATGACATCCAGCCGATCTTGCTCACGTGGGCGCGCATCTGGAGTCCACCGGTGAGCGAACCGGGTGCGAGCTTCAGATCGATGGCCTCCATGCTCAGGGCCCGACCAGTGGTCCCGGCCAAGGTGCCATCCCCGACAAAGGCCTGCCAACCGATGCTGCTCACGTGGGCCCGATAACTCACCGTCGGGGCGACCACCGACGGAGAGCTGGGTGTCGGTGTCGGGGTGGGTTTGGGGGTGGGGGTCGGGGTAGGGGTCGGAGTAAGGGTCGGCGCGGGTGTCGGCTGCGTCGGGACGAAGCGGATGGCATCGGCCCAGATTCGCTTGGTGGAGACACCTCCACCGTTGTCGGCCAGGTGCACCGAGGCCGGTCGCCCCTGCTCGACCCGGACGGTGCCGACGAGTCGGTAGCCACCCCCCGTGCCCTGATCGAGCGTGACGGACGTCCGGCCCAGCGCGCTGTCGAGGACGTAGAGGCCCTTCGTGGCAACGGAGGCATCAGGGATGTTGGCCTCGACGCGGTAGGTTCCCGGCTCCAGAGTCGGCGACCAGGTTGCCCCGTTGCCCTCGGAGCCAGTGCTCGGGCCCGTTGAATAGGCCTTCTGTTGGGCGCCCTTCCCAGGTGCCGGCGTCCAGTAGCGCATGTCACCGGTGAACACGAAGCCGGGGCTGCCGGGTCCGAGGGTGTTCGCTCCGTATGCCGTCTGCGTGGCATTCCCCGGCAGAGTGGCATCAACCCAGTTGCGGTCGATGTGCAGGCTGACCCCACCCCAGGTCTCTTGGGTGTCACCGGAGTACTGATGCAGGCGCTGGTGGTTGGTCCAGTAATAGTCGGGGTAGTACTGCGGCGAATAGGTGTCCCGCGTGGTCTGGAGCTGGTTCCAGTGCGCCACCCAGATGTGGTCCGGGGGCTGGAACGAGGGGTCCCGCTGCTGGATGGCCTTGGTGAGATCGCGCATCAACGAGCCGGCTCCGCCGTAGACCCCGGACAGATAGCCGCGCTGGTGGAGTTCCTTGGTCCACTCGGAGGTGAACGCGACCGTGACGGTCGAGCAATTGGTGTCGGTCATCGAGTAGGACTCGAGGTCGAGGTAGACGACGGTCCCCGCACCCAACCCCAACTTGCCCAGTGCCGCCGCAGCGGCACTCGCCTCGCTCTTGCCCTGGCTCCGGGCGGTGGCCAGGTCTCGCGAGACCAACGACAACCCCGTCTGCGTCACGCACGGCGCTTGGAGGCCGACGTGAATAGGGATCAGGCCCCACCCTTGGGACACGACCGAGTTGATCCATGCCGTGCCGCCTTGGAAGGGGCACGCACGCATCGAACCACTCGTGTAGATGCCGACGGCCGCGTAGGGGGACTGCCGCCAGGCCTGCATCGTCGCGGTGCTGGGCGCGTTGCACGCGTCGAAGGCCATCCCCCCGAAAAGCGGCTTGCCCACGGCGGCCGGAGTCTCGGCGGACCGGGCGGTCACGGCCACCGCGCGCTGTTGGGCGGCGAAGACTGCAGGAAAGGCCGACTGCGCAGCGACCGAGCCGCTGACCTGGGTCACGGTGGCAGGCTCGGCGGGAGCACCGTCCACGGTCACCGATTCGAGGATCTCGCCGATGGCGCTGTCCCCGCTCGACCCCCAGGCCCCGCTCACGGTGACACCGGCCTCCGGGACCACCACACGGCGGACATTGGCATCGGGGTCCTCGACGATCGTGGGCGGCGCGGACGCATCGTCGGGGAGCAGGTCCTTGACCGACCCCACTGCGTCAGTCGGCGTGACCACGATCGCCTCGGCACGTCCCACTGCACGCGCCGCACAGTCCTGGTTCGGCCCCGGGGTGCCGACGTAAACCACCTTCCGGTCGAGCCTGACGCAGGTCGTCGGGTTCGCGTCCAGATCGATGACCGGCCAATCCGCGGGCACGGTGACACCCACCGATCCCAAGGAGACCTCTCGCTCACCAGCCGAGGGTTCACCCACATCCACGGCCCCCGGGTCGGGGGCTGTGGGCGACGCCGACGTCGGCGGCGCAGACGTGGCAGGAGAGGGGGTGTCGGCAGCGGCGACGGTCGCCCCAACGGGCAACAACAGGGCCGCACAGGCAGCAACGGAGAGCAGTCGAGTTTTCACGGGGGTCCTGTGATCCGATCGAGGAGCAGCTGGCGCGAACATCCGATTGTCACATCAGTCACACGAATGTGCATCCGTCACACCGGATTGTTATCCGAACTCAATTCAGAACTCGGTTCAGCGCCCAAGACGCGTGACATCGCCACGCGCGGACCCCACCGCGACATCCCGAGCCTCTCCTCGGCCTCGACGAACCCCCGGAGGCCCTCTCGAGTGTCCGTGACCGGAAGGAAGCCCTCGGTGGCGTAGAAGGGGGCGTTGAAGGGTAGGTCAGCGAAGGTCATGAGCGTCATCTCGCTCCCACCCAGCCCCGAGGCCACGGCGATCGCGGCCCGCAGCAGCGCTCGACCCATGCCCTGACCTGCCTGGTCTCGAGCGACCGACAACTGCTCGAGATGCCAGTGCCCCTCCCCCAGGTCGAGCACGTGGACGAAGCCGACCGCAGGCTCGCCGATGACGAAGAGCAGCCCCGGGACGGCCATTCGCGCCGCACCGGCAGCAGCCGGCGGCCAGCCCTCGTCGCGCGAATAGGGCACGAGTTCGTCCGCCGACGCCTCGATGGCCTGCAGCCGGGCGATGTCCTCGGCGTCCGGCAGCCGCACCACCGGCAGCGAGTGCTCAGAAGCAGGCTCGCCGGACACGAACGACCTCAGACGAGGGTCGGCTTGAGTTCGAGCAATCGGCCGAGGATGCCGTTGACGAACTTCGGGCTCTCATCGGTCGACAGGTCGGTGGCCAGGCCCACCCACTCGCTGATGGCGACCGTCTCGGGTGCGCCCACGGCATACACGACCTCATAGGTGCCCAAGCGCAAAATGGCGCGGTCGACGGCCGGCATCCGCTCGAGGGTCCAGCCCTGCGACCACGTGGTGATGAGGTCGTTGATCGCGGTCCAGTGCTCGACGGTGCCCCGGACGAGGTCGGCCGTGAAGTCACGCACCGGTGCCTCACCCGCGGGGGTGGCCTGCCGCTGCCCGAGCAACTCGGACACGTTGACACCGCGCTGGTCCGCTTCGAAGAGCAGATCCAGCGCGGCCTTGCGGGCCTTGGTGCGGGCACTCATGTCAGGTCCTGAGTCGGCTGGGGCGCGTCAGTTGACGCGGCCGAGGTAGGACCCGTCCCGGGTGTCCACCTTGATCTTGGTGCCGGTCTCGAGGAAGAGCGGAACGGCGACCTGCGCGCCGGTCTCGACCGTCGCGGGCTTGGTGCCACCGGTCGACCGGTCGCCCTGCAGGCCGGGCTCGGTGTAGGTGATCTCGAGGACGACCGAGGCGGGCAACTCCACGAAGAGCACGTTGCCGTCGTGGCGGGCCACGAGCGCGTCCTGGTTCTCGAGCATGTACTTCGCGGCGTCACCGACGACGTCCGGGCTCACCGGGAGCTGGTCGTAGGTGTCGGGGTCCATGAAGATGAAATCGGTGCCGTCGTTGTAGAGGTACTGCATCGTGCGCTTGTCGACGTTCGCGGTCTCGACCTTGACGCCCGCGTTGAAGGTCTTGTCGACGACCTTGCCCGACAGGACGTTCTTGAGCTTGGTGCGCACGAAGGCCGGGCCCTTGCCGGGCTTGACGTGCTGGAACTCGATGACGGTCCAGAGCTGCCCGTCGATGTTGAGGACGAGGCCGTTCTTGAGGTCGTTGGTCGATGCCACGAGTGAGGTCACTTTCGGGTGGTCGGTCAGGATTGCGTATGCCGTGCGCTCACGGTGCGTGGGCACGCGCCACCCCCGCAGGGGGCTGGGATCACCGAGAAGTTTACCTGCCCGTCAGACCCCGATCGTCAGGCTGACCGTGTAGCCGCTCGTGGCGTCGCCGGTGACCGTGGCGAGTTGGTGGATCCCGCCGTCATTGCCGAAGACCATGTCCTGCGTGAGCGAGACTCGCGAGAGGTTGTTCGCACTCGCTGGGTAGGCCGTGGTGTCGGTGTAGACCTGCTCGCACGTGGCCTGCGGGAGGGCGATCTGACTGGTCTTGACGATCTGGCCACTCTTCGTGGCTTCGGCCTCGGACTTGTACACCTCGAAGTGGATGTGCGGCCAGCGCCCGTCATAGCAGCCGGGGAAGACGGAGGTGAAGGTCGCCGTGCCCTGGGCGTTGGTGGACTGGACCCCGCGCAGGAAGGTCTCGTCGGCGACCCCATTGGAATACATGGAGTAGCGGCCTTGGCCATCGGCGTGCCAGACGTAGACGGCGGCACCGGTCATCGCGGCATACCCCTGGGTCGAGTCGGTCACCGTGAGGTTGAGCGTCATGGGTGCCCCTGCGACCTTGGTGCTCGAGCCGATGCTCGTCGAGATGTCCTGGCGCACGACGCCGCTCTGCACGAGCACGTCCTTGCCGTTGCTGCCGTCGCCCGGGTAGGGGCCGGCGGTCTCGTCGTCGACGACGGTGCTCGCGGCGCTCGGCGTCGCGCTCGCGCTGGCCGCAGCGGTCGCGCTCGCCGAGGCGGAAGCAGTGGCTGCAGACGTTGCCGCGGCGGACGTCGACGAACTCGCCGCCGAGCCCGATGTCGCAGCACTGGCGCAACCCGCGAGGGCAGCCAGACCGACTCCGCCGAGGAACCCCAGGGCGCCGCGACGTCGCAGCAGCGTGTTCATGTCGTAATCGAGGCCGCGATCCAACTCACTCGTCGGATCGTGGTCGTGATCGTCGTGGGCGAGCAGGGCGGCGGGGACGATGCGTCGGCTGTTCATGAGGACAACCATGCCCCGGGATCCAGTGAGGCCACTGTCCACTTCCTGTGGCCTTCCTGTGCGACTTCTCAAGCGGTCCGGAGAGCGCGGCCCGTCAGGCCTGAACCGCGTCGAAGGCTGTTCGCACACACTCCTCGCTGGGCCCTTCGAGACGCACCGGATGGCCGATGGAATCGAGGATGACGAACCGCAGCTGAGCGCCTCGGGACTTCTTGTCCCGCCGCATCGCGGTCAAGAGGGCCTCCCACGCAGAGTCGATCGACTCGCCTTCAACCGCAGCGTATGCCGTGGGCAGGCCGACGCTGCTCAGCACCGCACGGTGCCGGGAGACGTCCTCCTCGGACAGGTGACCTGCGCACTTGGCCAGCTCCGCGGCATACACCATCCCAATGGCCACCGCCTCGCCATGGCGACGGCGATAGTGCTCGACCTGCTCGATGGCGTGCCCAAGGGTGTGGCCGTAGTTGAGGATCTCGCGCAGGAAGGACTCCTTGAGGTCGGCGGCGACGACCTCGGCCTTGACGATGATGGCGCGCTCGATGAGTTCCTCGGTGTGCGGGCCGTCCCAGTGGGTGGCGCCCTCCGGATCGGACTCGACGAGGTCGAGGATGCGTGTGTCGACGATGAAGCCGGCCTTGATCACCTCGGCGAGCCCGGCGACGAAGTCGACTCTTGGGAGGGTGGCGAGCAGGTCGAGATCGACGATGACGGCGGCGGGTTCGTGGAAGGCGCCGACGAGGTTCTTGCCTTCGGGGGTGTTGATGCCGGTCTTGCCACCAACCGCCGCGTCGACCATCGCGAGCAGGGTGGTCGGGACCTGGACGACCGGCACTCCACGGAGCCAACTGGCGGCGAGGAAGCCGCCGAGGTCGGTGACGGTGCCGCCGCCGACGGCGACGATCACGTCGCTGCGGGTGAAGGCGTGCCTGCCCAGTTGACCCCAGAGGTCGGCGAGGACCGAGGCGGTCTTGGCACTCTCGGCATCGGGGACCGGTGCGAGATGGGCCGTCCGACCGCTCGCCGTGATGGCCGCCGCGACACGCTGGGCCGGCGCCGGCAGGGCTTCGCTGTGGACGACGAGGACCTGCTCGGCCTGCTCGGGGATCGTTGCTGCGACACGGTCGAGCAGGCCCCGCCCGATGGTGACGTCATAACGATCGCCGACGCTGACGACGCTCATCGGTCGCCCTCGAGCAAGGCGACGATCTCGGCCGCGATGTCCTGGGGCGTGCGCCCCGCGGTGTCGACGACGTGGGTGGCCAGACGCGTGTAGGTGGGGCGACGGTCGTTCATCAGCTTGGTCCATGAGGCGCGCGGGTTGACCGAGAGCAGCGGTCGGGACTGGTCGAAGCCGATCCGCTTGGAGGCATCGGCGATCGCGACATCGAGGAAGACGACGGTGTGACCAGCCAAGACGGCCTGTGTCTGGGGATCCATGGGGGCGCCACCACCGAGCGCAAGGACTCCGGTCTCCTCGGCCAGGGCGCGGGCCACTTCGGCCCGCTCCAAGGCCCGGAATGCGGGTTCGCCGTCCTCGACGAAGATGTCCGAGATCGTGCGCTGTTGTGCGTGCTCGACCGCTGCGTCGGTGTCATGGCAGTCGACACCGAGCAGATCGGCGACGGCCGCGCCCACCGTGGTCTTGCCGCTGCCGGGAGGCCCGATGAGGACGAGCCTTGGAGCACTCCGTGCCATCTCCAAGTCGTCCTTCACCAGGTCCGCATCGAGGCGGGAATGGCGGCGAGGTATGCCGTGTGGTTGCGTGCCGTCTCGGTCACCGAATCGCCACCGAACTTCTCCAGACACGCCTCCGCGAGGACAAGAGCCACCATGGCCTCGGCGACGACGCCCGCGGCCGGCACGGCGCAGACATCCGAGCGCTGGTGGATCGCCTTGGCCGGCTCGTCGGAGGCGATGTCGACGGTGTCGAGGCTGCGTGGCACGGTTGAGATGGGCTTCATGGCCGCCCGGACCCGGAGCACTCCCCCGACGCTCATGCCACCTTCGGTGCCGCCGGCCCGACCGGTCCGGCGACGGATGGTGCCATCGGGGTCACGCTCCATCTCGTCGTGGGCCTCGCTCCCGCGACGGGCCGCGGTGCGGAAGCCGT
>DAOLRO010000045.1:0-2237 GCA_035418665.1 Phycicoccus sp.
CGGAGGGGCAGGTGCCGCTGCTCGTCGTCGGCGGCCCGCGCTTCGAGGAGGGCTCGGCCGCCAGCCTCGGGGTCGACCGGATCTTCGGCCGCGGCACCACGCCGGGCGAGGTCGCCTCCTACCTCGTGCACGCCCTCGTCACCCCGCCCACCCAGACCCGCAAGGGAGCCTGAGCCATGAGCAACGACCACCTCGTCGGCACGACCGTCGTCCACCGCCGCTACGTCCCGTATTCGCACGCCCACTACGCTGGCAACCTCGTCGACGGCGCCTACTCCCTGGCCGCCTTCGGCGATGTCGCCACCGAGTTGTCGATCCGCACCGACGGTGACGAGGGGCTCTTCGCGTCCTACTCGGACGTGCAGTTCAAGGCCCCCGTGCGGGCGGGGGACTGCCTCGAGATCGAGGCCCGGATCGTGCGCGCTGGGACGAGGTCGCGCGAGATGGAGTTCGAGGTGCGCGTCGTGACGCGGGGCAACCCCGAACGCTCCGAGTCCGCCGCCGACGTGCTCGACCCGCCGATCGTGGCCACGACGGCCCGCGGCGTCGTCGTCGTGCCCCCGAAGGCCTGACGAGCTGCCTCCCCAGCGGCCCGATCAGCAACGTCACCTAACCTTTGGCGGTGCCCAAACCACTCCGGTATGCCGTCCGCCCCCTGGGTGCGGTCGTCGCCGGGTTGGCGCTGTGGCTGAGTTTCCCCACGCATGACCTCTGGTGGCTCGCGCCCCTCGGCGTGGCCCTGCTCGCCGGGGTGACCTGGCAGCGTGGCTTTCGGGGTGGCTTCGGGCTCGGGTTGCTCACCGGGTGGGCCTACTTCATCCCGACGCTGTCGTGGTCCGGCATCTACGTCGGCGCCGTGCCGTGGCTCGCGCTGGCCACCCTGCAGGCGCTCTACATCGCGGTCATGAGCGCCCTCGTCGGCTGGGGGAGTGTTCGGTGGGCCGATGGCCGGTGGCGGCCCACGGCATACACGGCTCTCTTCTTGGTCCCCCTCGGTTGGGTGGCCCAGGAGTTGGCGAGGTCGACGACACCCTGGGGTGGCTTCCCGTGGGCCCGGTTGGCGTTCGGGCAGGCGAACGGCCCGTTGCTGCCACTGGCCCGATGGATGGGGGCACCGGGCTTGACCTTCGTCACAGCCCTTCTCGGGACGCTGCTCTTCGTGGCCGTCGCCGCGGCTGCCCGTCGGCGCTGGCTGTCTTCGATCGCGGCAGTCGCCGGACTGGCCATCCTGCTCCTGCTGCCGCAGGCGGCGGTGCCGCCGGTCGTCCTCCACACGGCGTCCGTGAGCGAACGGGTCGGGCTCGTGCAGGGCAACGTGCCCCATCCGGGTCTCGACTTCAACGCCGAACGTCGCGCCGTCCTCGACAACCACGTCCGTGGCACCGAGGAACTCGCGGCGCAGACCCCTGAGTCGCTGCTCAAGGCCATGAGTCTCGTCGTCTGGCCGGAGAACGCCTCCGACATCGACCCCCTGCGCAACGCCGACGCCGCGGACCAGATCCAACGCGCGGTGGCCGCCGTCGACGTGCCGCTCGTGGTCGGGGCCGTCCTGGTCGAACCCAAGGACCACAACAGCAATGTCTCCCTGCTCTACCGGCCCGGGGGAGGGGAGCCCGAGCGCTACACCAAGCTCCACCCGGTGCCGTTCGCCGAGTACATCCCGTACCGCTCCTTCTTCAGGCTCTTCAGCAAGGAGGCCGACCTCGCCGGCAACTTCGTGGCCGGCACGGACATCGGCGTCTTCGAAGTCCAGGGCACGGCCGCTGGGCGAGGCACCCCGACCGACAAGACGTATGCCGTGCTGCCGACCATCTGCTTCGAGGTCGCCTATGACGGCTTGATCCGCGACAGCGTGGCGGCTGCGGGCTCCACGCCCAGCGTCCTGCTGGTCCAGACGAACAACGCGACCTTCGGCTACTCGGCCGAATCCGAGCAGCAGTTCGCGATCTCGCGGCTGCGCGCTGTCGAGCACGGACGAAGCGTGGTGCACGTGTCGACGGTGGGGGTCTCCGGCTTCATCGACGACCGCGGCCGGGTCAGTGGCAAGACCCGGCTCTTCACTCACGAGTTCGGGACCGGCCTCGTCGAGCCCAGCACGGAGCTCACCCTGTCCGACCGGCTCGGCGACTGGCCCGAGGGTGGCGCAACACTCGCCTTCGGATTGCTGTTGCTCGTCGGCTTCGTCGTGGGCCGGAAGAAGGGAACGTCTTGAGGCGCCAGCAGGTTTAGGGTTTCAG
>DAOLRO010000045.1:2337-14054 GCA_035418665.1 Phycicoccus sp.
CGCCCCGGCAAGGCCGGGCTTGGCGCGGCCTATCTCGCCGGCTTCGAGTGGGCCATGGACCAGGGCTATGACTCCGTGGTCGAGATGGACGCAGACGGCTCCCACCAGCCTGAGCAGTTGCCTGCCCTGCTCGACGCCGCCCGGTCCGCTGACGTCGTCATCGGGTCGCGCTGGGTCAAGGGCGGGCGGATCGTCAACTGGCCCGCACATCGCAAGGCACTGTCGATCGGCGGCAACATTTACGTCAAGGCGCTCCTCGGGATGCCCGTCATGGACGCCACGGCGGGCTACCGCGTCTACCGCACTGATGCCCTCGAGAAGATGGGTCTGGGCGAAGTGGCCTCCCAGGGCTACTGCTTCCAGACCGACCTCACCTGGCGGGCCATCCGCAAGGGCCTGCGCGTCGTCGAGGTGCCCATCACCTTCGTCGAGCGCGAGGTCGGCAATTCCAAGATGAGCAAGGACATCATGGTCGAGTCCTTGCGCCGGATCACCGCATGGGGAGTCGGCCACCGCACCGCGCAGGCCAAAGGGCTGGCCAAGCGTGTGACCGACCGCGACCCGCAGTGGCACCAGTTGTGAATCCGCAGATCGGAGCCACCACGTCGCGTCGACGTCCTCGCGTCCTGCGCTGGCTCCTGCTCGCCCTGATCGTTGGGGTGGCCCTGGAAATCGCGGCGCTGGTCTTCGTGGCCAAGTTGATCGGGATCGGTTGGACCGTCGGGCTGCTGGTCGTCGAGTCACTCATCGGGGCCTGGCTGGTCAAGCGCGAGGGTCGCGCCGCGTGGCGGGCCTTCCGGACGGCACTGGCCACGGGGGAGATGCCTCCCGGTCAGCTCGCGGATGCTGCGATCGTCCTCATTGGCGGGCTGCTGCTGCTCGCACCGGGCTTCCTCACCGACCTCGTCGGCTTCTTCCTCGTTCTTCCCTTCACCCGCGGCATCTCGCGCACCTGGCTCCAGACAATGGTGAGTCGGCGCTTCCTCGGTGGGATGCCAATCCCCACCGTCCGAGTGCCGGGCACTCCTGGGCGCGGCCCGGAGGACCCGAACGTCGTGCAGGGCGAGGTCGTCGACGGCTGACCCGACGAGCCCACCCCCACAACGCCGTATGCCGTCCGCACTGGTGAGCGGACGGCATACGGGATGTTGGTGGTGACCCGCCGAGAGGCGAGGCGGCCGGTTGAGGTCAGGCGGACTTCTTCTTGCCCGGCTTGATGCCGCGAGCCTCGCGGTAGAGGGCGAGGCGCTCCTCGAGGAGTTCCTCGAGCTCGGGGATGGAACGGCGCTCGAGCAGCATGTCCCAGTGGGTGCGGGGCGGCTTGACGGCCTTGAGCTCGGGCTCGGGGGCGTCCTTGAGCTTGGCGCTCTCGCCGCAGCGGCACTCCCAGGTCGGGGGGATCTCGGCCTCGATCGAGAAGGGGAGCTCGATCACGTGCCCGTTGGGGCAGAGGTAGGTCGTGATCTGACGCTCGGAGGGCACGACGTTGTCGTCGGACTCCATGCTCAGGGCGCCGAGACGGCTGCCACGGAGGCTGCGTTCTGCCATGGGGGTCTTCTCCCGGGGATCGGTTGGCTGGCCAGCGCCCTGGGTGTGGACGCGGATCACCAGATGGAACGACGACGGGCGGTGCATTGTTCCCCTCGGCCACGGCCCTGCCGTACGCCGGGCACGGACTGGTCGGTTGGCCAGTGCGCACCACACCATCGTTGTGTGCGGAATACATCAGTGTGACACGTCCGGGACCTCGCGCACCAATCCGTGCACAGGCGCGGACGATCACATCCCAGCAGGTGCCCCACTCGGCTCAGCATGTGCGACGCGCTGGGAACTGGTTTGGCGAAGGGGTATGTCTGGCGCCCGCAGATCGCTACGGTGTGCACCGTGACGACTGACAGCGGGCCCAGCACGGCAGCCATCCCCACGGCGTTGGATTCCGACGCAGTGACCTCGAAGAAGCGAGTCCTGGCGTGGGGGATGTGGGACTGGGGGACCCAGCCGTTCAATACGGTGATCACGACCTTCGTCTTCGCGGTCTACATCACCAGTTCGAGTTTCGGGTCGACCAACTCCACGACGACTGCGTTGTCGATCTCGACCGCGATCGCAGGGTTGCTCGTGGCTCTGCTGGCGCCCGTGCTCGGCCAGAACAGCGACCGGTCCGGACGCACGGTTCGCAATCTGCGGATCCAGACGTGGATCCTCGCCGCGCTCTCGGCCTCCCTCTTCTTCGTCAAGCCGGAGCCAGCCTTCTTGTGGGTTGGCCTGGCCATCCTCGGGGTCGGCTCGATCGTATCCGAGATCGCGGGTGTCAACTACAACGCGACCATCGACCAGGTGGCCACCCAGCGGACCGTCGGTCGGGTCTCCGGCTTCGGGTGGGGGATGGGCTATCTCGGTGGCATCGTCGTGCTGCTGCTCATCTTCTTCCTCTTCATCAAACCCGAGGTCGGTCTCTTCGGGGTGACCGACGAGGGTGCCCTGGACGTGCGCGCCTCGATGATCGTGTGTGGCGTCTGGACCCTGATCTTCACGATCCCCGCCTTCCTTCTGCTCAAGGATCGCCCTTCTGAGCGTCCCCCCAAGGTCGGCATT
Source organism: Phycicoccus sp. (assembly GCA_035418665.1). GTDB lineage: Bacteria > Actinomycetota > Actinomycetes > Actinomycetales > Dermatophilaceae > Phycicoccus_A. The sequence continues at coordinate 4,933 of DAOLRO010000045.1, forward strand.
GCGCAGTCCTACCGGCTGCTCGGGCAGACCATCAGGCGCCTTTGGGGCACCTCGCGGCACACCGTCTACTTCCTGTTGGCGTCGGCTCTGTTCCGGGACGGCCTGGCCGGCGTCTTTGCTTTCGGAGCGGTGCTCGCGGCGGGCACCTTCGGCATGAGTGCGGGGGACGTCATCATCTTCGGGGCGGCGGCCAACATCGTCGCGGGTCTGGCGACAATGGCCTTCGGAATGCTCGACGACAAGATCGGGCCCAAGAAGGTCATCCTCGGGTCCCTGGCGGGGCTCGTCATCATCGGCTTGGGAATCTTCTTCCTGCATGACGGCGGGGCCAAGGTCTTCTGGATCCTGGGCCTGCTCATGACGATCTTCGTGGGCCCCGCGCAGGCTGCCTCACGCAGCTTCCTCGCCCGCCTGATCCCCGAGGGCAAGAACGGCGAGATCTTCGGCCTCTACGCCACCACTGGTCGGGTGGTCTCCTTCCTGTCGCCGGCCGCCTTCGGCCTGGCCATGGGCTTGGGCGCCGCGATCACCGGCAAGGAGAACACGCAGTACTGGGGCATCCTCGGCATCGCCCTGATCCTGCTTGCGGGACTGCTCGTCATGCTCCCCGTCAAGGAGCACCACGAGCACTCCTTCAACTGAGACGGCTGACTGAGGCCGGGTTTGGGGCCCACGTCCCGTGCAACTCCTTCTCAGTCGGTGATTCCCGCGAGCTTGAGGGCGCCGTCAATGGCCTTGGCCATGGCGGCGTGCCCTGCATCGTTGGCCTGGAGCCCATCCGAGGTCACGAGGTCGACTTTGCCCACGATCGGCTGACCGGTGTCCGCCCACGTGGCGCCCTGGGCCGCAGCAGCCGTCTTGATGCTCTCGGCCACCGTGGCGAGCGTGTCGGGGACCGGACGCATGTCCCACCATGGGTTGACGACGACGATCTTCGCGTTGGGGAGCCCTGCTCGGATGCCGGCGATGGTCTGGTCGACGTTGGTCTTGACTGCCGTCTGGTCGAGGAAGGCGTCGTTGCCGCCACCGCTGACGATGACCAGTTCAGGGGCCGCCGCCACCACCTGGGGAACCACGGCCAGGTAGTTGGGACAGGAGTCAGCGGCGGCGCACACCCCTTGGGTGCCGTAGGACGCGTACCCGCTCTGCGGATGGCCCAGATTCTTCTCCGTCCAACCGTGACCGATCGCGACCAACGTGCTCCACCGCTTGTCAGGAGTCGTGGCGCCGATGCCAGCGGTGAAGGAATCACCCACGAAGACCACCGTCTTGATCGCTGAACCCAAACCTGCCGAGGGTGATGCTCCCGACGTCGACGTCGACGCCGACGCGGATCCGGACGCACTGGGGTCCGCCGAGCTCGACGGGGAGGCCTGAGACCCGCTGGGGGATGTCGACGTGCCGGGAGTCGGACCGGTCGCCGCATCTGGCGTTGTGCGCAGCGCGTAGCCCAACGCCACCAGGGCGAAGATCAGCACCGCAGCGAGTGTGAGGTTGCGTTGGCCCTTGGTCATGGGTCGATCTTCGCAAGGAAGCCTGAATCCACAGGCAGGGATGCCGGGGTGTGTCGTCCACAGGTCAGGTCGCAGGGGATTGCGCGGCGACCTCACCCGACGACAGTTGATCCACCAACACGAGTGGCAACGAGAGAGGAGTCGGGCATGGCAACGAGGGAAGGGCATGGGGTGGTGGACGAGGGGTTCGTCAACCACGTGACCCTGTGTGGACGAGTCAGTCACGTGGGGGAGGAGCGCGAGCTTCCCAGCGGCGATCTGGTCCATTCTTGGCGGCTCGTCGTGCCACGTTCCGCGAGTCCGCGCGCTGGGGCTGGCGTCAAAGGGCGCAGTCAGCCCGACGTCATCGACGTCTCCTGCTGGACTGCCGCCACCAGGCGGTCAGTCTCCCGATTGGTCGAGGGCGATCTCGTCCAGGTCGAGGGAGCCCTCCGACGTCGCTTCTTCCGCGGGGCAAGTGGAGTGGCCAGCCGCTACGAGGTGGAGGCGCTGCTGGTCCGACGGGCCTGACCCCTATCGCCCAGTCGGGATCATCGGTGGGAGCCCTAGACTTCACGGGCTCGAACCGAGCAATTCCACGCCTCAGGAGGAACGAGTCATGGCGACTGGCCAGCAACCGATCAAGGGCGCAACCCTCGCGGACGGCCATGACGTCATCAGGGTGCTGGGCGCCCGAGAGAACAATCTCAAGGGCGTGGATGTCGAGATCCCCAAGAGACGCCTCACCGCGTTCACCGGTGTGTCTGGGTCGGGCAAGAGTTCCTTGGTCTTCGCCACGATTGCCGCCGAATCGCAGCGGATGATCAACGAAACCTACTCCACCTTCGTGCAGGGCTTCATGCCGACCTTGGCGCGCCCCGACGTGGATCGGCTCGAGGGCCTCACGACCGCGATCATCGTCGACCAGGAACGCATGGGGGCGAACTCCCGCTCGACAGTCGGCACGGTCACGGACGCCAACGCAATGCTTCGGATGCTCTTCAGTCGGCTGGGTCAGCCATACGTCGGCTCGCCGCAGGCCTTCTCGTTCAACGTGCCCTCCGTCAGTGGCGCCGGTGCGGTGACCATCGAGAAGGCCGGACGCCAGGTCAAGGAGCGCCGTGAGTTCTCCATCACCGGGGGGATGTGTCCCCGCTGCGAGGGTCTGGGCAACGCATCCGACATCGATCTCACGGCGATCATCGACGACTCCAAGTCGGTGAGCGCGGGAGCCATTCTTGTGCCGGGCTACTCGATGGACGGCTGGTATGGCCGGATCTACAAGGGCTGTGGCTTCTTCGACCCGGACAAGCCGGTCTCCAAGTTCACCAAGCGCGAACTCGACGCCCTCCTCTACAAGGAGGGGACCAAGATCAAGGTCGAGGGCATCAACATCACCTACGAAGGTGTGCTCACCAAGATCCAGAAGTCGATGCTGTCCAGGGACATCGACAGCCTGCAGCCACACATCCGTGCCTTTGTCCAGCGCGCGGTCACGTTCTCGACCTGCCCCGACTGCGACGGCACCCGCCTCGCGCCCGAGGCGCGTTCCTCGAAGATCAAGGGCATCCATCTGGGCGAGGCCTGCCGGATGCAGATCAGTGATCTAGCCGAGTGGATCCGGGCCCTCGACGAGCCGTCAGTTGCACCCTTGGTCAAGGGGTTGCAGGAACTCCTTGACTCCTTCGTCGAGATCGGTTTGGGCTACCTCTCGCTCGAACGGTCGTCGGGCTCCTTGTCCGGGGGAGAGGCCCAGCGGACGAAGATGATCCGGCACCTCGGGTCGTCCCTGACCGATGTGACCTACGTGTTCGACGAGCCGACGATCGGTCTGCACCCGCATGACATCGAGCGCATGAACGACCTTCTGATTCGCCTGCGGGACAAGGGAAACACCGTCCTCGTCGTCGAACACAAGCCGGAAGCGATCGCCATCGCCGACCACGTCGTCGACCTGGGACCGCGTGCTGGATCGGCTGGGGGCGAGATCGTCTTCGAGGGCACCGTCGAGGGCTTGCGGGGGAGCGGGACCCTGACTGGGCGTCACCTCGACGATCGGGCACGGCTCAAGGACCACGTGCGCAAGCCGACTGGTGCCCTGAAGGTGCGCGGCGCCTCGATGCACAACCTCAAGGATGTCGACGTCGACATCCCGCTCGGGACGCTCGTGGTGCTGACCGGCGTGGCCGGGTCCGGCAAGAGTTCGCTCGTCACCGGGTCGGTGGCTCCTGAGGAAGGCGTCGTGGTCATCGACCAGGGCGCGATCCGAGGCTCCCGTCGGAGCAACCCGGCGACCTACACCGGCGTGCTCGAGCCGATCCGCAAGGCCTTCGCCAAGGCCAATGACGTCAAGCCCGCCCTCTTCAGCGCCAACTCCGAGGGCGCCTGCCCGAACTGCAACGGCGCAGGGTTGATCTTCACCGAGCTCGGCTTCATGGACACCGTCACGACCGTGTGCGAGGTCTGCGAGGGGCGCCGATTCGATGCCTCCGTGCTCGAATACAAGCTGGGGGGCAAGGACATCAGCGACGTCTTCGAAATGTCGATCGCCGAGGCCGAGTCCTTCTTCGGCTCCGGCGAGGCCAAGACGCCCTTGGCGCACAAGGTCCTGCAACGGCTGGTCGACGTGGGCCTGGGCTACGTCAAATTGGGCCAGCCTCTCAACACGCTGTCCGGAGGCGAGCGTCAGCGCATCAAGCTCGCCGCCCAGATGGGTGACAAGGGTGACGTCTACGTCCTCGACGAGCCGACGACGGGCCTGCACCTGGCCGATGTCGAGAACCTGCTCGGCCTGCTCGATCGGCTCGTGGACTCCGGAAAGTCGGTCATCGTCATCGAACACCACCAGGCGGTGATGGCCCACGCCGACTGGATCATCGACATGGGTCCCGGGGCCGGGCATGACGGCGGCACGGTCGTCTTCGAGGGCACACCAGCTGACCTCGTGGCGCGCCAGGGCGGCAAGCAGACTCTCACCGGCAAGCACCTGTGCGCCTACGTCGGGACCTGAGCGTCTTCTGACGAAGTGGTCATCCGTGGCGCACAGAGTGCATCGTCACTGCATCACCTATGATGCAGACATGCGAACAACGGTTGACCTCCCTCCTGCGGTCCATCGGCGCGCCCGTGAGTTGGCCGAGCGTCGGGGGGAATCGTTGTCCTCCGTCATCGCTGACCTGACGGTCCGCGGGCTCGCCCAGTTGGACGAACCCGTGGTGCTGCGGATCAATGAGAGGTCGGGGCTGCCGGTGTTGTCCCTCGGGCGCCCGTTGACCTCAGGGGACGTGGCGGACCTGTTGGACGAGGAGTGAGCCCAACCCACCTGCTGGACGCCAATGTGCTGATCGCTCTCACTGTGGCCGAGCACGAGCACCACGAGCGAGCGAGTGTCTGGCTGTCCAGCATCTCGAGTTTTGCGCTGTGTCCTGTCGTGGAGGGCGCGCTGGTCCGCTTCCTCCTGCGGGTCGGGGAAAGCGGCTCGACAGCCGCGGCCGTCCTGAGCGGGGTCCACGCGTCGGAGCGGTGTCAGTTCTGGCCAGACGCGCTGACCTACAGTGACGTCTCACTCGAGCGACTCGAGGGCCACGGTCAGGTGACCGACACCTATCTGGCCGGGCTCGCAGGTCACTTCGGGGGGACTCTGGCAACCTTCGACTCAGCCTTGGCAGCCAGGCACCCCGACACCTGCCTCCTCATCCCCTGATCACCCACTCCGGGTCGGGACGTCCCAGACACATCGGAAGCCGGCGTTGGAGGCGGAGGCGTCCTCGCCGTTGGCCGACCGAGCCGCGACCCGATAGCGATTGCAGTAGCTGTCGTGGCAGAGGAACGATCCACCCTTGATGACGCGGCCGCCGCGCCACTCATCGGCACACCACTCCCACACGTTGCCGACGGTTTGGTGGAGGCCAAAGGCGTTGGGGGAGTATGCCGTGACGGGTGCCGTCCCGGCGTAGCCGTCGGCCGCCACATCGTGCGTCGGAAAGGTGCCCTGCCAGATGTTGCACCAGTGTTCACCGCCCGGCAGCAACTCGTCACCCCACGGATAGCGAGCCTGCTCGAATCCTCCGCGCGCGGCATACTCCCATTCCGCCTCGGTCGGGAGACGCCCGCCCGCCCACGCGCACCACGCCGCAGCGTCCCGCCACGACACGTGGACGACGGGGTGGTCGAGGCGTTCGTTGATGCCCGATCCTGCGCCCTCGGGGTGGGCCCAATCGGCACCCCGGACGGCGCACCACCACGGCGCTGAGACCGCTCGTGGGGCAGCAGCGACGGCAGCGGGGGAGAGGTGTCCCTGGAAGACGTGTGACCAGCCGAAACGTTCAGCATCGGTGAGATAGCCCGTGGCAGAAGCGAATTCGCGCCATTCGGCGTTCGTGACGGTTGTCGCGCCGATGGCGAACGGGTTCACCGTGACCTCCCGAGCAGGCCCCTCCTCGTCCTCAGGCCGCCCCACCCCGTCGTCGGTGCCCATCGTGAACCGCACGCCCGGCAAGGGGATCGCCCGCCTCCGTGCCCCGAGTGCGGGCTCCCTGAGGACAGAGACATCGGGTATGCCGTGGGTCGGCCTTTCGTTGAGGTCACCGCTGCCGGAGGGGCCGCCGAGGGTCGCGCGGTCAGGGGAGCAACACGGACCGTTCACAGTGCGGCAAGGTCGGCAGCAATGGCATGCAGCGTCGACGTGGGGATGAGCCCGACCGCGATTCCCGCGACCTCGACCAACCCGAGGTGAAGCACGTCCTCGGGCAAGGGGGCGTCGGCCAACTCGCCCAGATGCTGACGCAGAACTCTCATGCCATTGGGATCGGCGCGCAGAGTGGCGATGGGGGTGGTCACGTCGAGACGTGACGTGGGGAAATCCGTTGCAGCGAGAGGGAGTTCACGTGCCGTGTCAACGAGATGAGCCTGCGTCCGACACAGGAGATGTTCCTCGGTGAGTGGTCCATCGAGAGGCAGCCCCATCCGCTGGAACTGCTCCTCAGGTGCTGCGTTGGCCACCATGAGGTCACGCATCAGGGTCGCCAATCGCAATTCCTGCACGTCATCGATGAGCGGGTGCTGTTGCCCGGGATCGACCTCGAGGTCGAAGAGCATCGTCCCGAAGACATGCGGATCGCTCCAGGCCGCGCCGGGCACCTTCAGCGTGGGAACGTCCTTGGTGAACGCAAACGGCGGCTCCAGCGTCACCTGCCGCAGGGCCTCGACCGGCATCCGGCCCCTCATCAGGGTGGGCATCAGGGTGTATTCGGCCAACGGCTCGTTCCCCGGTTCGACGGGTGCTCGCAAGTAGACCCACCGCCCGTCGGTGACGTTGACGTGTCCGCCGAAGATGCCGAAGAGGCCAGCGTCCCTGACCTCGGCGTCTCGCTCCACCGTCGCGGCAAGCGGGACGCCCTGCATGTCCGGGGTCAGCCCCTGCCCGAAGAAGTCGAGCAGGGTCGGTCCCAGATCGATGGTCTGCACCAGGGCCGTCCGACGCTCACCGGCCTTGCGTGACCGGGGGTCCCAGACGAAGAGGGGGAGGTGGATGGTCTCCTGGAAGAACGGGGGAGTGTTCTTGCCCCACCAATCGTGCTCGCCGAGCAGGAAGCCGTGGTCGGTGCCGACGATGAGCATCGTGTCGTCCCACATGTCGTGCTCGTCCAAGGCGGCGATGACCCGGCCGAGCGAGCGATCGCACATGGTGAGCAACGCGGCATACAGGGAACGAACGTGGGCGACGGTCTCCGGTGATTCGCTGACGCGAACGTAGTCGGGCCAATCGAGTTCGGGTCCCTCATAGGGCGGGTATGCCGCACTCTCGCCGACGCCGCCTGCCGCGTAGAGCTTGCGGTAGTCCTCGTAGGTGAAGAAGGGCTCGTGCGGGTCGAAGGTCTCGATCTGGAGGAACCAGTTGTCCTCGTTGGCATTGGTGTGCAGGAAGTGCAGGCCCGCATCGAAGGTGAGGGTCTGCGGGTGGTCGGCTTCGCTCTCCAGATAGAGCCGGTTGATCCGGTCCTGGCGGCGCAGGTCGGCATTGGTCACGGTCGGCGCCTGACCATCCGGCACCGGGGGAGCGGTGAGGTGGCCCTTCCACTCATCGCCCTCCTGCCCGCGGAAGAACTCGAAGGTGTTGAAGCGCGGGTGATAGGTGGCGCCACCGTCGGTCCAGTAGTGCTGGTGGTCGGTGACGAGGTGGGTGTAGACACCCGCTCGTTTGAGCAACTCCGGGACGGAGTCGTCGAAGGGTTCGAGCGGACCCCAACCGCGGTGGAGAAAGTTGTGCCGCCCGGTGTGCAACTCGCGCCGGGCCGGCATACACGGCATGGATCCGCCGTAGGCGTTGTCGAAGGTGACGGCCCGCTCGGCGAGGTCGGTGAAGTTTGGGGCGACGACGTCGGTCGCCCCGTAGGGCGGGAGGAAGCGCCGATTGAGGGTGTCGAAGAGGACGAAGACCGCACGCACGTCAGGCGACCAACCGAATCCTGGTCACCGACCACACGCCCAGGGCCATGACCACGGCGCTGGCGACGTAGAGCGCGCGGTAGTTCTCGCCAGTGAGGCTCAGGACGGCGAAGCCGACGAGCGGGGCGATCGGCAGGTGCTGGGCGGCGTTGATCAGGCCCAGATCCCGGGCGCGTGTCCCATCGTCGGGCAGGACGTCGGTGGTCAGGGCCTGGTCCACGGAGAGGAAGGCACCGTAGCCGACACCCAACAGAGCCGCCGCCACCATCGCCGCGGTCCACGTGGGGGAAATGGCCAGTGTGAGGGCGGCAGCCACCTGAAGTGAGCCACTGATCATGACCAACGGCTTGCGGCGGAGGCTGCGATCGGAAGCCAGCCCGGCGGCATACGTGGCAATGACGCAGAAGACGAGATACACCAAGGTGAGGGTGAGGACGGCGCCGTCGGGATTGGGTCGGTGCAGCACGTCGGCGACATAGAAGAGCAGGTAGGTCGTGCCGATGAGGTTGCCCGCGTTGATGAGGACACGAGTGGCCATGGCCCAGTAGTAGTCGGGTGCCCTGATCGGGCTCGGGGGAGTGAGTTCGGGGAGGATCCGGCCCTGAGCGATGGCCCTCGCCGAGGCGACGGGTTCGCGCAGGAGGAGCAGGAAGGGGAGGCAGCACAGCAGGGCCAGTCCGGCGATGATCCACCAGGCGGTGGGGACGTCCTTGATGACCTCGGTGACGAGCACCATGCCGCCGGCCAAGGCGATCACCTGCGGCACACCGAAGGCAGCTGATGCGCGGCCACGCTGGGGGACCGGCACCTGGTCGGCGATCATGGCGCTCAAGCCGACGAGGACGCAGGATTCGCCGATGGCCACCAGCGCCAGCAGCAGGCAGATGAGTGACGTGGACTCGGCCTGGCCGACCAGCGCAAAGGCCACTGCCGCGAGGATGAATCCACCCAAAGCCCAGGCGCGCCGGCGTCCCCAACGCACGGTCGTCCGATCGCACAGGACTCCCACGAGGGGAACGGCGATGACGATCGTCACGAGCATGACGCCCTGGAAGAGGCTGGTGAGCGAGACCTTTTCGGCCTCGTCGAGCGTCTTGGCCAGTTGGGCGAGCATGATCTGCCCCGGCAGCATGACGAGCAGCCAGAAGCCGAACCACGCGAGCCCGAAGAGCCACAGCCACA
>DAOLRO010000045.1:14154-16883 GCA_035418665.1 Phycicoccus sp.
CAGATCACGGTGCCCAAGGATGTCCGCGAGGCTCTCGCACTGACCCCGGGGACCAAGGTGTCCTTCACCCGCAACGCCGAGGGCGACTTCGTCCTGTCCACCTCACGCCCGAGCCTGTCGAAGCTGGCCGGCCGACTCAGGTACTCGGACCCCGCGATCTCGCTTGCCGACATGGACGATGCCATCGCCGAGGGTGCAGTCGGCTCGTGATCGGGATCGACACCAACGTCCTGGTGCGCTTCCTCGTGCAGGATGACCCTGACCAGAGCGCCCGAGCCGCGAAGGCCTTCGAACGCCTGACCGCCAGCGATCCGGGTTACCTCACAACGGTCGTGCTGGCCGAGACGTACTGGGTGCTGACACGCGCCTACAAGTTCAGTGTCGATGAGGTCCTGACTGCATTGGCGGACGTGATCGCGACCGAGCAAATCGCCGTCCAAGACGTCGCGACGGCCACGGCAGCCGTGGAGTCGGCCCGCGCGGGTGCCGACTTCGCGGACGCCTTGATCTCCTCCGCATGCGCAGAACGTGGCTGCCGCAGTGTGCTCAGTTTTGACGGGCGCGCTCAGAAGTCATTGGGCTTCACCGAGCCGAACTGAGCCCGCTTCCGCCGCAAGTGATCGCGCATGGCTGAACGCCGATAAGCCACATTATGTCAATTAGTTCATTTGCGGATGCGGCGCAAGGCCATCATGGCCTTGAGGCCGAGGCCGACGGCACCCGTGGTCACTCCCCCAGTGCCCCGCCCGCGCGGACTCCGCCTGTTGATGAGCGCATCGGTGCCGCCGTCGATGAAGACCGTCGTCCCGACGACCAGACTGGCGGCGTCGGAGAGCAGAAAGGCGATGACCTCGGCGACCTCCTCCGGCTGGCCCGGACGCCCCAGGGCGTTGGGATACGCGTCGGTAGCGCGTCCCAGGACCGGGTCCTTGCGGATCTCGTCGGTCATCGGTGTGCTGATCAACCCGGGCGCCACGGCGTTGACCCGGATCCCGTCTCTGGCCCACCGGATGCCTTCGCGCCGGGCCCACCACGCCAGAGCAGCCTTGCTCGCCGGGTAGGCCATGACACCGGAGACCTTGGCCGCCTCCCGGCGGGCCTTGGCCTCATCGCCCTCGAGGAGGGTCTTGGCGAGACCGGCGGGCCACCCGGGCTGACAGGTCACCGAGTTGGAGGCCAGCAGGACGATTGCCGAGCCGGTGGCGAGCAGTGGTTTCAGCCCGGTCAGGAGGTCGATGGCGCCGAAGTAGTTGATCGACACGAGCAATTGCGCATCGGTCCCCGTGGCTCCGGCAATCCCGGCGGCCGGCACGACTCCGTGCACCACATCGGTGAGTTCACCAACGGCACGCACCGCGGATTGCCGCCCCGACGCCGTGGACAGGTCTGCGATGACCTCGACCCCGTCGCTCGCCGCACGATCGACGCCCATGACCCGGTCACCTCGGGAGCGCAGGAGTTGGACCGTGGCGGCGCCGATCCCCGAGGACGCACCGGTGACGACGATCGTTCGCGACATGAACCAAACGCTAGTCACCCCCTCCCCTGCCCCAAGGTCAGGTCACCGACCGCTGGGACTGGAGACACGGCATACGTATGCCGTTGTCGGAGCCCGTCGGTAGAGTCGCCTTCCCAGCCACAAGCCGAGTCGACCAGCGTCAGGAGCCCGCCATGAGCCGAGTCATCCACTTCGAGATCCACGCCGATGACGTCAAGCGCGCGTGCGACTTCTATCAGGCCGTCTTCGCGTGGGCCTACGAGGACTGGAGCGAGTTCGCCGGGATGCCCTATTTCGGCGTGACGACCGGTGATGACGACCAGCCGGGCATCAACGGCGCGATCATGGCCCGGGCCGAGGCAGGTGGCGGACCCGGCGCTCCGGTCAACGGCGCCGTGCTCACCATGGGCACCGACGACTACGACACCACCGAAGGCAAGATCCTCGAGGCTGGCGGCCAGGTCGCGCTCGCCAAGCAAGCCCTGCCCGGCATGGCATGGCAGGGCTACTACCTCGACACCGAGGGCAATGTCTTCGGCATCCACCAGCCCGACCCCGAGGCCCGCTGACCGATGCGCGTCGAGGCCGATTCGCTCGAGGAGTGGTTCGCGACAGCCGGGCCTCGCGGTGAGGACCTGCGTCTGATGGACGAGCTCATCACCGCCCACACCCCTGACATGGAGCGCAGCTTCAAGGACTGGGGTTTCAGTGGCGCGGGTGTCGGCTACGGCACGATCTCCTATCGCACCAAGGCGGCCAAGGAGCCGACGATCATCCCCGTCCTCGGGCTCGCCCAACAGAAGCGCCACCTCGCGCTCTATGCCTGTGCTGTCGTCGACGGCCAGTACCTCGCGGAGAAGTACCAGGCGCGGCTGGGGAGGGTGAGCTGCGGCAAGAGCTGTATCCGATTCACGCGCTTCGACAACATCGACGAGGCGGGCTTCATCGCCATGCTCGCGGACGTCAACGAGCGCTACCGCCGGGGCGAGCACCTCTACGGCCAGTGAGGGCCATGGCCCTACCGTGGGACGTGTGAACCCGACCGCACTGTCCGCCGACGACATCGAGTCCTATCAGCGCGACGGCGTCCTGATCGTCCGGGGCCTGCTCACGCCGGAGGAGGTGGCGATCGCCCGCAAGGGCATCACCACCGTCCTCGAGACACCTTCGATGCTTGCCCAGATCGCCAGTGGCGTCGACGATCCGGGCCGCTTCGTCGAGGACTTCCGCC
>DAOLRO010000046.1:0-16686 GCA_035418665.1 Phycicoccus sp.
ATGGGACTCGACGCGATCGCCGAGCGCTTCTCCACGGTGATCGTGTTGAGGCCAGACTCGATCACGGCCTGGTGAGGAGTCAGCGATGCGACCGCTGCGCTATTCGATCAATGTGACCCTCGACGGTTGTGTCGACCATCGGGTCGGCTCGCCTGACCCCGAGTTGCATCAGCACTCGGCGGGCATCATCGCCCGCGCCGACGCCCTCATCCTCGGCCGTCCGACCTATGAACTGATGGAGTCCGCGTGGCGACCACCCCGGGAGGAGACCGGCTTCCCTGACTGGACCGTGCCCTTCGCCCAAGCGATCGGCAAGGCCAAGAAGTACGTCGCCTCACGCACCCTCACGTCGGTCGACTGGAATGCCGAACTCATCACCGGCGATCTCATCGAGACGGTGCGCTGCCTCAAGGAGGAGCCGGGCGAGGGTCTCTACGTGGGCGGTGTTGTCCTCCCGGTCGCGCTGGCCGATGCCGGGCTCATCGATGAGTTCGAGTTCATCGTGCACCCGCGGATCGCCGGGCACGGTCCGTGGCTCTTCGACGGGCTGCGGCAGGTCGTCGATCTGGAGCCGGTCAGGTCGATCACCTTCGCGGGTGGGGCGGTCGCAACGACCTACGTGCCCAAAGGTTCATGACGATCGCGAGGGGGCTCGTCGGGCTGTTGGCGCTCGGGGTCGCGATCTGGGTCTGGGCGACAAGGGGAGATGTCCTCCTGGCGGGCCACCCGGCATACCCGATCCTCACCGGCCTCGTCGGGGTCATCGGTCTCGTCATGATCGCCGGGATGATTCTCCGGCGCCGCGTCGTCGACCCAGCTCGGCGGGGCAGACGACTCAGGCTGGCCGGTCGGATCGTCGGCCTGCTGGGCGTCGCCCTCTTGGCAGTCATGACGGCATGGTTGCGTCCCTTTGCTGCGACGGCTGATGCGGCTGCGCTCATGGGCGGGACGAATGCGGTTGCGGTGGAGAGCGATTGGTCGACCGTGACACTCACGCCGCGGGACAAGACGCAAGGGGTCGGCCTCATCTTCCAGCCGGGCGCGCGCGTCGATCCGCGGGCCTACCTCCCGCTGCTCACCCGCGTGGCCGAGGCTGGACATCTGGTCGTCATCGTCAAGCAGCCGCTCGACATCGGGCTCATGGCCATCGGCGCACCATCCGGCATCGTGGCTCGCCATCCCGGGGTGGCGAAGTGGGTCGTCGGTGGCCACAGTCTGGGAGGCGTGGCGGCCAGCCAGTATGCCGTGGAGCCGCGACCCGACATCGGTGGCCTTCTGCTGTGGGCGGCCTACCCGTTGGACTCCTTGGCGGGCCGGGAGGACGTGCTCGTCACGTCCGTGTCCGGCACCGCGGATGGTCTGTCGACACCAGTAGACATCGAGGCCAGCCGGCACGAACTCCCTTCGACTGCAACGTTCGTCGCTATCAACGGTGGCGTGCACGCCTTCTTCGGTGACTACGGGCAGCAGCCGGGCGATGGCACCCCCACGGCATCGCGAGCAGCGGCCCAGGATCAGATCGTCGAGGCCACGCTCGACCTCCTCGCCCGCATCGAAGGCGCTGGGTGAGGCACATGTGCTCGGAGGAGTCGTCCCTGTGATCCTGCCTGCCGTCAGGGATCCCCGACTCATCACCATCCGTCGTGGGGGCAGCCTCACCGATGAGCACCACCATCTGCTGGCGCTCTGGGCGGCGGCGTGTGCCGAGCGAGTCCTGCCCCTTTTCGAGGCCGCCGCGCCAGACGACTCTCGACCGCGCGAGGCGCTTGAAGGCATCCGTGCATGGGCCCGTGGCGAGCTGCCCATGATGCAGGCCCGGGCCCTGGGTGGCCACGCCATGGGTGCCGCCCGTCCCCTCAGCGGTGCCCCCCGATTCGCTGCGTATGCCGCGGGGCAGGCTGCCGTTGTCGCTCACGTTCCCGAGCACGACCTCGGGGCTGCTGCCTATGCAATCAAGGCGGTCCGGGCGGCTGCCCACGCATCGGAGGCCCTCGCCGCAGGGCGGGCCGAATGCGCGTGGCAGCGAACGCAGATCCCTGACGAACTGCGCACCCTCGTGCTCGAGGACCAGGCCCGCCGCAACGCGATCTGCTGGTCGGTGTTCTCGGAGGGACAGCCCATGCAGCAGTGAGTGAAGTTACGATGCGGCGATGGGGACCGATGAGGAGATCGACGGCATGGTGTTCAGTCCCTTTCCGTCATGGTCGGTGATGGCGACGTCGTGACCGACCCGCTCATCCTCGAGCTGCGCGATGCCTGAGTCGCTCTCGCTGTTCGACGTCCCTCGTTCGCCCCTACCTGGTTCATGGGCGTGACAGAGGTTTGGCCCATGGCGGACATCCGGGTCGAGAAGGACGGGCCGGTCACGATCGTGACCATGAGCCGGCCCGAGCGGCGCAATGCCGTGGACGGGCCGATGGCTGCGGAGTTGGAGCGGGCTTTCGCTGACTTCGAGGACTCGGACTCCTCCGTCGCCGTGCTGACCGGTGAGGGGGCGGCCTTCTGCGCTGGCGCTGACCTCAAGGCGGTGAACACCGATCGGAGCAACCGACTCGCCGCGGACGGAGCAGGCCCGATGGGCCCGACCCGGATGCGCCTGAGCAAGCCGGTCATCGCCGCGATCCACGGCCACGCTGTGGCAGGAGGTCTGGAGTTGGCACTGTGGTGCGACCTGCGAGTCGCCGATCGGAGCGCCGTCCTCGGTGTCTTCTGCCGGCGCTGGGGGGTCCCGCTGATCGACGGTGGCACCGTCCGATTGCCGCGTTTGATCGGTCAGTCGCGGGCGATGGACCTCATCCTCACCGGGCGTCCGGTCGAGGCACAGGAAGCCTTCGACATCGGTCTGGTCAACCGTCTGGTCGAGGACGGCCAATCCTTGGCTGAGGCAATCGCCCTGGGCCACCAACTCGCGGGCCTGCCGCAGGCCTGCCTGCGCGGGGACCGGGCATCAGCCCTGTCGCAGTGGGGGAAGGACGAGGCCGACGCCATGGCCGACGAGTTCGCTGCGGGGCTCACCTCACTACGGCTCGACGGTCGAACCGGCGCCGATCGGTTTGCCCGGGGCGCCGGACGCCACGGCTCCTTCGAGGACTGAGCGGCGAGCGCTCGGCCTCAGTCCTCGTCGCTGCTGGGCGCACCCATCCCGGCACCGAGGTCATATCCCTTGAAGAGGACCGCCTGCTCCACCCCCGCGGCCTGACCACCTTGGCGCAGGATCTCCGGGATGAACTCGGCCGGCTTCGGGTGTCCCGGGAGATCGGCGAGATAGGCCTCGTGGCACTCCAAGGAGGCCACGGACGCCGCGACCGCCTCGGCATCGACCGGCACCGAGTGCGTGGCGTCCGGTGAACCCGCCACGAGGATCCACCGGGTGTGCCACTTGGCCAGGCCCTCCTCACCGGCCAACTCGCGGAAGACCCACGTGTTGTCGGCGTCGCGAACTGCATCCACCGTCGCCACACCCGCAGCACGGTGGTCGGCCTGGTTGAGTCCCCCGTAGGCCTCGAAGTCAAAGTTCGCGGTGAGCACCGCATCGGGGCGCACCTGCCGGATCACCCGCGCAATGTCGCGCCGCAGGTCCAACGTCGGCATGAGCATCCCGTCGGGATGGTCCAGGATCCGCAACTCACGCACGCCGACCGTGTCGCACGCCCGCTGCTGCTCGGCAGCACGCAGCGGCCCGACCTCCTCGGGTGCCCGTTGCATCCCGGCTTCCCCACTGGTGAGCAAGAGGTAGGTCACCTCGATGCCACGCCTCGCCCACATCGCGACCGCAGCCGAGGCCCCGTATTCCATGTCGTCCGGATGGGCCACCACGCAGAGCACCCGTGACCAGGACTCGTCGGGGAGGCGGGTGATCGTGGACTGGCTCGTCGGCTCGCTCATGCATCCACTCTACGGAGGCCGACCCTCGTGACGATGGGTTCGCGCTGGCCGCCGACGTGGACGACATCAGCCCCGTCGACACGGACCTGCGTGGCGTGTGACCGCAACGCTTCCTGCACTCTCGCAAGGTGATTCGACGCATCGGACCATTCGATGAGGGCTGGGTCGCCGCCGACCTCGCGATCTGGTGGGATGACTTCGAGCATGCGTATGCCGTGCGCCCCGGCCACCTCCCGGGTCACCTCGTGCGTCCGCACGTGGTCTGGATGTCCGTAGCCACCACCTTCGTCGTAGGTGACGAGCACGTCCGGTCGGGTTGCCTCAACGTAGGCCGAGAGATCACGGGCAGCATCGAAAAGCGTTGCGGCCGTGAAGGATCGCTCATCGGCATCGGACGAAGGTCCGGCCAGTCCCTCGCTGATCCACTCCATGCCGGAGTCCATGTATCTGCGGGAGTCCACGTGTCCGCGGTGGCCAGCGGACGGCATACCAAGGAATGCATGATGGGTGACCCCGAGGGCGGCGAGGGCACCCGCCAACTCACGCTCCCGCAGGGCGACGAACTCCGCCGAACCCGGCTCCACACCCGCGACACCGGGCATGAGTTCGCCACGCTCACCGCGGGTGGCGGTCACGACGTGCACCTCGACCCCTCGCGCGACCAGGTCGGCGATGAGCGCCCCGGTGGCCAGGGTCTCGTCGTCGGGGTGGGCGTGGACGAAGAGGACGCGACGGGCGCTATCGAGCAGCTTCATGGATGTGACCCTAGAGCGTGACGTCGGCGCAAGGGGGTGCCCGAAGACCGCTCGCGGACTAGGGTTCGGAGATGGTCAGCGCTGCCTTCGTCGCACCCTTCCTCGCCGACACGACGAACGCCTTCCTGCTGGCCGCGGCCCGAACTCCCGGGGTGCGACTGGGCCTGGTGACGACGGCCCCGCTCGATCAGGTGCCGGCGGAGATCCGGCACGCGATCGCCGGCCATTACCAGGTCGAAGACGGTCTCGATGCCCAGCAGATCGCCGACGCCGTGCGCGGGCTCGCCACTCAGATCGGGCAGGTCGAACGGATCATCGCGATCCTCGAGCAACTCCAGGTGCCGCTCGGTCAGGTCCGTGACGCGCTCGGCATCCCGGGGATGGGGGAGTGGGCCGCCCTCAACGTCCGCGAGAAGTCGCGCATGAAGGACGTGCTCACGGCAGCCGGATTGCCTTGTGCCAGACACCAACTCGTCCATCGGGTCGAGGAGGCGATCGAGTTCCGCGACCTCGTCGGCTTCCCCATCGTGGCCAAGCCTCCGGATGGCGCGGGTGCCAAGGCGACCTTCCGCCTCGACACCCCTGATGACTTCGACAACTGGCTGGCGATGGCGCGGGCGAACCCGTCCGAGGTCTGGCTGCTCGAGGAGTTCCTCACCGGCCGGGAGCACAGTTTCGACGCGGCGACCCTGCACGGACAGACCCTGTGGGCCTCGATCAGTGACTACGTGCCGCCACCTCTCGAGGTCATCCGCAACCCGTGGATGCAGTGGACCGTCCTTCTGCCACAAGACATTTCGGGTCCGGAGTACGCCGAGATCCACCGTGTCGGACCCCGTGCCATCGAGGCCCTCGGAGTGCGGGATGCGTTCAGCCACATGGAATGGTTCGCCAGACCCGACGGCTCGGTCGCGGTGTCCGAGATCGGTGCCCGCCCACCCGGGGCGCAGATCGGTTCGATGATCGGCTTCGCCCACGACCGCGACTTCTACGACCTGTGGGCGCGATTGGTCCTTCTCGACGCGTTCGACCGGCCCGACCGGGTCTATGCCTGCGGCACGGCATACCTGCGGGGGATGGGGCGCGGCCGGGTCCGCACCGTGCACGGGATCGACCAACTCCAGAGTGAGCTCGGCGAGCTCGTCGTCCGGGCCCAGATCCCGCAGCCGGGCACCCCGGCATCGACCTCCTACGAGGGCGAGGGTTTCGTCACCGTCCGCCACCGCGACAGTGACGTCGTGCGCGCGGCCCTCGACCGCATCGTCCAGGTGGCCCGGGTCGAGTTCGTCGAGTCCGACTGAGTCAGCTGAGAAGAGGAGGTATGCCGTGAACATCGTCATGATCTCGCCGGGCTTCCCGTTGGAGCAGGCCTACTTCACGCGGGCAGTCGCCCAGACCGGTGCCCAGGTCATCGGGGTCGGTGACCAACCAGTCCACGCACTCCCGCAGGAGGCGCAGGAGCACCTTGCGCACTACGAGCACGTCTCGCTCGCCGATGAGGCCGCCGTTCTCGCCGCCCTCGAAGGTCTTGCTCGCAACGTTCGGATCGACCAGGTCGAATGCCTGTGGGAGCCCTACGTCGTGTTGGCGGCACGCATCCGCGAGCACCTCGGGCTGCCCGGCATGAGCGTCGAGCAGGCCACCTGGTTCAGGGACAAGGAGGCGATGAAGCAGGTCCTGGACGCGGCCGGCATCCGCACACCGCGACACGCGTCGGCGACCAATGCTGCCGAGATCTGGTCGGCTGCCGAGGAGATCGGCTATCCGCTCATCGTCAAGCCGATCGCCGGTGCTGGCTCGGCCGACACCTATCGGGTCGACTCCGCCGAGGAGTTGGGCGAGGTGCTGCCGATGATCGCGCACGTCGGCACGGTCAGCGTCGAGGAGTTCATCGAGGGCGAGGAGTTCACCTACGACACCGTGTGTGGCAACGGCCAGATCCTCTTCGAGAACGTCAGTTGGTACATCCCTCGGCCGCTCCAGCAGCGCAGCCACGAGTGGATCAGCCCGGTCACCCTCGTGCTGTCGGACCTCAAGGATCCCGGCCTGGCCGAGGGCATCGCGATGGGCCGCGCGGTGATCGAGGCGCTCGACTTCACTCACGGTTTCACGCACATGGAGTGGTATCGCAAGGCCGATGGCGAGGTCGTCTTCGGCGAGATCGGTGCTCGTCCACCCGGAGCGCGCACCGTCGACCTGATGAACTACGCCACCGACGGCGACCTCTTCGCCACGTGGGCCCAGGCCGTCACGAGCGGCACCGCACCGCCGCTGACCAACACCTACAACTGCGCCAGCATGTTCAAGCGCGCGCAGGGGTCGGGCCGGATCACTCGCGTGGAGGGCCTCGAGCGGTTGCTCGCTGAGGAGGGCGACCACGTCTGCGTGGTGGACCTGCTCCCCATCGGTGCGCATCGCCGTGACTGGCGGGCCACCCTGCTCTCCGACGGCATGATCATCTATCGGCACATGGACCTCGACGAGACCTTGCGCATCACCCACCGTTTCGCGAACGAATTGCACCTCTACGCCGAGTGATTCGCCTGGTCAGGACAGGCGCGCCTGTTCCTTGACGAGGTCGAAGCCGTGACGGTCCACCGAGCGCGGCGTGGCCGTGACGATCGCGACGCCGACCTGCCGGGCTCGGTCGAGGGTGAGGATGCTCCGGAAGCCGCCCGTGCCGCCGTTGTGCCAGGTGACATCACCGGTCTTGGTCGCCATCGTCATCCAGCCGGCGCCGATGCGGTTGGCTCGACCGCCGAAGTCCTGCACCGGATCCAGAGCTGCGAGGCCGGGAGCAGTGCCATCGAGCAAGGCGCTGATGAGCGCGGCCAGATCCGAGGCGGTCATCCGAATCCCACCCGCAGGCCCGACGTCGACGCCGGTCCAGGCCTCCATGGGACGGCCTCGACCGTTGGTCCCCACGACCGCATGCGGTGACAGCTCGGCCGTCGTGGCGGGGACGTGGGCACCGCTCAGCCCCATGGGTTCGGCCAGTCGTTGGGCGAACAACTCGGCATACGTCATGCCGGCGGCTGCCGCGACCGCGTGGCCGAGCAGCATGAAACCGAGATTGGAGTATGCCGGGCGCGGCCTTCCCACCCGCGTCTCCCGCGTGCGTTGGAGCAGGTCGTCGAGCGAGGCCCCGTAGGGGTTCGTGCCCTCGCGCCACAGCCGCCAGGTGGCTGCCAGCGCGCCACTGTCCGCCGCCAAGCGGGGAAGCCCGGAGGTGTGGGTGGCCAGCGAGGTCAGGGTCACCCCACCTGCGGGTGTCGCGCCCAAGGGGAGCAGGTCGGCCAGTGTGGTGTCCGGCCGCACCTCGCCCCGCTCGATCGCGTCGACGTAGAGCAGGCCCGTGAGGCCCTTGCTGATCGACCCGATCTCGACGTCCGCCCCATGCTCGATCCCCTGCGATGCCACCTCCGCGTGCCCACCGGCCACGCGCACGGCCAGCCACCGTGGGTGCTTGGGCCCGAGGCGGCGTGCGACCTCGTCCACCAATCCGTCCGACATGGGAGCCAGCATGCCAAGTGGCCCTCTGGCGGCCGCCCACTGGGCGATAACCTCGAGGCATGGCTGACATCGACGTCACGGACAACAAGGACCAGGACCGCTTCGAAGCGCGACTCGACGGCGAACTCGCCGGCTTCGCCGAATACAAGCTCACGTCGGACCTCATCGTCTTCACCCACACCGAGGTGGACCCGGCCTTCGAGGGCAAGGGTGTCGGGAGCGCACTCGCTCGCCACGCCCTCGACGACGTCCGTGAGCGCGGCAACCTCAAGGTCCTCGCGACCTGCCCCTTCATCAAGGCATGGATCGGGAAACACCCCGAATACATCGAGTTGCTCTACGGCGCCTGACCCGAGCAAGGGCTACCGCCCGGCCGACCCGACTGCCATAGTCGAAGGCATGACGACGGCAACGGTGCTGGCAGGCGGACTCGGTTTCGGCGAAGGGCCCAGGTGGCGCGACGGGAAGTTGTGGTTCAGCGACTTCTATCGGCGAGCGGTCTTCACCATCGACGAGGAAGGCACCGAGACCAAGGTCGTCGACGTGCCGAACCAACCCTCCGGCCTCGGCTGGCTCCCTGATGGTCGTCTGCTCGTCACGTCGATGACGGACAAGAAGGTCCTGCGCCTGGAGCCCGACGGCACCCTCGTCGAGCACGCCGACATCTCGGCCTTGGCGGACCACCACGCCAATGACCTGATCACCGACGACTCCGGTCGCGCCTGGGTCGGCAACTTCGGCTACGACCTGCACCACGACATGAGTGAGCGGGACATCCCCACGATCCTCGCCGACGAGACCGCCGCACTGACCCGGATCGCGCGCGTCGACCCGGACGGCTCGGTCCACGTCGCGGCCGAGGGCGTCCGCTTCCCCAACGGCATGGTCCTGCTCGACAACGGCCGCACGCTGGTCGTGGCGGAGACCTTGAGACTCCAGCTCACGGCATACGACGTCGCCGAGGACGGCACCCTCAGCAACCCACGGGTGTGGGCGTCGACGGCACCCCAGATGGCCGCACCGGACGGCATCGCGGCAGATCCCGAAGGTGGCATCTGGGTGGCGACAGCGTTGCAGCCGAAGGTGATTCGTTACGCCGAAGGCGGCGAGGTCACCGGCGAGGTGGAGACGAGCCAGATTGCGTATGCCGTGGCGCTGGGTGGGTCGGATGGGCGGACTCTCTTCGCGATGACGGCCCCGTCGAGTGAGCCCTCGGTCGTCGACGGTCAGAGCCTGGGCAAGATCGAGATCGCCTCGGTCTGACGTCGCCCTGATCTCGTTCAGTCGAGAGGTCGGTGACCCGTCGCGAGCAGGATCGGGAAACGCCGGGTCTCGCCCTCGACGTCCTTGGTGTCGTGTCCGGCCACCGTGACGTCGACATCGACGAAGCCCGCGTCCGCGAGCCACCCCGTCAACGCTTCACGGGTGAAGCCGTGGTGTCCGTGGAAGTCCTCGATGTGGCGGTGGAAGCCCCCGTCGGCGTCATGTTCGAGATCGGCCAGAGCGACGTGTCCACCGGGGCGCAGCAACGTGAAGAGGCGACCGATGATGGCGGGGATGTCACCCATGTGATGGAGCGCGAGTTGGCTCAGCACGAGGTCGAAACGCTCATCCGGCAGGGCATCCCGCTCGACGTCGAAGAGCCCGGCCCGCCACCCGGCATACGCATCATCGGCCAGCACCCGCTCGGCGGCCGCCACCATGCCCGGTGCCACGTCCGTCACCAGCGCCGTGCCGATGTCGTCGGCGAGCGCACGGGACAACAGGCCGGTCCCGCCGCCGATCTCGAGCG
Organism: Phycicoccus sp.; assembly: GCA_035418665.1. Lineage (GTDB taxonomy): Bacteria > Actinomycetota > Actinomycetes > Actinomycetales > Dermatophilaceae > Phycicoccus_A. Next base: position 9,946 of record DAOLRO010000046.1, read on the forward strand.
CGGACTCCTCGCCCGTCAGGCCGATCGCCGCCCGGATCGCGGCGGCGACGGATTCGGCGCGCTCGACGGCCCCCGGCTTCTCGTCCCACGTGTCTGCATGCGCGCTGAACCGGTCCAGCCCGTCAGGCTCGTGGCCAGGTGCGTGCGTGTGGCCGTGGTTCTCGTGGCTGTGGTGCGCGTGGCTGTCGGTCATGAGGTCTCACCCATGCCAAGGAGGGTATGCCGTGGTGTCAGCCGCACGGCATACCCTCGCTTTGGTCGGTTGGTTGCGTAGCGTGGGGCCGGTCAGGGCGGACGTCGACGAGGAGGCGCGGATGGTGGGCCGAGGCCATGTCATCAAGCGCCTACGTGCGTGGGGACGCCCGTGACCGGCAGCCAACCGGACTGGTCGAGCGAGGGCCCGGCGGGGAGCGCGGAGCAGCCCGACTGGTTCACAGCGGGGCCTCCGCCACCGCCCCCACCCTCGCGGGGGCGTCGCTTCGTCGCGGGTTCGGGCGCAGCCCTGCGTGCCAGTGGTCGAGCCATCGGACGCGGGAGTCGGGCGACAGCGCGGGGTGTTGCCATCGGGTCGCGGGCAGCCAATGCGCGCTTCCAACGGTTCTCGCGGGCCGATGGTGCGGATGCTTCGGGGCTCGCTCGCTTCGTCGAGATGCACGGCATCAACGTCGCGGCGGACGCAGCGCTGACCGTCTCCCTCGCGGGCACCGTCTTCGCGATGCCCGTCGACGAGGCCCGTGGGCAGGTGGCGCTCTTCCTGTTGCTCACGATGGCGCCGTTCGTCGTGTTGGCGCCGCTGATCGGGCCCGTGCTCGACCGCTTCCGTCACGGGCGGCGGTGGGCGATCGGTGCCACGCTGGCACTGCGCGGCTTCCTCGCGTGGGTGCTCGCCTCCGCGATCGTCGATGACAGTGCATGGCTCTTTCCTGCCGCGCTTGGTTGCTTGGTCGCTTCGCGGGCGTATGCCGTGGCGCGGGCTGCCGCCATCCCGCGCCTTCTCCCGGACGGCATGACGCTCGTCCGGGCCAACTCGCGCCTCAACATCGTCGGCATCCTGGGCATGACTCTTGGTGGAGTGCTCGCTGGGGCGGTGTCGCGGATCGGTCCGGAGTGGTCGCTGCGGCTGGCCTTCGTCATCTACGTCCTCGCCACGATTTGGGCCATCCGGCTGCCGGCCGCCGTCGACTCCACGATCGGTGAAGGGGAGGTCGACGACACGGTCCCGAACCCGACCGATTCGGCCACCCCGAGCCGATTCCGTCACCGCGTGCGCGTGTTGCCACCGGATGTCCGTTATGCCCTCTGGCTCAACTCGGGTGCGCGGATCCTCACGGGTTTCCTCACCCTCTTCCTGGCGTTCTTGATGCGCGAGCAGCCCATCCCCGGGTGGTCTGGGACGCTTGTGCTCGGGATGGTCGTCGCAGCCGCCAGTCTCGGGACCGGCCTGGGCAGCGTCATCGGCAACTGGCGACGGCTGCCGCCCCCGCAGGTCATTGCCTCAGGGGCTCTGGGGCTGGCGGTGACGTCGGCGCTCGTGGCGGCCGTCTTCTATTCCCTCTGGACTCTGGTCGCGCTCGGTCTCGTGGCCGGGATGTCAAGCCAGTTGGCCAAGTTGTCGCTGGATGCGCTCGTCCAGGACCAGATCCCTGACCATGCGCGGGCGCGGGTCTTCGCGTGGGCCGAGACGATGCTCCAGGCGTTCTGGGTCGTCGGCGGCGGGATCGGTATTGCGATCCCGCTCGACCCGCGACTCGGCTTCGGGTTGGTGACCGTGTTGCTCGTGGGCGCGGTGCTCGTCGCTCTGCGCTCGCGGGCGATCGGCCGCCGGCCGGTCGAGCCCGCCCCCAACGACGCGCGTATTTGATGCGTCCCGTTCTCAGCGACTTGCGCAGGCGACCCATCTCGCTCTCAGCTCTCGCGCTGGTGATCGATCGCTTCTCTCAGCGACTCGCGCAGGTGATGCAGAGCGGGGCGGCGGGGCGCGCCTCGAGCCGGCCCTCGCTGATCATCTCTCCGCAGGAAAGGCACACCCCGTAGGTGCCGGCCTCGAGTCGCGCGAGCGCGGCCTCGATCTGAGCCAAGCGATCGGTGGCCGAGCGGCCGAGGGAGGACACGAGTGACCGTTCGGCGGCGATCGTCGAGCCCTCGGGGTCGTGCTCGTCGTCGAGGTTGCTGTCACGTGCTGCGTCGACGATGTCCTGGAAGCTGGCGTCGAGCCCCTGCTCCATCGCGATCAACTCGCGTTGCTCCTGCAGGAGCCGAGCCCGTGCGACGTTGCTGTCCATGCGCTCGTCCCTTCCCCGTCGATGCTGCTGGTCACGTCGCCAGGGTCATCTCGTCAGGGTCAGCTCGACCATCGGCACGTCGGTCACCGGATGTCCGAGTGCCTTCTCGATGGCGGGCTCCAACTGGGCCCACAAGGTGGGTCGGGCCGCCTGATAGCGCTTCAACTCGGTCGCCGACTGTTCCTTCGTGAGCAAGCGGGCGATTGCAGGTGCGTGACGGAGGCGCCCCGTGCTCACGAAGCACTCGGGGGTGGCTCGCAGGTTGCGGTACCACTGGGATCTGGTCCCGAAGCCGCTGGGGACGATGAACTGTCCCGCGGCAGGTCTGCGGGCGATCTCGAGGCAGACGTATCTCGGCTGGCCTGACGCGCGGCCCACGTGCTCCAGCATGAGCAGGCGCGGTCCGAGCAGCCAGCCGAAACCCTTTTGGAAGAGCGGGATCGGTGCCCTGGCCAGTGGTCGGGTCGTGAGGAGCCAGGCCCACACGGAGGACAGTGATGGCTTGGTCATCCTTGGGACGTTACTCCGGCGGGGTGAAAGCTGCTCCCGATGCCGGCGCCCGCGTCAGGTTCCGGATCGCAGGACCTTCTCCATGGGGCGGCCCTTGGCGAGTTCGTCGACGAGCTTGTCGAGGTAGCGGATCTGGCGCATCAACGGGTCCTCGACCTCTTGGATCTTCACTCCACACACCGAGCCGGTGATGAGTGTGACGTTCGGGTTGAGGTCGGCTGCCGCGAAGAAGTCCTCGAAGGTGGTCCGGTCCGTGAGGTGCTTGGTCAGGGTCTTCTCGTCGTAGCCGGTCAGCCACGCGATCACCTGGTGCAGTTCATCGATGCTGCGACCCTTCTTCTCGACCTTGGTCACGTAGTGCGGGTAGACGTCGGCGACGGCGGTCTTGAAGATCCTGCTCATTGCCCGAGCGTATCCGCCGTGCCGGCCCGGCAGGATGGGGCGATGTCCACCGACGCGACGGTCACCCGCCCAACGCGCTATGGCGTTGGCGCCCGCGTCCTCCACTGGCTGACCGTGGTGCTGCTCATGGCGCAGTTCACGGTCGGCTACCTGCTCGAGGATGACGACGACAGCGGCCGAGGTCGTGGGCGAGGTCGTGGCGGTGACGATGGGGAGAGCGGGAAGGGCCGAGGTCGAGGCCGTGGTGGCGATGACGATGCCTCGACCGAGAGAGACGACAGCGACGACAGCGACCTCGAAGTCGTTGTCGGCTCTGACGGATCCGATGACTCCGGCGCGGATCATCTGGAGAGCACGGACCCTGCTGCCACCGAGCTGCCCGGGACGGATATGCCCGGTCTCGACCTCCGAACGATCCACATCGTCCTCGGGATCACCATTCTCTTGGTCGTCGTGATACGACTCGGGTGGCGGCGCAGGGTCGGTCTCCCGCCCTGGGATTCGAGCCTGTCCAAGGGGGACCAACGCTTCGCCACCTGGACCGAGCGACTCCTCCTCGCGTCGGTCGCTCTGATGGCAGGATCCGGTCTTCTGGTCCTCACCGCGGATGACTGGCTGGCGCTCCACGTCGGAGCCCACATCACCTTCTTCGTCCTCGTCGCCCTCCACGTCGGCTTCGTCCTCGGCCGTCGGTTGTGGGGGAAGCCGACGCTCCTGCGCCGAATGCTGTGATCACAATGACGAACCCACAGTGACGAACCCACAGTGGTCAACCGGCTTCCGAGCCACGAACCCTCCGCCGGAGACAGCCGGCTCGTAGGCTGACGGAATGGCGACGACGATTCCCGGAGGAACGGTCCACAAGCTGCCGACTCATCTCCGGACGGAGTTGAACAGTGCGACAGGGGCGCTCGCCGCGTGGCGCGACATCACACCGCTGGCACGCAATGAGTTCATCTGCTGGGTCGAGGACGCCAAGCAGGACAAGACACGTGAGCGACGCATCCGTCGTACCCGCGAAGAACTCGAGGAGGGTCAGCGTCGCCCCTGCTGTTGGCCCGGCTGCAGCCATCGTGAGCGCACGGGGGCGAGTCACTGATGTCTTCTGCCGAACTGCCTCCGCGGACGCCCATCAAGCGACGACTGCCCAGACCGTCCGAGATCCGGCCACTGCTCAAACTCCAGGCACCCGACCTGAGCGCCCGCCGTCGTCGGCTCGCTTCCGCTCACACCATCGAGGACCTGAGGCGCGCGGCACTGAAGCAGGTGCCCCGATCCGTCTTCGACTACGTCGACGGCGGCGCTGAGCAGGAGATCAGCATCGCGCGCTCGCGGGTCGCCTTCCAGGGAGTCGAATTTCATCCTCGCGTCCTGCGCGATGTCTCCGATGTCGACACTTCCGTGGAGATCCTCGGCGGTCCCAGCGCCCTCCCGCTGGTGCTGGCTCCCACCGGATTCACCCGGATGATGAACCACGAGGGTGAGATTGCTGTCGCTCGGGCGGCCGCTCGGGCTGGCCTGCCTTACACGCTGTCCACCATGGGGACGACCGACCTCGAGGACGTGCGCGATGCGGCGCCGGAGGCTCGGCAGTGGTTCCAGCTTTACCTCTGGAAGGACCGGGCCGCGAGCGAAGCCCTCATCGCACGGGCGGAGGCCGCGGCATACGAAGCCTTGGTCCTCACCGTTGACACGCCAGTCGGCGGAGCGCGCATGCGCGACGTGCGCAACGGGCTCACGGTCCCACCGGCGCTCACTCCGCGGACGCTGGCGGGCATGGCTCGCCGCCCGGGATGGTGGATCAACGTCCTCACCACCGAACCGTTGACCTTTGCGGCCCTCAACAGCTTCGACGGCACCGTCGAGCAGATGATCGCCAAGATGTTCGACCCGACGGCTGGCCCCGAAGACCTGCGCTGGTTGCGCGAGACGTGGCCGCGCAAACTGGTGATCAAGGGGGTCCAGAGTGTCGAGGACGCGAAGGCGCTCGTGGACCTCGGAGCCGACGCGCTCGTGCTGTCCAACCATGGCGGGCGACAACTCGATCGGGCACCGACTCCACTTCGCCTGTTGCCGGATGTTGTTGCGGCAGTGGGCGATCGATGTGAGGTCATGATTGACACCGGCGTCCGAACCGGTGCCGACCTCGTCACCGCGAAGGCGATGGGTGCCTCGGCGGCGATGATCGGTCGCGCCTACCTCTACGGCCTGATGGCCGGCGGCGAGCCCGGTGTGGACCGCGCGCTGGGGATCCTGCGCGCCGAGTTCACCCGGACGCTGCAACTACTGGGTGTCACCCGGGCGGAGGACCTTGGACCAGCGCACGTGACTCTCCACTGAGGAACCGTGTGACACGGCACCCCTGCCGGTGAAGGGGATCCCGGGGCCGTGGGGCGCTGGGCTCTGACTTCATGATCGCGATCCCCGGACACCTCACGCCGCACCGGCGAAACTCTCTGTGCTCCAGCCCTGCTGGTGGAGATCACGTGGGGCGCTGGAGCCGGGGGCCTCGCCTCGAACGGGAGATCAGAAGGGTGGTTCGTCGTATTGGGGGCGGCCGGGACGGCGGACGAGTTCGCACTCGGGCAGGTCGAGGACGATGTGTCGGGTCTGGCCATGGCCCGGGAGACCTGCCCTGTTGTGGCCAGTTCCGTCGTGGCCGAGTCGGACCTTGCCGAGTCGGACCTTGCCGAGTCGGGCCTGGCCGGACGGGGCGTGGTATCGGATGTCGAAGGGCACCTGCTCGCGCCATGGTCTGGGGGTGCCGGTGCGGATGGCGTGTCGGTTGGCTTCTTGGTCGAGGTCGAAGAGGTCGTGGCTGAGGTGTTCTTCGAGGATGCTCACGGGTGTCTCGCGACGCAGGGCCGCCTCGATCCGCCGCTGCCTGGCTTCCTGCTCGGCGGCCTGCTCCTGGGGGGAGGTGTGGCGGGAGGGTTCGGCGGCGCACGGTGCTGGGGTGGGTGGTGTTTGGGGTCGTCCGCGGTGGTCGAGGGCTCGGGTGAGGTAGCACCGTCCGATCGGGTCAACCCAGAGGGTGGTGCCGTCGGGGCGGAGGGCGACTTGCCAGCCGACCAGCTGCTTGATCCGGTGGTGCCGCCGGCACAAGGCGTGGAGGTTGTCGGCGCTGGTCATGCCGGCGGGCCAGGGGCGGACGTGGTCGAGGTCGGTGAACCGCACGTTCAACGTGCATCCCGGGAACCGGCATCGCCCGTCCCGAGCTTTCACCAACCCTGTGAGCGCCTTCCCGGGCACGTAGGCCGTGGTGGCGTGCTCGTTGTCCGGGTCGATGAGGGCACCCGTCGAGGGGTGGACCGCGGCCGCCTCACCTTGCCGTCGCGGGCTGCTTTCGCGAGGGCGTCGGCGACCCAGGCGGCGCTCACGTCGGTGGCTTGGGGGTTGCCGGCTCCGGTGATCTCGATGTCGGTGTTGCCGTGGCGGGCCAGTGCCGCCAACGCTGCGGCCACCACCTCAGCGACAGACCTCTCCCCTCGGGCCGAGACCGCATGCTGGGCAGGTCGCTCGGCGACGGGGCCCTCCCTTGACCCCT
>DAOLRO010000047.1:0-1792 GCA_035418665.1 Phycicoccus sp.
TACACCGAGACCTCTGGCGTCAATACCGTGATCCTCGACTCCACCGATGACCTGCCAGCCACCCTGCGCACCCTTGCAACCGGTCTGTCCCTCTTCAGCGGGCAGATGTGCACCTCACCCCAGAACATCTACCTCCCGGACCGGGGCGTGCTCACTCCGGACGGGCCCGTGTCGCGTGATGAGGTGGTTGCCGCCCTCGTCGCCGCTCTCGATGAGCTTGCGGCCAGTCCCCGGCGGGCAGCGGCGGTCTGTGGTGCCCTTCAGGCCGAGGCGACCCTGACCGCGCTTGGTGACGCGACCGAGCGGGCGGAGGAGAGCGGTCGGCTCGTGCGCAGACCCACCACCTTTGACCACCCTGACCATCCCCGTGCCAGAGTCATCACCCCCCTGGTCGTCAGCCATGACCTCCGCACGGGGCACGACCTGCCGGACGGCGAGCAGTTCGGCCCCGTCGCTCATCTCATCGCCTGTGCGGACACCGCGTCTGCCGTCGAACACGCGACGACCAGCATCCGCGAGCATGGTGCGATCAGCTCCTACTTGTATTGCACGGATGAAGTCACCATCGACAGCATCGTGGATGCCTACGCCGATGCCGGCGCCTCGCTCTCGGTCAACCTCGCTTCGTCGATGCCCATGCAGTTCGCGGCGGCCTACAGCGACTACCACGTGACGGGACTCAATCCGGCGGGCAATGCCACGCTCACGGACGAGTCCTTCATCGCGGGACGGTTCCGGGTGATCCAGGACCGGCGGCAGGTCGCGGTGGGCCCCCCGCCGGTTGCCCCGGCGCAGGGGGCCTGACCCATGGCTGAGGCCCGACCCACGCCACGTGGCGACGACCGGCCGATCGCCGAGGAGCTGACTGCTCTGCTCGCGGGCCGGCTGCCGGGGATTCTCGGCATGCGGGTGCTCGAGGCATCGCCCGATCGCATCGTCGGCGAAATGCCGGTCACGGAGCGGCTCCTCGCGCCCAACGGTTATCTCCATGCGGCGACTGTCGTCGCGCTCGCGGACACGGCATGCGGTCTCGGGACGCGCCTGTCCCTTCCCGAGACGGCGTCGGGCTTCACGACGGTGGAACTCAAGACCAATTACCTCGGCACGGCCCGGTCCGGTGTCATCTCTGCGGTCGCCGTGCCGGTCCACCGGGGTGGACGCACGCAGGTGTGGGATGCCACGGTCCTGGACGAGTCCGGACGCACGATCGCGCTCTTCCGCTGCACGCAACTGCTCATCAGTTCAGAAAGGACGACCTCATGACAGACGACATGAAGAGCCGCGGCCCGATCGCGGTCGCTCGGCCCGTGGACTCCGTCGAGAATCCCTATCTTCTGGGGGTCTATGCACCGGTCGAGGATGAACTTTCGACGGATGAGCTCCAGGTGATCGGGACGATCCCGACCGACCTCAATGGGGTCTACCTACGCAACGGCCCGAACCGTCAGTTCGCCGCGCCCGGTCGCTATCACATGTTCGATGGGGACGGCATGATCCATGCGGCCCACTTCGAGAACGGAAAGGTGCGCTACCAGAACCGCTATGTGCGCACGCAGGCCTTCCGTGAGGAGTCCGCAGCGGGTCGGGCGCTGTGGACCGGTCTCATGGAGAACCCCAAGGACAATCCGTGGGGCAATGGTCACGGGTTGGGGATCAAGGACGCCGCCAACACCGACGTGATCTATCACCGGGGTCAGGTGCTGGCGACGTGGTATTTGTGCGGCCAGCCGTACGGGATCGATCCGTTGTCGCTGGAGACTCTTGGTGCGCAGGACTTCCTGGGGACTTTTGC
>DAOLRO010000047.1:1892-16335 GCA_035418665.1 Phycicoccus sp.
TGCTACATCTACCACGTCGTGAACGCCTGGGAAGAGGGCGATGAGATCGTCATGGACGTCTGCCGAGTCAAGAGCCCCCAGCACCAGAGCACCTTCGATCACCCGCTGGCGAGCATGCTCGCCTACATGCGCCTCGATGCCCAGCTCTACCGCTACCGCTTCAACCTGCGGACCGGCGCGACCACGGAGTCGGCCCTGGACGAGGACAACATCGAGTTCCCCAGCGTCGACTCACGCATCATGGGTCAACCGCACCGCTACTCCTACAACATGAGCCTGGCCAACGAACCCACGCTGCTGTTCGACGGCATCGTGGGCTTCGACTCCCTGACCGGCGCCAAGGAGCGACACGGCTTCGGACCGGGACGGTGGGGCTCCGAGGCGCCCTTTGCCGCCCGCGACGGATCCACCCACGAACGCGACGGCTACCTCGTGTGCTTCGTCAACGATGAGGTCGAGGGCCGCGGCGAGATCAACATCTTCTCCGCCGAAGACCTGACGGCCGGACCCATCGCCAGGGTGCTGCTGCCCCGGCGGGTCCCGTCAGGCTTCCACGCCACGTGGGTCAGAGCCGACCAGTTGGCCTGATCGGCCCGGCTGCATTCAGTCCCCGACAGCGTCTCGCTGGGCGAGTGCCCGGCTCGCAATCGTCTCGTTGTGGGCGAGATGCTCGTCCAGGGCACGAGCTGCGGCCTCCGGATCTCGGGTGCGGAACTCATCGACGAGGAGTTGGTGCGCCTCGGCACGCCGGCGGTGCTCCTCGGGGTCGGTGTCGAGGAGTCCGAAGCCAATCCGCACGTAGCGCTCGCAGGCCTGCCAGAGGACGGTGAGGATCCTTTCGTCCCACGCGGTTGCGGCGGGTGCCAGCAGGTCGAGGTGGAAGGCCCGGTGGTCGTCGTAGATGTCGTCCATGCTGCGCCGCTCGTCTCCGAGGTCGGTCGCGACCTGATAGAGCGCGTCGAGTTGAACATCGGACAGACCGCGCACCGCACGACGCGCGAGTTCGGGCTCGAGGCGACGACGGATCCGATAGACCGACTGCAACTCGGCCAGGTCGAGGGGCGCGACGCTCGCGCTCCGTCCCGGTGGGTTCGTGATGAGGCCCTCGGATTCCAGGACCTTGAGGGCGTCGCGCACGGGAATGAAGCTCACCCCGAGTTGGTCAGCCAGCTTGCGGAGGGAGAGGCTCTGGCCGGGTGCGAGGTCGCCGGAGACGATCGAGCGGCGCAACTCCGAGGTGACCTGCGCAGAGAGTGACTGCTGCGCAATGGGCCGGAGGGCACCCATTGCGCTGGACGCACCCTCGGCGCCCAATGGGCCCGCTGTCGTGCTCATGGTCATGCCGCTCTCTCGCCTCTGGGAACCGCCGGGCAAACGTTATCAAATCTGACTACAAGGGTTGTGTTATCACATATCAGAGTCTAGGTTGAAGGCTCCACCGATCTCAACGACGAGGTTCACGATGCGAGTCGCCACCATCGACAACCGCCTGTGTGTCATTCGCCCTGAGGGGGCGGTCGACATCGCCACGGTCACCGGAGGGGAGTTCCCCGCCGATCCGGCTGGTCTCATGGCGCGCTGGGATGACTTCAGGGCTTGGGCTGCTGCCCACGCCGCCGAACTCGAGGCCGCCCCTGCGGCGGAGTACCAGTCCGCCGATCTCGATGCTCCCGTGCCGTGCCCGTCGCAGATCTTCGCCATCGGACTCAACTACCGCGACCACGCTGCTGAGGCCGGCCTCGACCTCCCCCAAGGCAGCCCCGTCGTCTTCGCCAAGTTCTCCTCCTCTGTCGTGGGGCCCCACGCGGAGGTGGTCCTGCCCTCTGACGCTGTCGACTTCGAGGCCGAACTCGTCGTCGTCATCGGGCGGGGCGGACATGGCATCAGTCGTGACGAGGCCTGGGACCACGTGGCCGGCCTGACGCTCGGGCAGGACCTCTCGGAGCGCCTCGTTCAATGGCGCGGCCCGTCCCCTCAGTTCTCGCTCGGCAAGTCCTACCCGGGCTTCTCGCCCGTCGGGCCGGTCATCGTCACCCCGGATGAGTTCCCGGATCGTGAGGCGATCGCGCTCGGCTGCACGCTCAACGGCGAAAGCATGCAGGACGGCACCACCGCGGACATGGTCTTCGCCATCGATGAGCTCATCGAGCAACTCTCCGCCGTCGCCACCCTTCTCCCGGGCGACCTCATCTTCACCGGCACCCCCGCCGGCATCGGCTGGACCCGCGATCCCCGCGTCACCCTCAAGGCGGGGGACCGCCTCGTGACCCACGCGGCGATCATCGGTGAGCTCACGACGACCTTCACCACTGCCTGACCCCTTCACATCGACCAGATCCACCACCGGCCCCACCCGATCAAGGAGACCCTCATGGCCAAGCCGAAGTTCGCCCACATCGTCTTCCAGACCGCGCAGCCCGAGGCCATGCGCGAGTGGTACAAGGCGGTCCTCGACGCCCACGTCGTCTACCAGGACGAGACCTTGAGCTTCCTCACCTTCGATGAGGAGCACCACCGAGTCGCCCTGCTCCACCCGCCGATCCCGATGGAAGCCAAGACGGCGACCACGGCGGCACTGCACCACTCGGCATACACGTTCGAATCGGTTGACGACCTCCTCGACCGTTATGAGACGTTGCGGGACAACGGGATCAAGCCCGCCGTGTGCATCGCCCACGGGGTCACCATGTCGATGTACTACCAGGACCCCGACCGCAACTTCGTCGAGCTCCAGATCGACCGCTTCGAGGACCCGGACGACGCGACCGGCTACATGAACGGCCCTGAATACGCCGCTGACTCGGTCGGTCCGGGCTTCGACCCCGAGGACATGCTCGCCGCCCGCAAGGCCGGCGCGACCACCGAGGAACTCACCGACCGGGCCTGGGCCCTCCAGAAGGAGCACCCCAACCCGCTCGCGGTCCTCATGGGCGGCTGATCGGTCCGGCACAGGCCACGACCGCCCACCGATCTGACCCGAACCCGAGGCTGACCATGACCACCGACACCGATGCGCTCACTGTGCCGGTGCTCATCTGCGGGGGAGGGCCGGTCGGACTCACCCTCGCCATCGAACTCGGCCGACGGGGCGTGCACTGCGTGCTCGTCGAGCCGCGCCTGCACCCGACGCGGCTGCGTCCCCGCGCGAAGACACTGAGCACGCGCACCTTGGAGCACTTCCGGCGGTGGGGGGAGGCCGGGCGCCTCCGCGCGGCCGCACCTCTGCCGACCTCGTGGTCGCAGGACATTGCCTTCCGGACGAGCCTCGTCGGCCCGGAGCTCACCCGCTTCACCGGGGTGCTCGGTCTTGCGGACACCGGGGTCTCCCCCGAATTGGGGCAGCAGGTCGCGCAATATGTCACCGAAGAGGTGCTCCGGGAGATCGCGGCCGAGTTGCCGTGTGTCGACCTGCGGATCGGTTCACGGGTCCGGGCCGTGCGTCCGGAGCAGGACTGCGTGTCGGTCCTGATCGCCGATGCCGATGGGGAGGAGCAGGAGGTCATCGCCGACTACGTCGTCGGCGCTGACGGCGCGCGGAGCGTGGTCCGCGAGAGCATCGGGGCCGCCTACGTCGGGACGCAGGCCTTGCGCCCCAACACCGGGGTCGTCTTCGAAAGCGCAGAACTCGCGGAGCGTGTCCCGCATCCACCGGCCGTCCAGACCTGGGTGGTCAACGACAACACCCCGGGGATGCTCGGTCCGATGGACCTCGATGGCCAGTGGTGGCTCATCGCCTTCGGTGTCGACGGGACTGCGCCAGATCTCGACGCCCATGCCCTCATCGACGGCGCGGTCGGCGATCACGTCCCTGCGACGGTCATCAGCACCGATCCCTGGGTGGCCCGGATGGAGCTGGCCGACCGGGTCCGTGATGGGCGCGTCTTCCTCCTCGGTGATGCCGCGCATCTCAACCCGCCCTTCGGTGGTCACGGCCTCAACACCGGCTTCGGGGACGCCGTTGATCTCGGGTGGAAGTTGGCGGGAACGCTCGCCGGTTGGGGTGGTCCCGGACTGCTCGATTCGTATGCCGTGGAGCGAGTTCCATTGCACCGTCGCGTGATCGATGAGGCGGCTTCGAACATGTCGACGCTGTCGACGGAATTGCTCGGTGACGATCTGGCCGGGGACGGAGCCGCCGCCACCGAGGCTCGGGCTCGGCTGGCGGAGCGGATCCAGGAGACGAAGCGGCAGGAGTTCTTCAGTGACGACCTCGTGCTCGGCCATCGGTACGAGTCATCGCCGGTCCTCCCTGTGGGGGCGGACTCAGGTGAGTCGGACTGGTCCACCACTGCACTGCGCGGTCGTCGCCTGCCCCATGTCTGGCTGTCTCCCGGGGCATCGTCGCTGGACCTCGTCCGGCTCGAGCATGTCCTGCTCGCCGCGGAAGGCGCGGAGGTGACGGGCCTGTGTGAGGAGGCCGCGGCATACGGGATGCCGTTGGAGGTTCATCGCCTGCCGGCTGACGTGATGGCCGGACTGGGCGCTGACTGGATCGTTGTCCGGCCCGATCACATCGTGGGTGCGACTGGGCACCAAGGAGATTCGATGACCGGGGTGGTTGCGACCCTCGCCGGTCACCATGCGAAGGAGACACGATGACCTGTTTGCCCTGCGACCTCGAGGACGCCACCGCGGGGGTCGTCCACCGCGATGATCTCTGGGCGTGTGAGGTCGCCGATGGCTATGACGTGCCGGGCTGGTTCGTCTTGAGGACGCGCCGCCACGCCGAGGGCTGGGGTGCGCTGACGCCGGACGAGGCAGCGAGCCTGGGCGCGGTGGCGCAGCGCGTGTCCACCGCGATTCAGGAGGCGACGGGAGCGGTCAACACCTACCTGCTCAGCTTCGGCGAGAACTATCCCCACCTGCACTTCTTGCTCATCGCGCGCCCACCGGACCTCCCCGCAGACCTCAAGGGAGCGGCGATCCTCTCGCGCCGTCTCGAGGACCGCGACCGGGAGGCCGCGCTCGCTGTGGCGGCCGATGTCCGGGCCGCACTGGCTGCTCCTGCGCTCGTGCACGACTGACCGCACAACCGACCCACGACCGGCACCACGGCATACCCATCCACCGAAAACCGAAAGGGGACAACGATGTCCACCAGCTACGTCCACTCTGAAGGCGACCGGAACCACTCCGGGCGCACCAATGTCACGGACGGCTTCGAGGCCGCCGACGGCGCACCGCTCGTGATCGCCCTGCACGGCGGCACCTACAGCTCCGCGTACTTCGACATCCCTGGCTACTCGCTGCTCGACCGTGCCGCCGAGCGTGGCGTGCCGGTCATTGCGCTGGACCGTCCGAACTACGGGGAGTCCAGTGCTCTGGAGTCCGATGACTCGATCATCATGGCCAACGCCGAGGTGCTCAACGGGACCATCGGGTCGATCTGGGCCGAGCAGGGCAACGGTCGTCCGGGGGTTGTGCTGGTGGCCCACTCGATCGGCGCGGCGATCGCCACCGCCATTGCGGCTGCGCCGCGGGACTGGCCGCTGCTCGGTCTGGCCATCTCCGGGTGCCTGGTCCGCGTGCCGATGGAGTCGCGCGGGGCCTGGGAGGCGCTGCCGCCCATCCCCATGATCGAGCTGCCTGTGCCGATGAAGGACTTCGTCATGTTCGGTCCGGCAGGGACCTACACCGACGACATGCCGGCGGCGAGCCACCCGTCCAACACCCTGGTGCCGAAGGTCGAGTTGCTCGACATCACCGGCACGTGGATCGAGCGTCGGGCTGAGGTGTGTGGTCGGGTCGACGTGCCGGTCCATCACCGTCAGGGTGAGTTCGACGCGCTCTGGGTGACCGACCAGGACCAGATCGACGAGTTCCGGTCGGCGTTCACGTCGGCTCCGTCGGTGGACACGGCCCTGCAGCCCGGCAGCGGCCACTGCATCGACTTCCACAAGCCCTCGGGGGAGTTCCAGGGCTCGCAACTGGACTTCGCGATGTCCTGCGCTGCGGCAGACAAGGCCTGACCCGATGGTGAGCGTGCTCCGGAACGTGCGAGTCTTCGACGGCGAAACCTTCGGTGAGGCAACCGATCTCGCCTTCGTCGACGGGGTGATCGTCGACGCGTCGTCTCTGGACGACATGGGCGCGGTCGAGGACGTCGATGGTGCGGGTGGTTACGTGCTGCCCGGTTTCATCGACTGCCACGTGCACCTCTACGGTCCGGAGACGCTCACCGAACTGGTCCGCTTTGGGGTGACGACGGCGCTCGACATGAGTTCGCCACCGCCCTTGGTGCAGGCGCTCCGGGGCATGAGTGGAGGCGCCGACATTCGCAGCGGGATGATGGCGCTGTCGTCGCCGACGAGTGCTCATGCTCAGCGGATGAAGGACATCCCCGCAGCGGCCGAGTGCCTCGTTGCTGACGTGTCCGAGGCGGCCGCCGCCGTGGAGCGGCGGGTCGCGCAGGGAGCCGACTACATCAAGGTGGTCGTCGACCTGCCCGGCTTCGATCAGGAGACCGTCGACGCGATCGTGGCCGAGGCCCATCGGCACGGACTGCTCACCATCGCTCATGCCTCGCGTTCGGATGCGGTGGGGATGTCGATCACAGCGGGCATCGACGTGCTCACGCACGTGCCCCTGGATCGTCCGATCACCGTAGAGCAGGCGGAGGGTCTGGCTGCTGCGGGGACGATCGTCGTCCCGACGCTGACCATGATGAAGGGGATCGTCTAGCGACTCGGCCTGCCGCCGGGAGTGCCGGGTCCGCGCTACGAGGCTGCTGCAGGGAGTGTCGCCAATCTGCACCGGGCCGGGGTGCCGGTGCTCGTGGGCACCGACGCGAACAAGACTGCGGCAGCGCCCTTCTCGCCGACGATGGGGGAGAGCCTGCACGACGAGCTTGCCCTGCTCGTGGCGGCGGGCCTCACGCCGGCGCAGGCGCTGCGTGGGGCGACGTCGGAGGCGGCCGATCGTTTCGGACTCACTGATCGTGGGCGTCTCGTGCCGGGTGCGCGGGCGGACATCGTGCTCCTCGCCGCTGACCCGACCGAGGACATTGCTGCCAGCCGTGGGGTCCTCGGTGTCTGGATCGCCGGAGACCGGGTGGTGACGGCGTCGTGATCCTCGTGACCGCCGCGGGCGGCAACCAGGGCAAGCTCCTGGTCCCCAAGCTCGTGGCTGCCGGTGTCCCAGTGCGGGCCTGCGTGCGGACGTCGTCATCGGCGGACCGCCTGCGGGCGCTCGGGGTCGACGACGTGGTCGTGGGCGATCTCGCGGAACCGGACGTGCAACGGCGAGCCGTGGATGGGGTCGAGAAGGTCTATCACGTCGGGGCCACGCTGTCCCCGGGCGAGCGGGCCATGGGTCTGGGGCTCATTGCTGCGGCCCGCGCTGCGGGGGCGGGGCATTTCGTCTTCAGCTCGGTGCTGCACTCGATCGTCACCGACCTGGTCCAGCACGAGATCAAGCGGGACGTCGAAGAGGCCCTGCTGGCCTCGGATCTCGAGTTCACGATCCTTCAGCCATCGAATTACATGCTGCCGCTCAAGCTCCGGCCGGCCTTCGAGCGAGGTGTCTTCGAACTGTCGTGGTCGCTGGAGCGGCGACAGTCCGTCGTCGATCTCGACGACGTGACCGACGTTGCCGTGATGGCGCTCCTCGACAGTGAGCGGCACGCAGCCGCGACCTATGAACTCGTCGCGCCGGGCCGCTACACGGCCCATGAGCTGGGCGCGATCATTGGCGGCGTCATGGGTCGCGACATCGACGTGCGCCAGATCGATGCCGACACCTACGCGCGAGCCTGGCTGGGGGATCGGGATCCGGCTGAGGCGACCCATGAGTTGTCGGTCCTGCGCTCGATCAGTTCTCGCTACTCGGCCCATGACTTCGTCGGCAACCCCAACGTCCTCACCTGGCTGCTGGGTCGCGCGCCGACGAGTTATGAGCAGTTCGTCCGGCGGGAGTGGGCAGCCCACCTCGCGTCCACTGAAGGAGGTATGCCGTGAGGCTGGCTGGTCGCACGATCCTCATCACCGGGGGTGGCTCGGGCATCGGCCGCGGTCTCGCGGAGGCCCTCCACGCGAAGGGGAACACGGTCATCATCGCCGGGAGACGGCATACGGCATTGGCGGAGGTGACCACTGCGAATCCGGGGATGGACGCTGTCGTCCTTGATCTCGCTGATCCGGAGAGCATCGAGTCGGCTGTGGCCGAGGTCTTGAGTCGGCATCCGGCTCTGGACGTGCTCATCAACAACGCCGGCGTGATGACCGACATCGATCTGCGGGCGCCCGTGTCGGAGGAGGACCTGCAGGCAACGATCACGACCAACCTGCTGGGCCCGATCCGGGTGGTGTCAGGGCTGATCGAGCACCTGTCGGCGCAATCGGAAGCCGCGATCGTCAACGTGTCCTCGATGCTCGGCTATGCGCCACTTGCACGCTCGCCCTTCTACTCGGCGTCCAAGGCTGCGCTGCACTCCTACACCCTGTCTCTGCGGTATCAGTTGCAGGACAGCACGATTGAGGTGATCGAAGTGGCGCCACCCTTCACGCGCACCGCCCTCCAGCCGATCAACCTGGTCGACCCACGGGCCATGCCGCTGGAGGACTTCGTCGCCGAAACCGTTGCAGCGCTTGAGGCTGGTGACCCCGAAGCCTATGTCGAGGTGGCTCGCCAGCGTCGCGACGCACAACGCACCGGTGACATTCGAGCCACTCAGGCCCTCAACGACCTCATGGGTGGCGCGGCCACCACTTCGCACCCGACCGACTGAAAGGATCTGACCATGTCTCTTCCTCGCCTCCTCGTCATCATCGGCAGCACGCGCCCCGGTCGGGTGGGTCCCGCCTTCGCCAACTGGTTCGTCGACCGGGCTCGTGCTCATGGCGGCTTCGAGGTCGAGGTCGCCGACCTGGCCGAGATCGACCTGCCGATGTTCAACGAGGCCAAGCACCCGAAGTTCGGGGACTACGCGCACCAGCACACGAAGGACTGGAGCGCGACGGTGGCTGTGGCGGATGCGATCGTTTTCGTTGTGCCGGAATACAACTACGGCTACAACGCGGCGACCAAGAACGCCATTGACTACCTGAGCAAGGAGTGGGCCGACAAGGCCGTGTCCTTCGTCAGTTATGGCGGGATCGGCGGGGGCACGCGGGCCGTGCAGCAACTGAAGCAGGTCGTGACGACCCTTCGGATGGTGCCGATTTTCGAGTCGATCAACATCCCCTTCGCCGCGAACCACCTCGACGAGGACCGCAAGGTCAAGGTCAGTGACGAGCGGGACGCCGCCGCAGACGTCATGCTCGACGAACTCCGGCGCGTGACAAGCCTTCTCCGACCGTAGTGACCCTTGTATGCCGTGTGCCCACGTCCACAGCGAAGGTGAGCACCGCGAACCACCCTGACGAGGACCGCAAGGTCAAGCCGAGTGACGAGCGGGAACCAGGGATCAGACGGAGGCATCGCGCGCTGCTGTCAGATGAGTTCGACCTCGACCATTCGCTTGGCGGCACGTGCCAGTCGAGCATCTCGGGTGACGAGGGGGGCGTCCGCCAGCTCGGCCATCGCCACATAGAGGGCGTCGTAGGCGGTCATGGAGTCAGCAAGATCGAAGGCGCGGTCGGTGAGAATCGGAGTCAGCGCCCACCGATCGAGCGGCAATTCGTGGAAGTCCAGGAGTGCATCGCGACACCGCTGCCGACTCAGATGCTTGCCGAGCATCAGCCCTCGCAGGGCGCTGAGAACCTCAGCGTCGACATGCGCCGGCGCCATGAGGGGCCGATCTCCGAGGTGCCCGTGGACGTCGCCCGCGTCGGAGCCCACGAGGGCATCCACCAGCACCGAGGCATCCACCACCACAGTGCTCACCGGCGGCTCGGGGGTGCGGCTCCCGCGGCCCTGGCGTCGCGCTCGGCGCGAATGAGGTCCGCGGCGGGAACTGATGCGCTCTCCGAGCGGGATCGCACCCGGGCGAAGACTTCCTGCTGAGTCGGCTTCTCGGCCTCTCGAGCCAGCAGGCGCTTGAGGTAGGAGTTGAAGGATTCACCGTCTTGCGCGGCTCTGGCCTTGAGGCGATCTCGCACCGACTCGTCGAGCTCTCGGATCTGGATCGTGACCGTCATGAGGGCATTTTTGCATGAGTTCATGCAGGAATGCCATCATGCGGGCCCGGGCCCGATCTGACGCCGAGCTCTGGCGCCACGGACCAGATTGTCACGACCGTGGGCGCACGCGAAGGTGCGTGTATGCCGGGTGGTGGCCACCCGGCATACCTATCGGTTGTAAAATAGGGAGAGCGTGGGCGCAGGACGCCACAACGCGAGGTTTGCCTCAGAATTCACGGGAAGGCTCGTCGATGGTTCGGGAGGATCCACGCTCCACCCGCTCGCGCTCGGCTCTGATCGAGGCGATGGCCGAGTTGCTGGACTCCGAGGCGTCGCTGGAGTCGCTGAGCGTGACCGATGTCGTTCGGGCGGCGGGCGTGAGTCGGCCGACCTTCTATCAACACTTCGGCGAGATGAGCCTGCTGGTGCGCGCCGCTGCCCTGCACCGACTGGCGGGCGCGTTCGCTGACATCCCCGAGGTCGCGCTCGGCGAGTCGTGGACGACCTTCGTCCGGGGAACCTTCCGTGGCCTTCTCCTTCACCTGCAACGGAATGTCGTCTTCTACAAGAAGGCCCTGACGAGCGGGGGCAGCCAGGCACTCTCCGAGGATGTGATCGGGCTGCTCGCGGCTCGACTGCTGGACGTGTCGCCCTTGGGGCCGATCCTCCGCAACCGCACCCTTGTCGGTAGCCCCGAGGACCGAGCCGCCTTCCTGGCCGCGGGGACCTTCTGGCTCGTCAACCGCTGGCTTGATTCCGACTTCACGGGGCCGGACTCCGTGGCGGCCATGGTTGATCGGATCAGCCTGCTGCTCCTGACTGCCGCGGGCGTCACCGATGACGAGATCGCCGTCGTCCGTGCTCAGACTGATGTGGGCTCAGGAGGCAGCGCTCAGGCGTAGCTTGCGCTTCTAATTTACATGTGTAATTCTATTACACATGTCAGATAGTGCTCTGGGTGCGAGCGACCTCAGGACGCGACGATCCAAGGCCGCGCTGGTGCGAGCCGTGGGCGAACTGCTGGACAGCGGTGACACCCGGCCGTCGATCACCAATGTGGTCGCGCTCGCGGGAACCAGCCGGCCGACCTTCTACCAGCACTTCGGTGACGTGGCAGCGCTCCAGCGTGCTGCCGCACACGAAGAACTCGACCTCGTCTTCGCCCAGATCGACCCGATCGACCTCACCGGCCCCAGGTGGGAGGCGGCGCTTCAGGACCTGATGACCCTCGTGGTCGAGCGCATCGACCAGCGTCGCGACTTCTTCGCCTCGGTGATGGCCGGTCCAGCGGCCTTCGACGTGCTCAGCGACACGGTCGCCATCGTGGCCGACCGGATCATCGCCCGCTCGCCCTCAGTCGCGGCGTCCGGATCGTCCGGATCGCCCGGATCGCCCGGATCGCCCGCCGCGGCTGATGTGAGCCGGTTCCTGGCTGCCGGCACGGTCTGGTTGCTCTTGGACTGGGTCGGGCGGGCCGGTGCCGAGCCTGCAACCGAGTCCGCAGCCGAAGTCGCCTTCCTCAACACCCAACTTCTCCTCGTCGGCCTTGCGTTCCTCGACGCCGGGCAGACCCAGACCCTTGGAAAGGCCCTCTCATGACCTCCGACCGCGCGAAAGCACGCCGGCAACGCGTCCAAGTCATCGTCGCCCTGATCATCGTCGCCCTGGTGCCGGGCATCTATGCCGGTCTGCTCACGTGGGCCAACGACGACACCACCGGGCGCCTCAACCAGGTCCCCGCACTGATTGTCAACGCCGACCGGCCGGCGACGCTCGACGACGGAACAACCGTGGCGCTGGGTGACACCCTGGCCAAGGAACTGGTCTCGTCGACCCGGAAGAACAACTTCTCGTGGACGGTCGCCGAGGCCGACGACGCCACCACCCAGCTTGCCGCCGGGCAGGTGTTCGCCGTGCTGTGGGTGCCGGAGAACTTCTCGTCCGGCGTCGCGTCCCTGCAGGGCGACCCCAACTCGGCGGCCCGGGCAATGTTGACCATCGAGACCGATGACGCGGTGAACACCATCGCGGGAAACATGGCCTCCAGCATCGGGGACGCCATCACCGACTCTCTCGCCGAGTCGATCTCGCAGGAGTACCTCCAGAAGATCTACGTCGGCTTCACCTCAACCCACGATGCCGTCGCGCGTGCTGCCGACGGGGCAGCGCGTCTGCACGACGGAACGCAGTCAGCCACTCCTCGCTCGTACCAACTGGTTGTGGGCCTGGGCGACCTCGCGTCGGGAGCCACCGACCTCGCCAACGGCACGGCCACCCTCGCTGCCGGAGCCCAGAGCGTGAGCAAGGGTGCCGCCGATCTCAACGGCGGGCTGAACCAACTCAACGCCGGAGGCGCGGCCCTCGCCCAGGGCGCGGCAAGCGTTGCCAGCGGTGCTGGACAGCTGCAGTCAGGCGTCGACCAACTCGCCAATCGCGCCTCAACCTTGTCGGACGCCGTGGGCGCGATGTCCGGAGGCGCCGACGCCGCGCTCGCTCACGCGAGCACCCTCCGCGATGGCCTGGGCCAACTGAGTGTGGATGGCGCTGCACTCGCGTCGGGGGCGGCCACCATGAACGGTGCCCTCGCAGGACTCGAGAACAACTGGGACAGCCTGTCTGATGCAGAGCGCCGCTCCGTCATTCGGGGCCTCACTGCTCAGTCCGCCACCGTCGCCGACGGCGCCGCCGCCGTGGAGCGCGGCACCGCGACGCTCGTCTCGGCTTCGACGAGCCTCGTCGGCACCAGCGATGAAGCCGGGCTTCGGGCACTGGCTCACGGAGCGTCCCAGTTGGCAGGGCACGGTCAGAACGTCCGGTCCGCCATCACAACCTTCACGACCGGTGTGAACGATCTGGCCAGCGGCTCGGCGCAGCTGAGCTCGGGCGTCTCCACCTATGTCACGGCCGTCGACCGATTGGCCCAAGGGTCGGCCACCTTGGCCGGTGGCTCACAGGCCATTGCCAACGGCTCGACCCAACTGCAGACCGGCGCCAACACCCTGGCTGACGGGAGCCACACGGCCGCCGCAGGCGCCACCTCGCTGGCGAGCGGACTCTCGGAGCTCGAGAGCGGCGCGGGCGAACTTGCCACCGGACTCGCCGACGGCCGAGACGCGATCCCCAGTTACACCGATGCCGAGGCCACCCACCTGGCCCACACCGCGGCCGTGCCGGTTGAGCACAATGCGACCCGGGCGAACGAGGTGCCCACCTCCGCCTATGCGATGGGCCCGTACTTCATGGCACTCGCCCTGTGGATCGGCGGGATCGCCCTCTACCTGCTCACCGACCCGCTCCGCGGCAAGCGTCTGGGCACCTGGCTGGGCGGGCTCTCCTCCTTCGCACCCGGCGCCGCGATGGCAGTGTTCCAGGCCGTCGCTCTCGTGGGCACGCTGGGCTGGTTGCTCGGCGTCCGGGCCGCCAACGTCCCCGGACTCATCGCTCTTGCCGTCCTCGCGAGCCTGACCTTCGTCGCGATCAACCAAGCGCTGGCCGGCCTGCTCGGCACGCCCGGACGCTTCCTCGCGCTCGTGCTGATCGTGGTCCAGCTCGCCGCCGCCGGCGGAACCTATCCGGTGCAGACGTCGCCGAGCTTCTTCGGGGCCGTCCACAACTGGCTTCCACTCACCCATGTCGTGCGCGGATTCCGCTCCCTCACAGCCGGAGGATCGGTCGACCTGACCGGGGGGATCCTCGTGATCCTTGCCTGGCTCATTGCCGCACTGGCGGTCACCACCTACGCCGCCAAGCGCAACCAGCAGCCGGCATGAGGGGTCGGAAGCCCGCGATCGGAGTCCGGAGATGAGTGATGACGCCGCACGCGGCATACGCTCTGCCGCAGCCCTGTGGCTCCGGCAATGGCATCGGTGGACGCTCGATCTCCACCATCAACTCCCAGCCGAACCAACGTTGCTCGTGGCCAATCACGGCTTCGGTGGCATCTTCGATCTCAACGCGGCCGCCGCCATGGTGTGCGCCGATCTGGTGAACCACCGGCCAACGACGATCCTCGTGCACGAGGTCGCCTGGACGCTCAAGGTCGGGCCGGTCATCGAGCGGTTCGGTGCAGTCCCCGCCAGCCGAGACTCTGCCCGCGAGGCGCTGGCCGCCGGTCGAAACGTGCTGGTCTTCCCCGGCGGTGACGAGGATGCCTTCAAGGCCCACCGTGACCGGGATCGAGTGAGCTTCAGTGGCCACACCGGCTTCGCTTGGCTGGCCATCGAGGCCGACGTGCCGGTGGTGCCCATCGTCACGGCCGGAGCGGGTGACACGCTCTTCGTCCTGTCCGATGGTCGACATCTGGCTCGAGCCCTGCGACTCGACGAGATGTTCCGTCTGAAGGCACTCCCGATCACGGTCTCGGTGCCATGGGGTCTGTCGATCGG